>VGDE01000114.1 GCA_016869875.1 Alphaproteobacteria bacterium
CAGATGCCCCAATCGCCTTCAATCAGAAGAATTGCCCTTGCGGGATTCGTCCATGAGAGCAACTCGTTCGCGCCAAGCCCGGCGGACATGGCGGCCTTCCGGCAGGGCGGCGGTTATCTTCCCCTCAGTCGTGGCCCCGAGATCGAAGTCCGGGCCGCCGGGGTGAACCTGCCCGTGGCAGGAATGATAGAGCATGCGCGTCAGGCGGGTTGGCAACTTCTGCCGCTGTTATGGGCAGGAGCGGTGCCTTCGGCGCCCGTGACCGCTGAATGTTATAGCGCCATCACGGACGAAATTGTGAGGGGCCTGCAGGATCTGGGGCCGGTTGACGGGGTGCTTCTGGATCTGCACGGGGCGATGGTGGCCGACGGCACGCCCGACGGCGAGGGTGCGCTGCTGGCGCGGGTGCGACAGATCGTAGGCCCGGATGTGCCGGTGGTTGCCGCGCTGGATCTGCACGGCAATATCTCGGCGCAGATGGTGCATCATGCGGACGTCATGGTGGGCTTTCGGACTTATCCTCATGTGGACATGGCCGAGACCGGCCGCCGCGCGGCGGCCGAGTTGGAGCGATTGATGGACGGGGTGCCCACTTATGCGGCATTCCGGCAAGGCGACTACCTGATTCCCATTGCCTGGCAGGCGACCTCGGTCCAGCCGGCGGCAAAGCTTTACGAAATGGTTGTAGCAGGAGATGCCGAGGGCGCCTGCGTCTCGCTGTTCATGGGGTTTCCGGCGGCGGATTTCGCCGACTGCCGTCCTTCGGTCTTGGTCCATGCTCGGACCCAAGGTCAGGCGGACCGGATCGCAGACGATATCGCAAGCGCGCTGGCCGCCGCCGAGGATGCGTTTTGCGGCACCTGCTACCTGCCCGCCGAGGGGGTGGCCGCGGCGATGCGCGCCGGGCAGGGGCCGGTGATCCTGGTCGATACGCAGGACAATCCCGGCGCGGGCGGCAATTCGGACACAACGGGGATGCTGCGCGCGCTGGTCGCGGCGGGCGCGCAGGACGCCGCCATCGGACTGATCGTCGATCCCGACGCCGCGGCAGCTGCGCACGAGGCAGGCCTTGGTGCCGAGATCTCGCTTTCGATCGGCGGTCGGTCAGGCATTCCGGGCGACGCGCCTTTCGAGGGCCGGTTCACTGTCGAGGCGCTGTCGGATGGTCGTTGCCATGCGACCGGTCCTTACTTCGGCGGCGCGCATCTGCAGCTTGGCCCGTCGGCGGCGCTGCGCATCGGGGGCGTGCGGATCGCGGTCGCGTCCGAGAAGGCGCAGATGGCAGACCGGCAGATGTTCCGCTTCCTGGGGATCGATCCCGAAGCGCAAGCAATCCTGGTGGTCAAGAGCTCGAACCATTTCCGCGCCGATTTTGCACCGATCGCGTCGCAAATCCTGACCTGCGCCGCGCCCGGCCCGATGCCGGTGAGCCCCGCAAGCCTGCCTTTCCGGCACCTTTCTCCTGGTATCCGGTTGGAGCCGGGCGGCCATGCTTTCACCGCAGACGCGCCGGCCGGCGCCAAGATCGGCACGCGTTCCCCTTCGACAGAGAGGACATCATGTTCAACCGACTGACTGCGAGCCTTCTGGCCTCGACCCTGCTGGCCGGCACGGCCTGGGCCGAGACGACGATCACCGCCGTGATGCATTCCGGCCTGCGCGTGCTGGACCCGATCATCACGACCGCGCATATCAGCCGCAACCACGCCTACATGATCTATGACGTGCTGGTGGCGCAGGATTCCGACTTCCAGCCGCAGCCGCAGATGGCCGACTGGACCGTCTCGGACGACAGGCTGATCTATACCTTCACGCTGCGCGAAGGGCTCACTTTCCACGATGGTGCGCCGGTGACGGCGGCAGATGCCGTCGCCTCTCTGAACCGCTGGTCGGAACGTGACGCGGGCGGGCAGGTCATCATGGACCGCACCGCCAGCCTCGAGGCCACCGACGAGCGCACGATTACCTGGACCCTGACCGAGCCCTTCGTGCCGATGCTGGACGTGCTGTCCAAGCAGTCGGCCATTCCGCCCTTCATCATGCCCGCCCGGGTCGCGGAGACGCCCGCCGACGAGGCGATCACCGAATATGTCGGCTCGGGTCCCTTCCGCTTCGTGGAAGCCGAGTTCCAGCCGGGCCTGAAGGTCGTCTATGAAAAATTCGATGAATATGTTCCGCGGGAAGAGCCGGCGAGCTGGATGGCGGGCGGCAAGGTCGTGAATGTGGACCGCGTCGAATGGGTCAACATGCCCGACGTGCAGACCGCGGTGAACGCGCTATCAAGTGGCGAGATCGACTATATCGAGGCGATGCAGGTCGACCTGATCCCGCTGCTCGAGGGTGATCCGAACGTCGTCGTCGAAGTGCGCGAACCGACGGGAATGCAGACGATGACGCGGATGAACTTCCTGCACCCGCCCTTCGACAACCCGCAGGTCCGGCAAGCAGCGCTGAAGGCAATCACGCAAGAACCGGTGCTGGCTGCAATGGTAGGCAATCCCGAATACTACCAGGTCTGCGGCGCAATCCTTGGCTGCGGCACGCCGCTGGAAAGCACGGGAGGCTCGGAGACGCTGGTGCAGGGGGGCGGCACCGACGAGGCTCGGGCACTGCTGGAGGAGGCCGGCTATGACGGCACGCCGGTCGTCCTGCTGGCTCCGACCGACATGGTCGCTCTGGTCACGCAGCCGGTCGTCATCTCGCAGGCGCTGCGCGAGGCGGGCTTCCAGGTCGAGCTGCAGCCGATGGACTGGCAGACGCTGGTGACGCGACGCGCCAGTCAAGCCGCGCCCTCGGAAGGTGGTTGGAACATCTTCGTCACCAACTGGATGGTGCCGGAGATCTCGAACCCGATTTCCAACCCGATGCTGAACGGGCGCGGTGACGATGCATGGTTCGGCTGGCCCACGGACGAGGCCATCGAGGCGCTGAAGGAGGAGTTCATCGACGCCTCCGACGCCGAAACTCAGGCCGAGGTTGCCGCCCGCATTCAAGACCATGCGCTCGAGAACGGTCTCCTGATTCCGCTCGGGCAGTACACCCTGCCACAGGCACGCCGCACAACCATCACCGGAATGCTCGACAGCCCGGTCCCCGTCTTCTGGGGCATCCAGAAGACCGAGTGATCCGCATCGATCCGGCCGGGGGCGGCACAGGCTGCCCCCTTGCGAACCAGTCGAAAGGAAACTGATGCTGGGTTACATCCTGCGGCGCTGCCTCGCGGTCATTCCCGTGATGCTGCTGGTCGCGATCTTCGTCTTCCTTCTGCTGCGCCTGACGCCGGGTGATCCGGCCGCGATCATCGCGGGCGACATGGCAACGCCGGCGCAGCTGGAACGCATCCGCGCGGCCATGGGGCTGAACGATCCCATCCATATCCAGTTCATAGGCTGGGTCGGGCAGCTTCTGCGCGGCGATCTGGGCGTGTCGCTGATCTCAAACACGCCGGTGGCGACGATGGTCGCAGACCGGATTGCCCCGACGCTGTCGATCGCGGTGCTGACCATCCTGATATCGGTTGCCATTGCCGTGCCCATGGGCGTGCTGGCCGCGTGGAAGCATCGCAGCGCCGCCGATTACGCGGTGATGACCTTTTCGGTCCTTGGCTTCTCGGTCCCGGTCTTCGTGATCGGGTATCTCTTCATCCTGATCTTCTCTCTGCGTCTCGGTTGGTTTCCGGTGCAGGGCTTTCAGCCGCTGTCGGCGGGGCTGGGGGCGTTTCTCTCGACTGCCTTCCTGCCTGCGCTGACCCTGTCGACGATCTATGTCGCGCTGATCGCCCGCATGACCCGTGCCAACATGCTGGAGGTTTTGGGAGAGGACTACATCCGCACCGCCCGCGCCAAGGGCGCGCCCGAGCGCCGCGTCCTGTTCCGCCATGCGTTCAGAAATGCCGCCGTGCCCATCCTGACCGTGATCGGGACGGGCTTTGCGCTGCTGATCGGCGGGGTCGTGGTGACCGAAACCGTCTTCAACATCCCCGGCATTGGGCGCCTGACGGTCGATGCGATTCTGGCACGCGACTATCCAGTGATCCAGGCGATGATCCTGCTGACCAGTTTCTTCTACGTGCTGGTGAACCTGCTGATCGATCTCAGCTACAGCCTCTTTGATCCGAGGATCCGCTACTGATGGCCCAGATCCCGCAACCCACCTCAGCGATGCAGCCGGTCCTGCGCGCGCTGCGCCTGCCGGCCTTTGGCATCGGCACCAAGCTGGCCGCGCTGATCCTGGCGGTGATCGTCGTCCTGACGATGCTGTCCGGCTGGATCGCGCCGCATGATCCGCTGTCCATGAACCCGATGCTGCGCCTGCAGGACCCGTCCGCGGCTCATCCTCTCGGAACGGACAATTTTGGCCGCGATATCCTCAGCCGGGTGCTGATCGGGGGGCAGCTGTCCCTGATCATCGGCATCGCAACGGCGGCGGTCGCGGTGCTGCTGGGTCTGATCATCGGCCTGATCGCAGGCTTCTTCCGCACGGCGGATGCGATCATCATGCGGGCGATGGATGCGCTGATGGCCATCCCCTCGATCCTGCTGGCGATCGCGCTGGTGGCGCTCAACGGGCCATCGGTCGGCTCGGTCATCGCCGCGATCACCATCCCCGAGATTCCCCGCGTCGTGCGCCTGGTGCGCGCCGTGATCCTGTCTGCGCGCGAGGAGCCTTATGTCGAAGCGGCGATCGCGCTTGGAACCTCCATGCCAAAGATCCTCGTGCGGCATCTGGTGCCGAACACGCTGGCGCCGCTGATCGTGCAGGGGACCTACATCCTGGCCTCTGCCATCCTGACCGAGGCGATCCTGTCCTTCCTGGGGGCCGGCGTCAGCACCGAGACCCCCACCTGGGGCAACATCATGGCCGAAGGCAGGCTGTTCTTCCGCATCAAGCCCGAGTTGATCCTCTATCCCGGAATTGCGCTGTCACTGTGCATCCTGTCGATCAACCTTCTGGGGGATGCGGCGCGCGACATGCTGGACCCACGGCTGAAGAAAAGGGCGGGGTAGGGACATGCAGTTCAAGACAGGCGATTTCGATGCGGCGCCGGTGGTGCTTCAGGCGCGGGACCTCACCGTGACCCTGCCTGACACGCCAGGCAATCCGGCGGTGCTGAAATCCATCGATGTGACCATCCGCGCCGGAGAAACGGTGTGCCTCGTCGGCGAATCCGGGTCCGGCAAGTCGGTAACCTCGCTGGCGGTAATGGGTCTCTTGCCGCAGGCGCTGAAGGTGTCAGGCGGGACCATCGCCCTTCAGGGGCGGGACCTGCTGCCTCTGAGCCAGGCACAGATGCGCGAACTGCGCGCGGCCCGCGTCGCCATGATCTTCCAGGAGCCGATGACCGCGCTGAACCCGGTCCTGCGCGTCGGCGAGCAGATCATGGAGGTGATGGAGCTTCACACCGACCTTTCGGCGGCCGAACGACGCAAGCGGGCGGTGGCCATGATGGAGCAGGTGCATCTGCCGGATGTCGATCGCATCTTCCGATCCTATCCGCACCAACTGTCGGGCGGGCAGCGTCAGCGGATCATGATTGCCATGGCGCTGGTCCTCGAGCCCGTCCTGCTGATTGCGGACGAACCTACGACCGCGCTGGATGTGACGACGCAGAAGCAGATATTGTCCCTCATCGACGAAATGCAGCGCGACCACGGCACGGCGGTTCTGTTCATCACCCATGACATGGGCGTCGTCGCCGAGATCGCCGATACCGTCTATGTGATGAAACAGGGCGAGATCGTCGAGCATGGCGCGGTGGAACGGCTGCTGCGCGCCCCGCAGGCCGATTATACCCGCAAGCTTCTGCGCGCGGTGCCCAGTCTTTCACCGCGTCCACCCCGCCCCGCAGGGGCCGGTCCGGTGTTGCAGGTCGAACGTCTGAACAAGATCTACGGCGGTGGCGGAATCCTGAAGAAGCGGCCCGTGGCGCATGCGGCCAAGGACGTGACCTTCAATCTCTCGTCTGGACGCACCTTGGGCATCGTGGGGGAATCGGGATCCGGCAAGTCCACCGTCGCGCGCTGCGTCATGCGGTTGATCGACCCGACTTCCGGGCGGATCATGGTGGATGGTGCCGACATCGCCTCCCTTTCGCGCGGCGCCTTGCGTCCGCATCGCAAGAAGCTGCAGGTCGTGTTCCAGGATCCGATGCGGTCGCTGAACCCGCGCTGGACCGTGGGCGAGAGCCTGATCGAGGGCCCGCTGAACTACGGCACGCCCCGCGCCGAAGCTATGGCCGAGGCTGCGCAATTGATGGGCGTCGTAGGCCTGCCCGAGGACGCGCTTCGGCGTTATCCACACCAGTTCTCGGGGGGGCAGCGCCAGCGTATCGCCATCGCCCGGGCGGTGATGATGCGGCCCGACGTGCTGGTCGCCGACGAAGCCGTGTCCGCACTGGACGTGTCGGTGCAGGCGCAGGTGCTGGACCTTCTGGACCAGTTGCAGCGCGATCTCGGCATCGCCATCGTCTTCATCACCCATGATCTGCGCGTCGCTGCCCAGATCTGCGACGAGGTGATCGTGATGCAGCGCGGCGCGGTTGTCGAACACGGCCCCGCCGGCAAGGTCCTCTCGGCGCCCGCGCATCCCTACACCCGTGCCCTGATCGAGGCCGCTCCCGGCCGATCCTGGGATTTCCAGAACTTCCAAGAGATGCGAGACTTGCCCCATGCCGAACCTGCCTGAGATCGACGCCGCCGCGCCGGAACTGACCGCGATCTTCCGCGATCTGCACGCGCATCCCGAGATAGGAATGGAAGAGGTCCGCACCAGCGCCATCGTTGCCGCACACCTGCGTGAATGGGGCATGGACGAGGTTCATGAGGGCGTCGGCAAGACCGGCGTCGTCGGTATCCTGAAGGGCAGGGGGCAGGGCAACCGCCGGGTGGGGCTGCGTGCCGATATGGATGCGCTGCCGATCCTCGAGGCGACAGGCCTGCCCCATGCCTCTACTCGTGCCGGCAAGATGCATGCCTGCGGCCATGACGGGCACACGACGATGCTGCTGGGGGCGGCCCGGTATCTGGCGCGGACACGCAATTTCGACGGCACGGCCGTGTTCATCTTCCAGCCGGCCGAAGAGGGGCTGGGCGGCGCGCGCGCGATGATCGCGGACGGGTTGTTCCAACGCTTTCCAGTGGATGAGGTTTACGGAATGCACAACCAGCCGACCGGCGAGCTGGGGCAAGCCACGCTTTGCAAGGGGCCCGCAATGGCGGGGGCGTCGTTCTTCGACATCAAGGTGACTGGCAAGGGCAGTCATGCGGCGATGCCCCAGCAGTCCCGTGATGCACTCGTCGCGGCTTCCGCACTGGTCGGGCAGTTCCAGACCATCCTTGGACGCAACATTGCGCCCCTGGATCAGGCCGTCTTGTCAGTGACCCAGATCCATGCGGGCAGCGCCTATAACGTGGTGCCGGAGACCGCGACGCTTGCGGGAACGATCCGCTTCTTCCGTCCCGAGGTGCGCGATCTGATGCAGGAACGGATGCGCGCGATCTGCACCGGCGCCGGGCAGGCCTTCGATCTGCAGATCACCTGCGAGTTCCGCGAAATCTTCGACGTGCTGGTGAACGATGCCGACCTGTCGGACGCATGGACCGGGGCCGCCGCCGACGTGCTGGGGGCCGAGAACGTCCGCGACGACTCCGAGCCCTTCACTGGCTCCGAGGATTTTGCTGACATGCTGCAAATTGTGCCCGGCGCCTATGGCAATGTCGGCCATGCCGGAACCGTGCCACTGCACAACCCGGGCTTCGTGCTGGACGAGGGTATCCTGCCCGTGGGCGCCTCAATCTATGCCCGGCTGATCGAGCGTCGCCTGCCGGTGGCGGCATGAGTGCGCTGGACCTGCCTTTTGACGCGGACGAGATGCTAGCGGGCCTGCGTCCCTGGGTTGAATGCGAAAGCCCCACCTGGGACGCCGTCGCCGTCAGCCGCATGATGGATCTGGCCGCGCGCGACCTCTCCGCCATTGGCGCAACGGTCGAGATGGTACCGGGGACCGGGCCTTTCGGCACCTCGATCCGCGCAAGCTTCCCGCATCCGGATCAGGGCCAGCCGGGCATCCTGGTTTCCGGCCACATGGACACGGTTCACCCGGTCGGCACGCTGGAGAAGCTGCCGTTCCGGGTCGAGGGCGGCAAGGCCTGGGGGCCGGGCATCATGGACATGAAGGGTGGCAATTACGTTTTTCTGGAGGCCATGCGCCAGATCGGGCGGGCAGGGATGACCACCCCTCTGCCTGTCACCTTCCTCTTCACCCCGGACGAGGAGGTCGGCCGCCCTGCCCCCCGCAGCCTGATCGAGGATGCCGCCCGCGGTCAGCGCGCCGTGCTGGTGCCCGAACCCGCGCTGCCGGACGGAGGCGCGGTGATCGGGCGCTACGCAATTGCCCGGTTCGACCTTCTGACCCAAGGTCGGCCCAGCCATGCTGGCTGGGCGCTCAAGGACGGCCGTTCGGCCATCGCAGCCATGGCGCGGCGCATCCTTCAGATTGAGGCCATGACGACCGAGGACTGCACCTTCTCCGTGGGGGTCGTCCATGCGGGGCAATGGGTGAACTGCGTCGCCTCCGAATGCCGGGCCGAGGTCCTGTCCATGGCCAAGACCCAAGTCGATCTTGACCAGGGCGTCGCTGCCATGCTGGCCCTGCAGGGCGAGGAGGCTGGCGTCGACTTCATCGTCACCCGCGGCGTCACGCGCCCTGTGTGGGAGCCCCGGCCGGGGACGATGGCACTTTACGATCTTGCGCGCGAGCTGTCCGGACAGATCGGGTTCGAGATGTCGTCGGACCGGGCTGGCGGCGGTTCGGATGGGAACTTCACCGGCGCCATGGGCGTGCCGACGCTGGATTCCATCGGCGTCCGTGGCCGGGGGCTGCATACGCTGGACGAGCATATCGAGGTGGAGAGCCTCACCGAACGCGCCCGGTTGGCAGCGGGCCTGCTGACGCAGATCCGCTAGGGCCTAGCGCCGGTTCAGCGCTCCGGCCGCAGTCATGGCAAGGGGGGCGAAGTTGCGCACGAAATCGGCGGCGTTCCATTCCCCAAGCGATCCGGCGACATGGATCGCGCCGAAGGGCCGCCCCGTCTCGTCCAGCACAGGTACACCTAGGGCGATCTCGCCGGCGACGATCTCTTCCTCGGCGACGGCATAGCCGGCCTCTCGCGCCTCAGCGATCTTGGCCATGATCGCGGGCGGATCGATCAGCGTCCGGTGGGAATAGGGTATGAGGGGCGAACGGGCGATGACTTCTTCCGCCTCGTTTTGCGGCAACCGGCCTAGCACCGCGCGCCCGCCCGCCGTGCAATACAGCGGCACGCTGGTCCCGATGAGTGAGGCGGAATAGAAGCTGCGCTTGGACTGGAAGCGCAATGCATAGATCAGCCGCAGGTCGTCACGCAGGCTGAAATCGACGCGCTCGCCCGTGGCGGCCCGCAACTCCATCAGGGCGGGCAGGACGCGGGCGATGTCAGGGTTCAGCCGCTGATAGTCCAGCGCATGATCGAGCAGCCTCAGCCCCGGCAGAAAGCCCCGATCGCCTGGATCGCGGCGCAGGTAGCCCTGCTGGCGCAGCGTGTGGACGATCCGCTGGACTGCGCTTTTGCCAAGCCCGCAACGGGCTGCGATCTCGCCCAGGGACAAAGGCCCCGATGCCCCGTGAAACGCCGACAGGACACGAAACCCACGGGCGATCGAGTCGACGAAGAGCGGGTCGTCTTCGGGAATGGCGGCAGGTTTGGGCGCCAGGACGGCACGGCTGATATCGGACATGACAAAGCCTTGACGGGAGGGAAGCGGCAGGGATAGCTTAATACAATACGATTGTATCGCTGTGCGATGCGACAGGCAAGGGATGTGATGGCAGGCCTGAACGAGTTGAGCGCCACGGAGCTGGTCGCCGGATATCGGGCGGGCCGCTTCTCGCCTGTCGAGGTGGCGAAGGACGTTCTGGCACAGATGGATCGCTGCGAGCCGCAGCTGAACGCGATCTGGCATCTGGACCCGGACGAGTCGATGGAGGCCGCCCGCGCCAGCGAGGCGCGCTGGCAGGCCGACGCGCCCCTGATCGTCGGCGGAGCGGTGCTGGATGGAGTGCCCGTTACCATCAAGGAGAACATCGCGACGCGTGGCGTGCCGATGCCCCTTGGCACCGCGGCCACCGAACTGACACCCAAGGCCGAGGACGCGCCGCCGGCCGCCAGACTGCGCGAGGCCGGGGCGGTCTTTACCGGCCGCACCACCATGCCCGATCTGGGAATGCTGTCCTCGGGCCTGTCCAGCTTTCACCGGCTGGCGCGCAATCCGTGGAACACCGCGATGAACCCCGGCGGTTCCAGCGCGGGGGCGGGAGCGGCAGGGGCTGCGGGCTATGGGCCGCTCCATCTGGGGACCGATATCGGCGGATCGATCCGGCTGCCCGCCGCGTGGTGCG
>VGDE01000115.1 GCA_016869875.1 Alphaproteobacteria bacterium
AACGCGACGCCGGCCCGATGATCCCGAGGCGCAAGAACCGCAAGGTCCGAAAGACCGTGGTCATGAGCATCTCCACCCTGCACGATATGGGGAAACGCCGCTTCAACAGGCTGGAGACCACGCGCAGGCTCGCAACAGGCTCCGACAAGGCCGCAAGTCGCTTTCCTCGCTTCATCGACATCGCCTGTGCCAGCCTTTGGCTCCGCCATCGGTCGACATGACCTTAGGCATCATATCCACAGGTTAACAAAGCCGGAACAGCATCCATGGCCAAGTGACCGCTGCCGATACGGGCGCCTGCTCTGCGGGCCGTGCTTGCGCGCCAGCCCCAGTCTCCATCGTCCCGGAACCTGGTGCCATTCGGCGCCCCCGGATCCATGGCGCTTGCGCCTCAGGGTCTGTCGGCCGGTTCAGCGATCCCGGTGCGCGGCGGTGGGGTACCTGAACAGCGAGGGTCTTCTACCTGCGGCTTGAGGCGTGGAGACGTCCGGCACCGGCCAGTCGGCCCTGACCATCTTCAGGATGCCGGCCCTCATGCCACCTCGCCATGGGCACTCGAACCAGTGACGTTTCCATGGCTCGACTTGCCGAAGCGGCAGGCCAAAGAGCACCTTTACCATCATGCAGAACCGAACTGCCGCATCGGAGACCACGAGCGGCCGGGACGTCCCGCCCTGTCCGCCCGCCACGCCATGTCCTTGTCCAGACAGATCAGCAGTGACCCACGCCGCCTCAAGGGGTCATGGCAGGACGTCCGGTTCGTCGTGCGGGAGCAGGCAGCCTTAAGTCCACTCATGCCAAGACACTGACCCTGCCGGATCAGCCGCACGTATCCCTCGGCAGAATGAGGCCTGGAACAAGGCCGCTCGAAGTAGAGCGCGTGATGGATTGGCTCTGTGATTTGGCATGAAAGATGCCGGATCTGCCGGCAGAGTGCGTGACGCTGACGCATTTCACCAGGCGTGTGCGGAGCGCGATGCGAGATTTCCGACAACTGATCTTCGATGGCAAGACCAGGAAGATCGGGCGCATCAAAAACCGGATGGGGATTCAGCGCATCGCAGGATCCGGCTTGGTCGGGTGTCCTTTCAGCATTGGAAGGCGACAGATAAACCGCGGGCTGGCCGCGACACGCCATGGCGTGTTTGCGCGGGCGCATCGGTCGATCCGCGACCGTGGCGGCGTCAGGCCCCCATGATGCGTGCGTTCGGCAGATCGGTGTCCTTGGGGGGCTGGCGTCGCCGAAGGCGTGCGGCAAGTGCCGGCGCGGCATGTGCCTGAACCTCTGCGGCCAGCAAGCCGACTGCAATGCCGCCCAGGACGGCCACCGCGTCAATCGCGCCTGACCGACCCCCGAGACCCGCAAGCGGCATCAGCACCTCGGGCACCAGGCGGTGCAGCAGGTAGATGGGAAAAGCCGCCTGCGCCAGCAGCATGACCGACCGCGCGGCCATGCGGGGCAGCGGAAGGCTCGGGGCATGCAGCAGCACGGCGACAACGGCCAAGAGGCTCAGATACTTGATCCAGGCCCCGTGCCAGTTGCCGCCCAGCCATGCCGCGCCCGGCAGGATCACCGCCGCCGCCAGTAGCACCGCCGCTTGGCGGCGCGGCGTGTCCGCAAGGGCCACGCACCAGCCAAGAGCGAACAGGTAGAACACCCAGGGCAGCGAGAACTGAGACCGCCCGGCGGGCAGGGGCCACAACTCGGGCAGGGTCACCCGCAGTGCCGCGGCCAGGGCCAGCAGCGCAAGCCCCGTGGCGAAGGGCGCGCGCCGCAGCAGGTCCCGGCTGGCGCGGGGCCAGAAGATCACCAGCAGGAGGAGGGTGATCTGCATGTATACTTCGACGAACCAGTAAAGATAGGGCAGCATCAGGTGCGTTTCGGGCACGGTCAGCGCCATGTTCCCGACCAGAAAGACCGAGACCCAAGGCACCTGCTGCCAAGCCAGCGCGAAGCCTGCCAAGATCAGCCCGTAGGGGATCAGGACACGCAGGCTGGGCTGCAGAAAGCGCAGGGCGTCGCCTTGGGCCAGGGCCGGCAGGCGGTGCTGCGCCACGCTGTGGCCCAGCAGGATCATCATGGCCGCGGCGCCGCCATAAACCGGCCATCCCGTCTGGTGCGACACGACAACCGCCAGGATCGCCAGCGCGCGGACCAGCAGCGGCATTGCCACACGGCTGCGCGGCGCGGGCGCGGCGCGAGAGAGGGCGGCGATGCTCTGCCGCTCCCACCCGTCGGGCAGGCCGCCAAGCCGGCGGTCCAGCGCCAGGGACAACTCGACATGGCGCAGCGAATCGCCACCCAGGCTGACAAAGCTGTCCTGCGGACGAACGGAACGCGGGGCGAAGCTGCGGGCAAAGATCTCCTGAACCGCCGCCCCATCGGAGGCAGGATCCCCAAGCCGGCGCAGCACAGGATAGTCGATCTTGCCATTGGCCAGCCGGGGCAGCCGTTCGCAGGGCAGGACGGTCACGTGCTGCGGCCGCAGCCCGGCCAGCTGCGCCGCCTGCCGGGCCAGCGCGTCATCGGCGTCCCGGGCAGCGATGCGGATCATCTTGTCGTCGCCCCAGACAGCTGCCTCGTACCCGGCCTGAGCCAGCGCCTGTTCCAGGGCGTCGTGCCCGATCCGCAGCCCCGCGATCTTGGACATGCGCGACAGCCGCCCGGTGATGCGGTAAAACCCGTCAGAGCCCCGCCACGCCAGATCGCCTGTGGCCAGTTCGTTCAGTTCGGCCCCCTTGGACAGATCCTCGGCCCCGTCGGCATAGCCCATCATCACGTTCGGACCGCGATAGATCAGCTGGCCCTCGACCCCGACGCCGGGCAGTTCGCGGCCCTGCGGGTCGTGCAGGGCAAGAGTGCCGCCCGGGATGGCCCGGCCCACCGCATCGGGCGCGCTTTCGGCCTGCTCGGGCGGCAGCCAGGCGATGCGGGCGGTTGCTTCGGTCTGGCCATACATCACGACAAAACGGCCCTGACGCGCCTGCATCAGTCTGGCCCAGTGGCAGACCGCCTCGGGCGGCATCGCGCCACCTGCCACCGTCAGGCAGGACAGATGACGCGGCAACGCCCGGTCCAGCCCAATGGATTCCAGCATGCGGAAATGATGCGGCACGCCCGCCAGGCTGGTGGCGCCTGACGCCTCCAGCGCCTCGGGAAAGCCCGGTTGCAGTGGGGCCATGTCGGCCAGCCACAGGCTTGCCCCCTGCGCCAGATGGGAGTGAAGAACGGAAAGGCCATAGGAATAGTGCAGCGGCAGCACCAGGGCCGCCCGATCCGACGACGTGATGCCGAGATAGTCGGCGATGGAGGCGGCATTGGCCGCGAGGGCCTGCGCCGACAGCCGGACCCCGCGCCCTTGGCCGGTGCTGCCCGAGGTTTGCAGCAGCAGCGCCAAGTCCGGATGGATGACGGCGGGCGCATCGTGGTGCAGCAGTCGCCAGCGGTCCCCAATCCGGCGCCAGCTGGCCGCAGGGTGGAAGCGTTGTTCCAGCCGCCGCGCGATTTCGGGTTCGTCAACCGGCAGCGGCATGACCGCATGGCCGGCCTGCAGCGCCCCCAGATAGGCTGCGATGCCCCGGGGGCTGGGCTCCATCTCGATGGCGATCAAGCCCCGGCGGCGCGGCAGGCGGCGCGCAAAGCCGGCGGAAAGGGTGGCCAGCTGATCATAGCGCAGCGTGCGTCCCTTGTGGATCAGGCAGGGCATGTCCGCAAAAGAGGCCAGATGATCACGGGAACAGAACATGCGCGGCCTCCTGAGGTTGCCGCGCAGTAGGTGTGCAAAGGTTTTTTGTCAAGATTTCGGTGCGGCCCGGCGCATTGGCCGCGGAACCTGCGGCCCCGGACGAGAAATCAGGCCAGCGACGGCGTGATCGACAGCGTCCCGCTGGTTGCATGCGAGTACGGGCAGACACGGTGCCCGCCGTCGATCAGGTCCTGCGCCACGGCCCGGTCCATTCCTGGCAGAGTGACGATGATCTGCACGTCCAGCTCAAAGCCGGTATCCTCGCGCGGGCCAATCCCGACGCTGACATTCACGGCTGCATCATCGGGAACCTTGACCTTTTGTGCGGCTGCGTAATGGCGCATGGCCCCCATGAAGCAGGCGGCGTAGCCCAGGGCGAAAAGCTTTTCGGGGTTCAGCCCATCGCCGCCGGCTCCTCCCAGTTCGCGCGGCACGGCCAGCTCAAAGACCTGGCTGCCATCGTCGAGTGCCGTCCTGCCGTCGCGTCCGCCACCGGTGGCCGTCGCGGCGGTGCGATAAAGAACCTTGCTGACCATCATCTTATCCTTGTAAGCGATTATATTGCTCGCAAGTTAATATGCCGCTGTCGCTTCGGCAAGTGTTGTGATCCGGACACACCGCGAGTAAAGATCGCATCATGGATAACACGCCTGCCTCGGCCCTTGGGGCCATGATCTGCTTTGACATCTATGCGGCGAATCTGGCTTTTGGCCGGATTTACAAGCCGCTGCTGGAGCCGCTTGGCCTGACCTATCCCCAGTATCTGGCAATGCTGACGCTGTGGTCGTCGGATTCGCAAAGCGTCGGTCAGATCGGATGTGCACTTGGCCTGGACAGCAGCACGCTGACCCCGCTGGTCAAGCGGCTGGAACTGGCGGGACTTGTGACGCGCACCCGCGACCAGGAGGACGAGCGGCGGGTCATCGTGTCCCTTACGAAACGCGGCAGGTCCCTTCAGGCGCAGTCCCAGCATGTGAACGCCTGCGTCACCGCGGCGACAGGTTTTTCGCTGGACGATGCCGGGCAGCTGCAGGCCCTGCTGGGGCGTCTGCGCACCGCGCTGGCAGGGTCGCAGGTCGAGTAAGTTCCGGCCTCTTGTGATCCGGCGGCAGGCAGTGCAAGGGAAGGGCGCGATGACCGAAATCGATGACATTCCCGACATGCCGACCCTGCGCGCCCGTATCGATGCGCTGGACGAACAGCTGATGACGCTTCTGGCGCGCCGCCACGCGCTGATCGACCGCGCCGCACGGATCAAGGCGGGGAACGGTCTTCCCGCCCGCATCGACGAGCGTGTCGAAGAAGTCGTGGCCAATGTCCGCCGGCACGCGCAGGCGCATGGCCTGGACCCGCAGTTCTATGACCGCCTTTGGCGACAGCTGATCGATGCCGCCATCGCCCAGGAAGAGCGCTATCTGAACAAGGATCGCCCATGATGGCCCAGATCATCGACGGCAAGTCATTTGCCGCCCGCCTGCGCCTGCGCATTGCGGCCGATGTCGTGACTCTTGCCTCGCGCGGGATCACGCCCGGCCTTGCCGTCGTTCTTGTGGGTGAGGATCCGGCCAGCCAGGTCTATGTCCGCTCCAAGGGACGGATGACGCGCGAGGTCGGCATGACCTCCTTCGAACACCGCCTTCCGGCGGAGACGGATCAGGAAACCCTTCTGGCCCTGATCGCGCAGCTGAATGCGGACGCGGCCGTGAACGGAATCCTGGTGCAGCTGCCGTTGCCCCCGCACATGGACGAGGCTGCCGTCATCAACGCCATCGCGCCGGACAAGGATGTCGACGGGTTCCATATCCTCAACGTGGGGCGTCTGGCGACGGGGCAAAAGGCGATGGTGCCCTGCACCCCTCTTGGCTGTCTGATGCTGCTGCGCGACCACCTGGGCACGCTGTCGGGGCGCAACGCCGTCGTGATCGGACGCAGCAACATCGTCGGAAAGCCGATGGCCCAGCTGCTGTTGCGCGACAGCGCCACCGTTACGGTCGCACATTCGCGGACCGCCGATCTGCCGGCGCTGTGCCGTCAGGCGGACATTCTGGTGGCGGCCGTGGGACGGCCGAACTTTGTTCAGGGCGCCTGGATCAAGCCGGGCGCGACAGTGATCGATGTCGGCATCAACCGGACGGAGGAGGGGCTGGTGGGCGACGTGCACCAAGCCTCTGCCATGCCCGTGGCAGGGGCGCTGACGCCCGTTCCGGGCGGGGTCGGGCCGATGACCATCGCCTGCCTGCTGGCCAATACCCTGACCGCCACACGGCGTGCCGCCGGCCTGCCTGATCCCGAAGGCCTGACCCCTTAACCCGCCATCCGAGCCGCCAGGCGCAGTGCATGCGCCGGCTGTGTCGCGGCCACCGGCAGGACGGGATCATAGGCCGCCCGGATCAGGGCAGCCAGTTCCGGCGAGGGCGTGATGTCGCCCCCGAAGGTCAGCGCCGACTGCATCATCACCCGTTCGGCCAAGGCGGCCGGATGCGCCTCCGCCAGTGCGCCGCCCATGTTCAGGAACACGAGACAGGCCCGGATTCCCCCGGCCTCGTCAAAGCGGAACAGACGGTACTGGTCAGCGCCCTCGCGCCCCAGTCGCGCCGGAAGATCCGGCAGGCCAGTCAGCCGGTCCAGATCGGGGACCCCGGTCAACTCGTCCCACGAGCGGACAAAGAACAGCATCAGGTTGGCGCCCATCTCCGGATCTGTGTCGACCACCGGATGTCCCGCATGGGCATAGCCAGCCCGAATGGCGGCGCGAAAGATGTCCAGGCTATCCTCGGCCAGGCCGAACACGACCGGCGCCACCGGCCGTCCCCATCGCGCGCACAGAAAGTCGCCATCTGGTCGCGTGAACATCCTTTCGACCGCTGCCGCGTCCATTGTCTCTTCTTTCGCTGTCGTGCAGGTTTTCCGCACCGGACGCTGGCGGGGGTCCAAGCCCCCGCCAGCGCATACTTGTCGGATCGGGTTCAGACGATGGTTGCCTGCGTCGCGTTTCGCAGTTCGTCCTCGGTGACGCCCTGGGCGGTCTCGACGATCCGGAGGCCGCCGGGAACGACGTCCAGGACGCCGAGGTTGGTGATGATGCGGTCGACAACACCCTTGCCGGTCAGGGGCAGGGTGCATTCGCGCAGCACCTTGCTCTCGCCGGCCTTGTTGGTGTGGTCCATGACCACGATCACGCGGCCCACGCCCGCGACCAGGTCCATGGCCCCGCCCATGCCCTTGACCAGCTTGCCCGGGATCATCCAGTTGGCCAGGTCGCCGTTCTCGGCCACCTCCATCGCGCCCAGGATGGCGGCCGCGATCTTGCCGCCGCGGATCATGCCAAAGCTGGTGGCGCTGTCGAAGTAGGAGGTGCGCGACAGCTCGGTGATGGTCTGCTTGCCGGCGTTGATCAGGTCGGGGTCCTCCTCGCCCTCGTAGGGGAAGGGGCCCATGCCCAGCATGCCGTTTTCCGACTGCAGCGTGATGTCCTTGTCGCCCACGTAGTTGGCCACCAGCGTCGGGATGCCGATGCCGAGGTTCACGTACCAGCCGTCCTGAAGCTCCTCGGCCGCGCGGGCGGCCATCTGGTTGCGGTCCCAGCCAGCCATCACGCGGCCTCCTTCTTGCGGGTGGTGCGCTGCTCGATGCGCTTCTCGTGCGGCCCTTGGACGATCCGGTGGACGTAGATGCCGGGCAGGTGGATCATGTCGGGGTCCAGGCTGCCGCGCGGGACGATCTCCTCGACCTCGGCCACGCAGATGCGCCCGCACATGGCGGCGGGCGGGTTGAAGTTGCGCGCCGTCTTGCGGAACACCAGGTTGCCGGTGTCGTCGGCCTTCCAGGCCTTGACGATGGACAGATCCGCCACGATCGCGCGTTCCAGGATATAGTCCTGGCCGTCGAAGCTCTTGACCTCCTTGCCCTCGGCAATGACGGTGCCGACGCCGGTCTTGGTGTAGAAGCCCGGAATGCCGCTGCCGCCGGCGCGCATGCGCTCGGCCAGCGTGCCCTGCGGGTTGAACTCCAGCTCCAGCTCGCCCGACAGGTACTGGCGCATGAACTCGGCGTTCTCGCCCACGTAGGAGGAGATCATCTTGCGGATCTGGCGGCTTTGCAGCAGCAGGCCCAGACCAAAGTCGTCGACCCCGGCGTTGTTGGACGCCACCGTCAGGTCCCTCGTTCCCGCATCGCGGATCGCCGCGATCAGCAGCTCGGGAATGCCGCAAAGGCCAAAGCCCCCCGCCGCAATCGTCATCCCGTCCCGCAAGACCCCATCCAGAGCCTCGCCCGCACTGGCATAGACCTTCTTCATCGGCCCTCCGTCCTCAGATGTCCCTGTACGGGACAAGTTGTCGCCCGCACCTGCGGCGGTGTCAATCATGCCCCGGCCTGGCATGCGGGAAGGGCCACGACCTGCTCTCGCCGCCTTAGCTTTCGGCCTTGCCTGTCGCAGAGGCTTTCTTGGCGGGTGCCTTCTTGGTGGCGGCCTTTTTGGCTGCGGGCTTCTTCGGTGCCGCCTTCTTCGCGGCAGGCTTCCTGGCGGCCTTCTTGGGCGAACTGGCCGCCTTGGCCGCGATCAGCTCCAGCGCCTGTTCGAGCGTCAGATCCTCGGGCGCGACGTCGCGGGGCAAGGTGGCATTGACCTTTTCCCACTTCACATAGGGGCCATAGCGTCCGTTCATCACCTGGATCGCGCCCCCCTCCGGATGAGCGCCCATCTCGCGCAGGGGCGCCGCCGCAGCGGCCCGGCCGCGCGTCTGCTTGGAGGCCAGCACCTCGACCGCGCGGTTCATGCCGATGGTAAAGACCTCGTCCACATCCGCGATGTTGGCGTATTTGCTGCCATGCTTCACATAGGGACCGAACCGGCCGATGCCCGCCTCGATCAGGACGCCGTCCTCGGGGTGATTGCCCACGGGGCGGGGCAAGGCCAGCAATTGAACGGCGCGTTCAAGGTCAAGGGTCGCCGCATCCCAACCCTTGGGGATCGAGGCGCGCGGCGGCTTGGGGTTGTCCTCGGTGGCCTCTCCACGCTGGACATAGGGGCCAAATCGTCCGGTCTTGAGGCTGATCGGATCGCCCCCGTCCTCGCCCAGCACGCGGTCACCCACCGGCGCCTCTCCATCGGGCGCGGACAAGGGGCGGGTGTAGCGGCATTCGGGATAGTTCGTGCAGCCGATGAAGGCCCCGCCCGAGCGCGCCGTTTTCAGGTTCAACCGTCCGGCATTGCACAGGGGGCAGGTCCGAGGGTCGCCACCATCGGCGCGCGGCGGATAAAGATGCGGGGCCAAGGCATCGTCGATGGCTTCCAGCACTTCGGTGATGCGCAGTTCGGAGGTGCCTTCCAGCGCCTTGGAAAAATCCTTCCAGAAGCGGCCAAGGACCTCGCGCCACATGCGATCGCCCGCGCTGATCTCGTCCAGTTCCGTTTCCAGATCGGCGGTGAAGTCATAGCTGACATAGCGCGGAAAGTATTTCAGCAGAAAGATCGTGACCAGCCTGCCCTTGTCCTCGGGAATCAGGCGGTTCTTGTCCTTGCGGACATAGTCGCGGTCCTGGATCGTCGTCACGATGCTGGCATAGGTCGAGGGGCGGCCGATGCCCAGTTCTTCCATGCGCTTGACCAGCGTGGCCTCGGTATAGCGGGGCGGGGGCTGGGTGAAGTGCTGGCGCGCGGCGACCTGACCCGCGTCGTTCACCAACAGGCCGGGCGCGGCACGCTGCCCCTTGGGCGCGTCGGGCAGCGGATCGGCCTTTTCCCTGGCCTTGGCGAACTCGGCGTCAAAGCCCTGGGAAACCAGCCGGGCCACTTCGCCCTGGGTGATGGCAGGCAGGCGGGCGCTGTCCTCGCCCTCGTCATCGTCACGCCCTTGGTCATAGACGCGCAGGAAGCCGTCGAACAGCATCACCTGGCCCGTGGCACGCAGGCCGACCTGATTGTCGGTGCTGGCGATCTCGACCGTGGTGCGCTCCATCCGGGCCGCTTCCATCTGGCTGGCGATGGTGCGCTTCCAGATCAGGTCGTAAAGCTTGCGCTGGTCGTCGGCGCTGACCTTCAGCCGGTCCGGCGACATCATCATGTCGGTCGGCCGGATGCATTCATGCGCCTCCTGCGCGTTCTTGGCCTTGTTCTTGTACATGCGCGGCGATTTCGGCAGGTATTTCTCGCCGAACTTGGCCTTGATGGCGTCGCGGGCGGCCATCACGGCCTCGGGAGCCATGTCGATGCCGTCCGTCCGCATGTAGGTGATCAGCCCGGCCTCGTAGAGGCGCTGCGCCGCGGACATGCAGGCCTTGGCACCCATGCCCATCTTGCGGCTGGCCTCCTGCTGCAGGGTCGAGGTCATGAAGGGCGGCCAGGGATTGCGGCTGGCGGGCTTGGCGGCAACCGAGGTGACCTTCAGGTCGCGGCTGGCGACCGCGCTGACGGCCATTGCGGCCTGTTCGGCAGTGGCCAGATCGAAGCGCTCCAGCCGCTTGCCGGACAACTGGACCAGCGTCGCGTCGTATTCCTCGCCGCCCGGCGTCGCAAGCCGTGCATGGACCGACCAGTATTCGCGCGCCTTGAAGGCCTCGATCTCCATCTCGCGGTCGACGATCAGGCGCAGGCAGACCGATTGCACCCGGCCGGCCGACTTGGCGCCGGGCAGCTTGCGCCACAGCACGGGCGACAGGTTGAAGCCCACCAGATAGTCC
>VGDE01000116.1 GCA_016869875.1 Alphaproteobacteria bacterium
TTCGTCGCCGACATGCCGGGAAAGACCAGCACAGCCGCGACAACCAGGCCGCCGAACCAGATGAAGCTTCGCGTCAGCGTCCGCGCGGCGGCGATCAGCGCCGGGCGCTGGTGCCAGCGCCGGAGGAGCCGTGCCTCCCCCCGCCAGGCATAGCGCGCCAGCGCCCATGTCAGGATCAGGACGATCAGGGCGGCCACGATGTTCGGCAGGAGTGCGACAAAGCCTCCTGCGAGCCGAGCGAACTCGAAGCGCAGGATGCGCAGCGGTTCAATGTCTGAAAACATGGGCTTCTGGCACGTTCATCATCCTCGGAAACAACGCGGCCCGCGACGCGGTTCCCACCTCCACCTTACATGACCTGCCATTCGTGGCGCTAGCCAGGCATCATCATCGAGGCGGCGCGAACACCGCTGCCGGATTTGTGAACGACATGCTAGTTTCAAAGCTGCGACGGGCCCTCACGCGCCACACAAGAGGGCGCGCCGATTAAGTGCATGACGCGACGCAAGGGATGGTGGATTATCACGACAAAGATGAGTCTGCTGGCAGTTCTCCATTCGCCTTGACGGCGCTACCTGCCCGGCTCGATGCTGCAGGAGTGATGTGCAGTTCTGGGAAAGCCGCATTTCGGCACGCCGCACCGGGGGAACAGCCGAAGTGGTGCCCATTGCTGTAGAGGCACCTCGAATGGCCAGGGTTCAACCGTCGCCAGCGTCAGCCTTGCGGCGTCGTGACCTTGCGCTGGCGCGTGCGCTCCAAGCCCAGCCTGTGTTCACGCCAGATGATGAGTATGCCGGCCAGGATAACGATGGATGCGCCCAGGATCACCGTCAGCGTCGGGACTTCGGCAAAGAACCACCAGCCGATCGCGATCGCCAACAGCATCGAGACATAGTCGAAGGGTGCCACGACCGACGCGTCCGCATACCGATAGGCCGAGGTCATCAGGATCTGCCCCACTCCGCCAAGGAGGCCGATCAAGACCAGCATCAGCGCGGTGGCGAGGTCCGGCAGAACCCACCCGAAGGGCAGCGTCAGCAGTCCCAGAACCGACGAGGTGATCGAGAACCAGAACACGATGGCCGAAGTCCTCTCATCTTGCACCAGCCTGCGCACGAAAATCATCGCCAGCGCGGTGCAGAGGGCCGCCATCAGCGCCACCACCGCTCCCAGCATCCGCAACGGGTCGCCTCCCCCGCCGCCTTTCAGCTGCGGCGAAAGAACGATCAGCACGCCCGCCAGCCCAAGGGCAACCATGCCAAGCCGGAAGGCGCGGACATCCTCGCCCAGAAACATCCCGGCGAAGATCACCACCAGCAGTGGCGCCGCATAGCCTATGGCCGTCGCCTCGGGCAGGGTCAGCAGTGACAGCGCCCAGAAGCCAAGCGCCATTGACGCGGTCCCGACGATCCCGCGGTAGAAGTGACCCATCGGGCGATAGGTCCTGAGCCCCTCGCGCAGCTCGGACTGCCAAAGCAGCCAGAGCAGGATCACCGGCAGCGCGAAGATCGAACGGAAGAAGACCTGCTGGCCAGGCGGCACGCCCAGCCCCTCGGCCGCCGTCGCCTTGATCAGCGCCGCCATGATGGTGAAGACGGTCACGCTGGCGCATTTCAGCAGGATCCCACGGAGGGAGGAAGACGAGGAGGAGATCACGATAAGCTGTCCCGAGCCAGTTCGCCGCGAAGGTTGAAAAGTCACCTCAGCTGCTGCCGGGCGCCCTTTGCTAGCCCTTTCACCGCTTCGGCGCAACGCTTCCGCACTGACGTTCCCATCAACAGGGTTGCGCGTCCGACATCAGACGTCGGGAAGGTCCGCACTTGGTCTGCTTGGGAACTTCCTGCATCTGGTGCTGCTGGTCACATGGATCGGGCGCGTCACCTCGTTTGCGCGGCAGCGGGTCGAACGCGCGTTCTTTTTGCCCCTTCAGGTGCCGGATGCCGATCACCGGGGCCACGCGCTTGATGTTGCAGGCCAGCACGTTCAGCGCCGTTTCCGTCGTCATGTCGGGCAGCCGCCGGGTCATGACACGGGGGGCCGCCATCCCTGCGCCGATCCGATGTGCGACGGGGGATCGGCGAATGATCATCGGCTCCGACGTATCCGCAACCTGATCTGAGCCTCCTCAATCAGGTGTTCATGCGTCCACCGCGCAACCCCGCGCTTCGAGCCGGTGGTGCGGCGGGACGGGATCGGGCAGAGGCTGCGCCCACCGTGGCTGTGTTGCAAATTTTGCTGATGCTCCAGCCTGAGCTACAGTGGGTCGGGTGAAGCGGCGTGATGGGGAGGATGTGATGACGATCTCGTTCAAAGGTTCCCACTTCCCTAAGGACATCATCCTGCACGCGGTCTTCTGTCTCACTGCGCTACGGCCTGTCCTGCCGCGGTCTCGCGGAGATCATGGCGGAACGCGGTGTCAGGGTCGGCCACGCGCCGCTCAACTGGTGGGTGGAGCGCCATGCGGGTCAGGTCGCGGAAGATGCCCGCCGCAAGCAGCCGACCAGCACATCCTGTGCGGATGGACGAGACCTGCATCAAGGTGAAGGGCCGGTGGGTCTGTCTTTATCGCGCCGTGGACAAGTTCGGGAAGACGCTGGACTTCCTGCTGTCACAGCGCCGGAACAAGCCGGACGCCGTCAAGTTCCCGGCCCGTGCGATGGAAGTGAACGGACCGCCGCGAAAGATCGTCATCGACAAAAGCGCGGCTAACACAAAAGGCGTCAGGAAGATCAAGCGGATGCTGAAGCAATTCGGCTGCCCGGTGCCGATCGAGATGGTGCGGATCAGATACTTGAACAGCATGGTCGAACAGGACCACCGCTTCATCAAGCGTCGGGTGAAACCGATGCCGGGCTTCAAGAGCTTCAGGTCAGCGGCATCGACCATCGCCGGGATCAAGCTGGTCAACATGATCCGCAAGGAACAGTTCTGGCCGCAGCTACGTCCCTTTCAGCAGTCCAGTCAGATCGCCTGAAGCCGAGGAAGTTGCTGGCCTCCCGTCCCACGCCGCACGGTTTGCGACAGAACCGGGCAAAGCAGCGGCACCAAAGCGCGACAGGTCCAAGAGTTACGATTTGATCACTGGCGAAACCGCTTCTCATGGTACTAGATTGCCGTTGAAGGCATCTCGAAGCCGGTCTTGTCATGCGAAAGCCACATGTCCCTCGAAATCGCGATTGTTCTGCTGTTGACCGTGTTCAACGGCATGCTTGCCATGTCAGAGTTGGCAATCGTTTCGTCACGTCCGGCCCGGTTGAAGACCATGGCGCAGCAAGGAAGCCGCGGTGCTGCCACGGCGCTGGAGTTGGCGTCAGAGCCCGGGCGCTTCCTTTCCAGCGTCCAGATCGGGATCACCCTGGTCGGGATCCTGTCAGGCGCCTATTCGGGCGCCACGCTTGGATCACGGCTGTCGGCTGCCCTGACCGCAAGCGGAATGTCACCGGCGCTCGCCAATGCGGTCGCAGTCGGCGGAGTGGTCGTTGCCATCACGTATCTGTCCCTCATCGTGGGGGAGCTGGTGCCCAAGCAGATTGCTCTTCGGGCACCTGAAGCGACGGCTGCCCGCATCGCTCCCTTGATTCAGCTGATCTCGCGCATCGCTTCGCCGGTGGTCTGGGTTCTGGATCATTCCGGCCGGCTTGTTCTGAGACTGCTCGGGCAGGGCGGAAAAGCCGAAAGCCGCATGTCGGACGAGGAGATCAAGGTCATGCTGGCGGAAGCGCATGACGCCGGCATCATCGCATCCGCCGAGAACGAGATGATTGCGGGTGTGATGCGGATTGCCGACCGCACCGCGCGCGGCTTGATGACACCGCGTCATGAGGTGCTCGTCGCTGACCTCTCGGCAGGAGCTGAAGCACTCATGGAGGTGTTCCGCAACAACGGGCGATCCCGCATCCTGCTGAAGAACGGCAGCGGCGACGACATAGCGGGTGTTCTCCACGCGCGTGACCTGATCCGACTGCAGACCGATGTCGACAAGGATGTCCGTTCCCTGGTCCAGTCCGTGCCGGTCGTGCGAGACGGCCTGCCTGCGCTGAACGTGATCGATCAGTTGAAGGCGTCGCCCGCTCATATGCTGCTCGTCTACGACGAGTATGGCAACTTCGAGGGCGTCATCACGGCAATGGACGTTCTGGAAGCCATTGCGGGGGATTTCCCTGACCCGGGAAAGGACGAGCCCAAGGCCGTGCGCCGCGACGATGGTAGCTGGCTGATTGCGGGATGGATGCCTGCGGATGAGTTCGCGGATCTGCTGAGCCTCAATCTGCCAGAAGATCGCGACTATGACTCCGTTGCTGGCCTGGCTCTGGACTTGGCTGGGGTTCTGCCCGAGGTGGGAGAGCATGTGACGCTGCCCGGCTGGCGGATCGAAGTCGTCGATCTGGATGGACGTCGCATCGACAAGCTGCTCGTCACGCCGCTGGAGGTCGCGTCCTGACATCTATGGCCACGCAGTTGATCGGTCCTCATCATCTCGTGCCTCCAAGGCGTACCTGGCTGATCAGGCTCGCGGTGCTGGCAGGTGTTCTGGCGCTGGCGCTCATGTCTGTCTGGATGCAGGCCCGCCCCATCTTTCTGGGCGGCGGATTGATGACGTCGCACAGTCATCTTGCCGAAGGAGTGCTGTTGCCGGGACAGGCTGTTCTGGAACGACCGCCGGCCGATCCCGTGAGTCCGAAAAGCCCTTTGGCCGGATCGGGTCCTGTCGCCGGGGATTGGCTGATGACAGTCACGACGGCCCAAGGATCAGGTCCTCCTCAGCCGGATCTGTTGCCGGCTCATGAAAGACTTGTTCGGGGCCGACCCAGGGCTCCGCCGTCCGTCCACGTCTGATACCGTTGTGCGTTTGACCTCCGGTCAGGCGCTTTCTCATGTCACGCGAGGACTTTCATGACACAGGAACACGAAAAGCAGGATCACCACTTCGGCTCCACAACAGGAGCAGGAAAGGTTCTTCTGCACTGGACGATCTTTCTGGTCTTCATGACCAGCCTGATCGGCGGTGCGGCGTTTATCTTCTAAGTATCCGCCCTGTTGTGGTTTTTGCCACGACAGGGCTTCCCTTCATTTGTCAACCTCACGGATCTTCCTTTGTCCTGGAACAGGAGCGTAAGCCCGCAGTCCTGCTGTGATAATATGGCGTCCCCATTCCCTGGACACTGACGTAAGCGCTGATTTTGCTGTCTGCTGTTCTTCACCCCGAAGGAAATCGAGGATGTCGAGACGAAAGCAGCATGTCCCTGTTTCCAGTGCGAAAGTTGCGCCGGAGGCGTTGAAAGGTGAGAAGACCGTGTCGGAGCGGCCAGCCGTTTCGGCGTGCATCCGACGATGATCAACCAATGGAGACGTGCGTTGCTCATGGCCCGTCCGGTGTCTTTGTTGGTCGTAATGCCCCGGTGATTGAAGAGGATCAGGTCCAAGATCTGCAGGCCAAGATCGGGGAGTTGGCGGTGGCCAACTCGTCTCTGGAAAGATAGCTCAAGCCTTGGGGCAGGACGTGAGGCGTGGCATGATCGAACGCGACCATCCAGAACTGTCGACCGGCCGCTGCTGACGATCCCGCGGTCATCGTTGCCGGGAGAGGCAGAGGAGAGCATTGCGTTGATGCGGTTGGTCAACGTGCAGTTCTTCGACACGCCGCTCTTCAGCGTTTGCCAGATGACGTGGCACCTGCGGAACGAGGGCCACACGGTGAACGAAATGCGCCTCCGTCGCCTCCTTGCCTGATGGGGCTCATGCCGATCCACTGTAAACCCAACACCAGGAAGCTGACGAAGGGACATGCAGCCTACGCCTTGTTGTTGCGCAGGCTGCGTGTGAATCAACCCAACCGGATCTGGTGCGTCGACATCATCTGTCTGCCGATGCGCCGCGGGTTCCTCTATCTGGGGGCGATCATGGACTGGTATCCCCGGATGGTTCCGCCGTCGCGGAACTTGCACACAGCATTTCGGCTTCTGCGCTGAGCGAAGCTAACAGTTTGGACGGCTGGGGATCATGAACAGAGACCAAGGGCCCAGTTCACGTCGTTGAGATCGAAATACCTGGGCTTATGGAAGAACAACTGCGCGTCAGCTTTGGTGCTGAGATCACCTGGCAGATCACGCTCAGGAACGGGACACAATCGAGCCCATGCCCGGGTGGACCGGCGGCTTCGCCGGGCTGGGCGGCTCTGGCGGCTTCGGCTCTCTGATCGGTGGGGTCAGCGTGAACACGCAGGATCAGTGGAACCTCTGTTTCTCGCTGCTCTTCAACATTGGGGAATACGGCACAAAATCTGCTGGCGCACGAGCAAGCATCGCCAAGCCATTCTGAAAAACAGCACCGGCAGAGGCATGGGCCTTTGCCGGTGTCACCTGTTCGAAAAAGTCGTCACATCCAGTAAGGCTGCCCGGGCGGTTCCTGTCGCTGATTTATTTGCAAGCCTGAGGACATCAAGTTGGCCCCGCCCTTTTCTTCAACCTGCGAGTGCTATGAAGACCATAGATCCTGCTCGTGGAGATCCGGGGCCGCCTGTCCCGAACATTGAACCAAGGTTGCTGATCCTGTTGAGGATGTCTTCAAGACCCTTGTCAGGCATCAACCAGCTGTCGGGCGTTTTCCAGGTGTCGCAGTGCCAGCTTTCGTCCCAGACGGTCCGGCACCAGGGGACGGGCCGGGGCGATGCAGGGTCAGTTCGGCCGTGTAGCCGCCTTCGCGGGACGACTGAGTGCTTACCAGCAGAACCCGCTCACTTGCGCCGTCGATCTCGATCTCCCCCACCTCGAGCCTGCCAAGTTCCTCCTCCGTCATGTCGGTCCGGGTGCGAAAGCGCAGGTGATTGCCCTCGGCCTCAACCACGCCCGCAAGCTGCGGGCTGCCCTCCAGCCTCAGAAACGCACTGATCATTTGTTTTTCCTGTTTTGGGCCCACGACAGCGGGGCCAAGGACCAAACGCCTTGAAGCTGCGTGCGGATCCCATCTCGCAGAGCGGGCCCTGCCAAAGCGAGCTGGTTGCCTTCAGAGCTGCAGCGTCGGGCGCTCCTGCACGGGAAACTCCAGCACAAAGCGCGTTCCGGGATCAGCGTCCTGCCACTCGGGCTGCCCGCCTAACTGATGACCCAGGCTGGCGATGAGCTTCATGCCAAGGCTCTTGGCGCTCTCTGCAGCAAAGCCTGGCGGCAAGCCTTGCCCTTCGTCGCAAACCGTCAGCCGCAGGTGCCCCGGCTCGGTGGACCGGATGGTGATGCGCACATCTCCCTCCCCCGCGTCATAGGCGTACTTGAACGCGTTCGTCACCAGCTCATTGACAAGCAGGGCCAGCGGCACCGCCTGGTCCGTCGCCACCAGGACCGGAGCAACCTCGGTGCTCAACGTCTGACCGGGACCGGCGGTCGCGCGAAGCTGGCCACAGAGTTCATCCACGAATTCGGCCAGGTTGATCGTGTGCACCTCGTCCGCGCGCCACAGCCTGTCATGTACCTGCGCGATCGTTGTCACGCGGGCGCGGGCGTCATCCAGCGCCCGCTGCAAGGCCGGATCGGCGGCCGCCCGCCGCTGCATGCCCAGAAGGCCCGCCACCATGGCCAGGCTGTTCTTGACGCGATGGCTGATCTCGCGTGTCAGCACCTCCTGGTGGGCCATGGCCTCCTGCAGCCGCGCCTCGCTCTCTTGCCGGGCCTCCTCGACCCGCTGCCGCTCGAGCGCCACGCCCAGCAGATTGGCAAAGCTCTGCAGAAAGGCCAGATCCGCCGCCGTGAACCGTCCGGGAACAGGGCTGTCCACCTCGAGCACGCCATAGCGCCGGCCATCCTCCTGGATCAGAACGTTGATCGCCCGCTTGATCCCGTGTTCCACGAGCAGGGCCGGGGTGCGAAAGCGGGTCTCCTCCGCCAGGTGGTTGGAGATGATCGGCTCACCGGTCTGGAACGCATACCCCACCGGGCTTTCCGTATCGGCACCAGTGCGTGCCTGGCCCACCACGCCGGACTTCCAGCCGACACCGGCTTGCACGATGAACTGTCCTTCCTTGGGCAGATACTTCATCACCTTGCAGAACCTGCTGTGGAGGCCGAGGGCGCAGACCCGCGTGGCTTCCTGCAGCAGCGCGCCGGTGTCATGGGTCCGGAGCGCGTAGCGCCCGAACTCTGCCGTGAGCTCTTGCTGCCGGAGGCGGTAGGCCAGTTCCTCAGCGGTGTTGCCACCCAATTCGGGAGCCACAGCCGCGGTGGACGCTTGATCATTGCGCATAATGGTGTCTCGGTATGAAGCCAACCAGTTGATCGGTTCGGCTCCTTGCCATCCCCCTGCACGCAGATCCTGTTCGTCCGCGCACCAACCGTGACAACAATTCGGACCGTCAGCCGCAGGCTCTTTGTCAGATGTTCCTGAGATGTGCAAGCGGATGTCCACAATCGTGCCTCAGGGTTCGGAGACTGAACCGCTCCGGGTTTTTCGTAGGCTGATTTTCGTTGGTTGCGCGGGCATAGGTTGATGTTCCAGAGCTGCATGGGAATTGGCGTCAGCTTCGGCCGGCGGGATGCTCACGATCGGCCCCGGCAGGCGGCGGTTGTTGAACCGGTCCCCCTCCGAGCGTGGCCTATTCCACCGCGTCAAAGCTGCGCCAAGGTCCGCGGCGGTGGAGGGGCGCCGCGCGTCGTCACGGCGCGCCCGGTCTGACTGTCGCGCCGGGTCGGCCCGCTTCGCCAGATGGCTGCAGCAGGCGGAAGGGACGATCGACCGCACGCTGCAGATCGGCTCGACCCCCTGCATCCCGCCATGCGCATCGATGAACGACACCCTCACTTCGACCGGCGGTCGAGTTCCGCCAGCGCAAGATACGCCCTCGCCTTGCGCAGGATCTCACTGGCTTGCCGCAGCGCGCGGTTCTCGCGCTTCAGGGCCTTGAGCTTCGAGGCCATGTCGCCCGAAACGCCGGCGCGCCGGCCGCTGTCGATCCCGGCCTTCTTGACCCAATCGTTCAGCGTGTTCGCCAAGCAGCCGATCTTCGCGGCGATCGCCACGATGGCCTGCCAGCAAGACCCATGCGCACCCCCGCCATCCAGAACCATCCGCACCGCACGCCCGCGCACATCAGGGGAAAACCTGTTCGGCGTCTTGGTCATCATGCTCCGCCCTGCTCAAGAGCTGGAGCCTCCGGAAAACCCGGAGCGGTTCATGGCAGGCCAGCAGCCCGGCCAAGTCAGGCGGGGATCCAGCGGCACAGACGGCTTGGTGCCCTGAGTGGTCATCGGGCCACTGCGAAACGTTCTGAGTGGCAGAGCGGATTGACGTTTTGGACCTGACAACGGTATGGCTGTGCTGTGAGCGGAAACCGTGGCTCACGGTTCATTACGAGACATGTCCGGGGCGGACCGGCTTGCAACGTAGAAACCGGACAGGTTTCAGGAGCCATGGATGTTCGTCCTCAAGCCGCGACTGCGGCGTATCACCTATGTCACCGCCTTCGAAGTTATTGCCATTGCGCTCTCGACCGTCCTGCTGACGATCCTGAGCGGCATGCCAGCAACGGACTCCCTTCCGATTGCCATCGCGGTCTCGGCCATAGCGGTGATCTGGAACTATGTTTTCAACATGATGTTTGAGCTATGGGAGCGAAAGGCGCAGATATTGCACAGATCTCTGAAGGTGCGCCTCTTCCATGCCGGGGGCTTCGAGCTTGGCCTCTTCCTCTTCACGGTGCCTCTTTACATGGCGTGGTATCGCGTCGGGTTTGTGGATGCATTCTTGATGGAGATCGCGGTTCTCATATTCTTCTTGATCTACACCTTCGTCTTCACATACGCGTTCGACATGCTTTTCGTGCTTCCCCAGCATCAGGGTGAGCGTGAACGACTTGCATGACCTTCTGACGCACTATGGTTTGGCAGGCTGGTTCGCAAAGCAGACACTATTGCAAACCTGACGCCTTCGCCAACTCCTCACGGAAGTCCTCCGCCGGTGTCCTGTAGCCCAAGCATTTGCGCGGGGGGCGTTCATCCGCTGCGCCAAGCCCAGCAACTCCTTCTGTTCGATCGTCAGCAGGATGGGATCGCGTGAAAGCCAGCGCCGGACGGGCCGATCGGTGTTCTTGACCTTGGGCTTCTGCCAAGGCGCCTGCGGATTGCAGAACCCCGCCTGCGCCCTCAGTCCTTTCACGAACTCGCGCCAGGTCACGAACTCAAGCCCACGGTCAAAGGTCAGGCTCTGCCGGGCAGGCCGGGGCAGGGGCGAGAGCAGGTTGATCAGGTTGTCCATCAGCGGCCTCGACCGCCGGCCGTTGTTGCGGAAGATCGCCGTGTAGCGGCTTACGAATAGAACGCCACCGGCAGACCATGCTCGTGCAGATAATCCGGCAGGGCTGCGAAGTAGCTCTCGGTCGACTCCGAGCGCACGAAGCGCAGATGCATGAGCGCACCAGTGGCATCGTCGATGAAGA
>VGDE01000117.1 GCA_016869875.1 Alphaproteobacteria bacterium
CGTCCGACGCGCCATCACGCACCCACAGTGTCCACTATCCATGGTGGACACTATCGATCACCCTCTATGCGCGGCAGAGCAGCGACGCCGGACGCTTACGATCGTGTTGCAGTCTGTACCGCTCGCATTAGTAACGAAGAAATCTCTTCGTTGTCCTCTAGGTCTTTCGCACTTATCAGCCCTAATTGTTCCATTTCGGTGAGACGCTCATTCACATCCATTATGAACTTGTCTCTTCTTCGTACGGCAGGGTCTGTGACGATCAGGTCAAACATTGCGTTCAGTATCCCTCCCCCTACAGGGGCAAGAAGGCCAGCAGTCGCCTTGGTGATGAAGGACCCCACGTTGTAGGTGCGCTCTACATTGGTGGAGGTGTTTAGATTATCCCTTGCCGCTTTCGTCGGGTCTTTCACATTTTTGTCTCTTGCTTGTCAGAACAAATGAAGACCGTGTTGGGCCGCTTGGCTAGGGTACACCTGAGGCACGTTCCTCCCACTGTCTAAAATGTGTACCACCTGTCTCTTTGACGCAAGGTGATCTGAGATAACCCACCTGAGACAAAAGAAGCGTGAATCGCGTCTCACATAAATGGTGTTGAGGTTTTGAGACAACTATGGCATCAAGTCTTAGAAGCTATTGAGACAGATTCGGAGTGAATGTGATGCTTGTTGGATATGCCCGCACCTCTACTCTTGACCAGACAGCAGGGCTGGAAGCCCAAGAGCGTGACCTACACCAAGCAGGCTGCAAGAAGGTCTTTGTGGAACAGGTTTCCTCAGTAGACGTGACAGCCCGTCAGAAGCTTGCTGAGGCGCTAGAGTTCATCAGGGAAGGAGATACCTTGATAGTCACCAAGCTAGACCGTCTGGCCCGCTCTGTGGCTCACCTGCATGAACTCCTATCCACCATCCAAGCCAAGGGTGCTGCACTCAAAATCCTGGATATGGGTATTGATACCTCTACCCCGACAGGGAAGCTGATGCTGAACATTATGGGTGGTGTGGCTGAGTTCGAGCGTTCCATCATGTTAGAGCGTCAGAGGGAAGGCATTGCCAAGGCCAAGGCAGAGGGAAAGTACAAGGGTCGTGCACCTACTGCCATGCGTCAGGCAGACAAGGTGAGACAGTTGCACAGCGAGGGAATGACACCTGCACAGATCATTGCTGCTACTGGCATGTCACGCGCCTCAGTATACCGCTGTCTCAAACAAGATGCTTGACCAACTTGTAGGAGGATGAACCGGGATTCCCTACCGGGAGTCCTCCCTCTTGATTCGGTTAGGGTCCCCCCTGAAAATACGGGGGGTGCCGTCTCAGGGGTCGCGTAACCTTACCCATTTCCAAAATAATAAAAAAAAATGTGTTTGTTTAAGGAGTAGGGCTTACTCAGTCAGGGTGGCTCTTGTTGATCCCCTTTGTCCTACTTTTACTGGTGATGAAATGAGTGAAGAAGACGACAACCCCCGAAACGCGACGCGCGAACATGCCGAACTCACGCGTTGGATTGAATTAAGCAATAACCGTAAAGGCTTTTGCGGAACGTCTGCGCGGAACACTCCCGAAGACAAGCAGATCGTAGAGGCTTCTATGATGCAAGAGTGGGTGGAAGCGATGCAAGAATCGTTTGGCACCATCGTTACCAACGTTCGGCAGAACCCTAATGATCCGCCAGACTTCTTAGCAACGGTAGGAAGCGAGGATGTAGGTGTTGAACTTATAGAGCTGATCACCACAAGCCATCTGCTGCGGAGCATTGGGAAGAACCCCAAGGCCAAAAAAGGGAAAGAGGCTAAGGAAGAGATAAAAGAGAACCCGCAGCATGGGCAGCTTTTCATGGACACTCAGTGGAACCGTGATCGGTTTGAGTCACAGTTGACTGACGCCATCAAGAAGAAGGCAACACTCTACAAGGAGAGAGCCATCGTGATTGATGTGCTTGTGCTCTACACGTGCGAACCTTGGCTGTCGGCTGCTATGGTAGAACAGTGGCTACAGGAAACCACTTTCGAAGCACCTAAAAATATACACGCTGCGTTCTTGCTCATGGAATATCACCCCGGATACGCGGAGCACTGGCCAGTGTTTCGGCTTTTCTGAACAGTCAGGCGGGGAACTGAACTGACTACAGCTTGGCGTGTGAGGCAGCCGTGTGTGGCTAGCGTGTGTGGTCACTACCTCTTAACACACTGTATTAAAACACTAATGGGGTAGTGGCGGGGGGAATGGGTCTTGCGTCGAACCTTCTCCATTTCTCACCCGCGAGCCTGACCGTTGCTCAGGAGAGAGCCCTACACGCTTCCTCAGAAAGGCAAAGGATTTTTTCCTTTAGTCGTTGAGTCACTTGCCCTCCCTCGGCTACGTCGACACTAGCAGTTTCCAGTACTGTGCTCTGATCCGTGATACGAAACCGGGCCTGAACGCCCTCCTTGTTACCGAGGCCTCCGTGGTGAGGGTAAAGCAGCGTCAGCCGCGGTGCCTTATAGAGATGAGCGTATGCCATCATCTGATAGACGTCGCTCTGAGAAACCCCCTGCTTGCGGTCGTCGATACGCGCTGAAATACGCTTCCACTTTGTATCGATGACATGGACGACATCCGGGCCGCGGAAGATCAGGATATCGGGCTTTGTTTGGAACACCCCTCGCCCGTCTTCCTGCGCAGTCAGACAGTAGAGCCTTCCACCTTGCAGCCTCACATCAAGTCCGGTACCGGCAACGGCTCGCTTCACCTGACGGCCAACATACTCCTCAAACAGCGTGTTCATCTCGAACAGGAGTGCTGTTCCTTGCCCTGGTCCTGTGCTGGTCGTTTGATAGCGATTGCGAAGAAACAGCTGCGCCATGCCGAACAAATCCTGCCAGGCGCGATTGGTCCGGTCGATGACCACCTCACTCCAAGCCAGCGCAGATACCGACACAGCCGATACGTCAACATAGACAAAGGCCAGTTCGCGCAGCCTTTGGAGGTTGGCGGCACTGCGCGCCATTCTGGATAGATGAGTGACAGTCGCCTTCATGATTTGGTTTAAAGCAATGTCCTCGGACAACTCGTCGAAGCGACAAGCAAGACGGCTTGGGTTTGCAACGTGGCGGGTGAACTGGCGCGGAAGATCTAGCGTACCGCGTAGCGCTCGAAGGTCGTCGTCTTGTGCAAGATAGCGTCGCGGCATGCCGCGCCGGACCGCTTCAGTGAGCTTTTCGCAGAAGATCCGGATCAGGATCTCAAGAAGTGTTTCCTGCTGCCAAGCCAGCTCCGTCAGTCGTCCCGTCTCGATCTTCAAATCAAGTGCGATAGCAAGCATGTGCACAAGGCGCTTGCGAATTTCACCACGCTCCTCGGCCGACCCTTTAGCTGCATCAACGTCGATCTTCGGGAGGATTTCGAGGCTGCAATCCTCAGCGGAGATAACGCCCACTACCCCACGCGCCCTCAAGGCATGCCGCTGATCCTCCAGCACACCATTCTCACCTCGGCCCGCAAAGGTTGACTTCTGCGCAACAGCCACCAGGCGAGATGCAAGGTGTGCCGGGATGCAACCTAACCCCTCGCCGTGGGGCAGCGACTTGTATTCAAGAACGCTGAAAGCGGGCATCAGGCTTCGAACTCAGTGAAGTCGAAACCTTCGTTCCCGCTGCTGTCGCGCTCAGGCTTGACGCGCCAGCGTTGCCGGGGACCGGCGAACGATTCGCTTTCCATCCCCTCGGGCGCAGTCATGTCCTCGCACACGAGGAAGCGTGGCTTGTCCTGCTTCGTATCGCCAAGAACGGCAGCAACCTTGGACCAGTCTTCATAGAAGTACTCGGCCAACAGGGGGATGACCTTGTGGCGCATGACGGCCTCGACATCGTCCCGCGTTGCGCAGCCGGTGAAATAGGCATGACCAATCTGATGCTCCCGATCGAAGAGATACTCGATACGCTCGTTGATCGTGCGCAGGAGCTTCTGCAGGTTAATGCCCCCAACCTCCGCCGCCAGCACAGTCGGTTCCGGCATCAACTCGCGAAATGTGAAGCGGCGGCGCAGCGCGGTATCGAGCAGCGCGATGGATCGGTCTGCCGTATTCATCGTGGCGATGATGTGGAGGTTAGCGGGCACGCCGAAAGACTTCTTGGAATATGGGAGTGTTAGTCGAATTTCGTTTGTCATTCCCAAGCGCTTGTCTGGCTCGAGCAATGTAATGAGCTCGCCGAAGACTTTTGAGATGTTGGCGCGGTTGACCTCGTCAATGATCAAAACGTGGTCGCGCGCACCTCGGCCGACAGAAGGCGTCTTGATTTCCGGAACAAGCGCCTCAAGCTCGTCCCAGTCTACGAGCGACTGGTCCAGTTTGTAGACTGAATGTTGTCTGAAGGGGTTCAGATAAATGGGGCTCCGCTCAATCCCCGCCTTGTCATGCCAAATCCAATCTACACGCCGGCGATGAGGATGAAATGAAGCATCCGCATCATAGAAATACTCGCCGGTCACTCTGCCGAACGCCCGAATCCGGTCGCGGCCATCCGAGACGAGGACATAGTCTCCCACCTGCATGTCTGATCGGAATGACCAGGTGATCACCACATTGCCGTTGTGCCCGTTCGCTTCAGGCTCCTTTCGGGCCCGCCACTCGGCTAGAATTTCGTTGAACTCCTCGTAGCGCTCGTCGGACCAGTCGATATCTCCGCCCCAGCCAACGTGGATTAGGCTATTCTCCAGACCGAAACGTACCCGATCCTCTTGGGTATGCCGACGGCCCAAAGCCACCTTGAATACTCGAGCAGAGCGGTCCAGCCGGCCCGGTGTGTCCCCCTGCCCTGCATCCAGCCGAGCTCGATCGCTGATACGCTTGAAGACGCCGTCGTGAGGCTTCAGGCGAAAGCCCGTACCACTTTCGGTTATTTCGAGATCGCTGTCTTCACCGGTATCAGGCCGCAATCCCTCGACGAACTCTTCGTAAGACATGGACTGGTGGAAGGTTACGAATTCGATCCGACCATCGCCGGCAAGGCGGCGATATTCGGTCATCAGGGCATCGCGGTCATTGCACAACGGTTCAGCCGCAGTCTCGCCCAGGCACAGGCGTACCGCCTCCCAAGCCGTGGCGTAGGTCTTGCCGGTGCCAGGGGGGCCGTAAAGGATCAAGTTTGTTGCTGAGGGCAGTGGAACAAATGCTTCATGGTTCATTGTATGGTGCTCTTCATGGGCCGGGAGCTGAAATGTGAAAACAGTGTTCCGGCTATCTTCTGGACTGCTGCGGCTTGGTGCCCCGACATTCGTCAACCGCTGTAGGTGCTCATCCTCCAGGGCAGCACAGATCGTTGGCGTACGTTCCCCCAAGCCCAGAACCGTTATAAGGTCGCCTGCGCGAATAGAGACTTCTGCTGCCCCGCTCTCCTTGGCAGGTTCGATGTAGTAGTTAGCAGCACAAAGCTGGGCGCGCGCCCTGCCTCTTAGCAAGTGATCGTAGCGGTCAGGTGGGGCTAAGGGCCGATCGTCTTGATCCACTATGATAAAGCCGGAATTGTGCAAGCGCGCCGCCGCATCGCCCTTCTGCCCCCAACCACCATTGAGAACAGTCTTATCTAAAATGAAACCTATGATCGGCTTTGAAGGATAAACGCGATTCTGCCGCTCCCGGGTTGAACGCACCCAGTAGTCGCGTGGCTCGCCGAAACTGTCGAAGATTTCACTAGGATGTTGAGCGTTGCGATATAGATCATACGCATCCATCGCGCCCTCGACAACGTCGCGACTGAGCATAGCTGACGCAGGTTCAGCGTTCTCGTCAGCTTTAAAGTTATAGATAACCCAAAGCGCACTCTGAACGTCGATCATATCGCGCGGTGCTAGCCCTCTTTCCTCAAAGGCGCTACGGACATCACGCATAAACTGAAGTTCCTTGCTGTAGATGTCGGCGAGACTGCCACTAGCGGGGAAGCTTGTGCCGTACCCTTCACGCCAGAGGTCCTCCCGAACGGAGTGGCGGATGTAGATGCCTTCGTCTGGCGACAGGTGCATCAGGAGGAACTCACCGATCTGCCTTGCATGATCTCGCTGTCCCTTGGGTACAGCCGCCATCCAGGTTTCACCAAAGTCGGACAAAGCCTGTGCATGCCCGCTTGCCGGGCCCTTCGCCGCCTCGGCAAGCTTCCTAATTACCGCTGCGATATCATCTAGATCGCCATCTCCCTTCGGCGACATCGACCAATATGCACGCCACTGCAGAAGGTTGCTTTTACTCAACACACCGACGACAGCAGAAAGGAACTCTCGATTGTCGCTGACAGTGTTCAAGGCGCTGTCTAGTGCCGCTGCGCTTTCAAGCTTGTAGCTTCGCTCGGCCATGTCGAAATCGGGATCTGGTTTGTTGAAGCTATCCAATCCGGGAAAGGCGGCCTGTAGACGCTCGATCCAGCGAGATACGGAGACTGGGTCCAAGATGCTTTGGAGGCCTTCTGCACTAAGGTAGGCGCCAACAATTTGTCTTAGCTGCGCTTCATTTGTCAGCTCTAGAACTTGCTGTTGTCCGTGTGCGAGCCGCTTGGCTTCTTGAACCTTAAGGCCGGAAGTCGCCAGTTGTGCATCCGAAATGACAGCGCCGACATTATCTGAAATCTGGTGCCAGGGTAGCTGCGTCCCATTGGAACTGCGCTCGAACACGAGCTTCGCGGGGGCAGATTCTGGAATAACGGCGAGGGTCCGTCCGTTCGACGACTGGTATATCACTGCCTTCGTCCGCCCCGGAGCACTTAGACGGACCCATGATCCATCCCCGGTCAAGCTATCAAGGATACGCTCGGCTTCTTTACCGTTCATATTACTTGTCCTTCCCAACTTGCCTTCGGAGATACTCAAACTTCACAAAATTTAATGCACAAATCGTGTTCACCAGCCGCATCTGCTCGACAGTCTCACATCTCGCTTCGCGCAGACGTGGGCTGCCGAACACCAGCGCCAGCCCTTTTGCTCGTGAGACAGCTACGTTGATGCGATTGAGCGAGAATAGGAACTCCATCCCGCGAGAGGTCTCCTCGGCCGATGAGGCGGTCATTGACACCAAGCAGACTGGCGCTTCCTGACCCTGAAACTTGTCCACCGTGCCGACACGAATGCCCCTTGGCAACGCATCGCTCAGCGCGTTGACCTGTGCGTTGTAGGGAGCAACGACGATGATGTCGCTTGCGCGCAGCAGGCGCGTGGTGCCGTTCTTGTCGGTCCATGTGCCCGTCAGCAGATCGGCTACCGCTGCCTTGATGGCAGCAACTTCCTCGATGGCGATCTGGGCATTGCCCTCATGCGGCACTGGCAGCCAGAAGGCCCCAGCGCTTGGAAAGCACGTGCCGGTCACACCTTGTCGTTCGGCGTCAGGATGGCTCACCAAGCGCCCTTCATAGACCTGTCTTGAGATGAACCGGCAGACCTCCGGATGCATCCGACGCGAAACGGGCAGGAAGATGCCACGGTCAGGCGGAACGGTCGAATGATCCCCCAGCATCCAGTCGAGGCAAGAGAGGTTCGCCGGCACGGGATGCGATCCCTGGATGACCTGGGGCAACTGCCGCGGATCCCCTACCAGCACGATATTGCGCGCAGCGCGGCCCATCGCGGCCATGTTCGCAAGACCAACCTGCCCTGCCTCGTCCACAAACAGCCAGTCGAAGGCCTGCACGTTTTCCTCCCTGGCAAAGAAGAACGCCGTGCCGCCGACGACGTCGCCTCCCGCCGCAGCCTGGGCGTTATCGGTGGTACGACGGATCGGGCAATCCTCTGGATAGCCGTCTTCACCACCGGAGACCTTATGGACCAGCTCCAGCGGGATCGGCAGAGCGTCATCCTCGAGCGCGTTTAAGCAGCCCATCAGCACATTCCGGATGGCTTCATGGCTGTTCGAAGCCACGCCGATGCGTGCACCCTTTCGCACAAGCGACAGGATCGTCCGCGCAGTGACATAGGTTTTGCCGGTGCCGGGTGGTCCCTGGATCGGCAGCACGGTTTCATCCATCGCTCCGACAGCTTCGATGGTGCCGGCAACCGGATCACGTCCACCCAGCAGGTCAGCGCTGGGTCCGGTGCTCAGCCGTGGAGCCGCACGCGACAGAAGATCATCGACTGCCCTGTAGGCCCGTGGACCGCATTGGTCCGCAATCACGTCGCGCAAAGCCTCCGCGATCACCTTGGTGTCGAGTGGCCAGTCCGGGTGCAGTGTCAGCCGGTCGGCCAGCAGATGGTTCTTGCCCGGTCCCACCTTGATCGTAACCTGCCGGGCCCTGCGGTCCATTTCCTCGATGGTGACCGAAACAGGCGGTCCATCGAACACCGGAACCGTGGCCTTCTTTCCGGTTCGCAGCTTCGTCTCTTGTGGCGGAAAGCGGTAGTGACGTGCAAAGGAGCGCTTGATCGGCTCGACTGGTCCGCTCGCCTCCAGTCCAGCTAGAGCGTCAAGATCGTCTATCAGGTCGTCCTCATCCTTAGCGGCACTGTCGAACACAGCCCATTGCGCGGGCTTGACCTCGCGTTTGTGGAAGAGGCCCAGGTTGAACAGCATTGCCTGCCGATCCTCCGACAATCCCGAGGCGGCGAGCCTGGTGCGGAGGGCTTGTGTCTCGGCATCTTCCTCCGCCTCTTTTGCGCCTGCGTCAGCACTGCGCTGGGGCCAAGGTCCAGAAGGCCGGATGCCGACAAGCCAGTTCCGCAGCTCCTCCGTCGAGATGCAATCGATGCGGTTGTAATCCTCGATCTCATCCAGGATGTGCTGGTCTGCAGTCTCACGCCAGTGCTCGTAGGCCACGACCGATCCACCGGCAGTCTTGACCTCTCCCGCACGCGTGCGGCCGTAAAAGACCTCCATCGACTTGATGGAATAGTTTGGCTCTGACGCGATCAGCCCGCCGCGCACCACGGCGAAGAGATCCACAAACCGTTGCTCCCGCAGCAGCCGGTCAAGAAAGGCTTCACCGATCCCGTATTTCGTCGTCAGGCGGCGTAGGGCGGTTATCTCATACGGAGCATAGTGGTAGATACGCGCGCCCGGATGCCTCTCGATCTGTACCCGGAAGAACTCCAGCAGGTCGGACAGCGCTTTTGCTTCCACCTTGTGGTCATGGGCCCAGGAGGCGCGGAACTGCCCCTCGCACCAGACCCCATGCAGGTATTCCAAGCCACCCTCGACATGCGGATAGCCCTCAATGTCATAGAAAATGTCGCCGGCGCTGGGTTCCGGCAACAGATCGAAGCCCTTTCCCGGCTCAGGCGCGCGCAGCTGGTAGCTGGGCTTTCCTGTCTTGCGGTCGTGCTGCAGGCGCGCCTGGGCAACCAGGCGCTGGCGGGTGTTTTCCGCTACACCACGGACCGGGTGATCAAGACCGGCCAGCGCCGCCATTGTCGTAACGCCTGCCCCTTCCAGCTTCTTCACCTGCGTGCGGCTGATGCCCGCTATGGCGAAGAGACTGTCTTCGGTCCTCCAAAAGGTTTCGCAATGCGCCGACCAGCGACACAGGCTGCAGTCGGCAGTCGGAACGGGACGTGTTGCGGGAGGGGCAGCCACGAAATCTTCCAACCGTGTTCGCGCCATTCGGGCATAGGCGGCGTAATCCGCTAATCGCAGCGAGGCACGCTCTCCGGTTCCCAGTTCGACATGAGCATAGTCGGGCATTACGCCTTGAATGTTCGCCAGCATGTCGGAGTAGAGAACCAGCTGCAGGACATGCTTGGGGTGCGGTCGCCGCTTGAGCTTGGTGTCTGCTACTTCGTAGCTGAAAGGACCCAGCGCCGAGGGCCGTTCAACCCGCAGCAGGAAATCCGACCATCCGCCCCAGTTTCCGGACTGGAACGCTCCCTGGAACACGACCTCGGCGCCGTCGGCTAAAACTTTGCGCATCGTGGCGGCATCCCGGGCCAAGGCGCCCCGCACGATCTCGACGACCTGTCGGCCCGATGCCTTCAGCCGGTCCAGATGTGCGGCTTCATGAGCATCGCCCTCCTTTTGCAACAGCGCGGCGTCTGCGCTGTCCTCGACGGGCTCCGGCCCTTCGCCGCGAAGGTGCATCAAGTCCAGCGAGGTTGCATGGGCGCAACCCATGAACCGCATCAGATCAGTTGCTGAAAGGAGGATGTTTCCGTCTACTTGCCGCATGCGTCACCCAGTCATCCGTGAGCGCAGCCCAAGCCGGAATTGTCTCTTCGAAAAACTTTCGCCGGCAATCCATGTAGATGTCAATAATTGCCTGTCGGCACACGTGCTGCATCTGTGTGCATCCGATATCGCCACCGCTAGATGCTCAACAGCCGCGGCGATCACGGCTCAGATGCTCTCCAACTGCCTTCTTGCATCTCGTCAAGCGCCGGCTAACGCAGGAGCAAGGTTCGGTTCTACTGAAGTCTTCCCTGTGTAATCCGTTGCAAGTTCCTGAAGCCCGCAGGCCTGCAAG
>VGDE01000118.1 GCA_016869875.1 Alphaproteobacteria bacterium
CGGAACAAGCCTGCGGCGATCAAGTTCTTCGCCCGCGCAATGGAGGTAAATGGCCTGCCGCGGAAGATCGTCATCGATAAGAGCGCGGCCAACACCGAAGGCATCAAGGACATCAACCGAATGTTGAAGCGCTTCGGCTGCCCGGTCCCAATCGAGATGGTGCGGATCAAGTATCTCAACAATCTCGTCGAGCAGGATCACCGCTTCATCAAGCGCCGGGTAAGGCCGATGCTGGGCTTCAAGAGCTTCGCGTCCGCTGCATCGACCACCGCCGGGATCGAACTGGTCAACATGATCCGCAAGGGCCAGTTCAGGCCCGAGCTACGTCCCTTTGAGCAATTCTGCCAGCTCGCCGCCTGAAGCCGAGGAAGTTACTGCCCCTCTGCACCTCTTCGTACAGTTTGCGACGAAGCCTGGACGTAGAGCCAGTGCAGGTGCTGAGCCGACAGCGCGTACTGTTGCGGGAGTGGAGGCACCTGCCCCTGTTGCGCCGCTTGTCCTCAAATCGGCTCTTGCACCTGCGAGTAAACGGTGCGTTGCAGCAGCGCAGAGCCCGGTCAAAGAGCATTAACGTCGGCTTAACAGGAAGCCTCTACAACGACGGCATGCAGGTTTTCACCTATCTTATCGACAGCCCTGAGGAGGGCGCCGCACTCGAAGGCGGCTTTGTGCGCGCCGTCGACGCTGACACGGCACGTGCGCTTGTCGGCCACCACCACAAGGCCGTCATCTATTGCCCGGCAAATGCCATATGGCCTGGAGCGCCCAATCAACACATTCTCCGATACCCGGTTTCTGGAGATCGGAAGCCGACCCGGACGTGGCATGAGCCATCGGAACCGATGCATTGGGCCAGATCCCGGAACACTAGCGATGAACGCGCGGTGCTTAACGACGGCTCATGACGTCATACGGACACTGGCACTGCGACTGGCTCAACACCCGTTTCCCGTTGATCCACTCAGGGGAGACCGAACAAGTGACCTCCAAGCGGTCAAGGGTGCAAAAGGCACACGGTTACAGGCAAGCCATTGTCTTCGGGCATCACATGCACGCTGCATGACGCCACCCGCCCGTCTTCTGCCGTCAAGTTGCCTGACGGCGCAGCCAGTTCATGATGGCCGTCTTTTCGGCACCGTAGGTCATGAACCTGTCAACGTCCCGGAGGCAAGCTGCCCTGTCTTGAACAGGTTTCGGCCGCTTTCCCGGATCGGCCTGCCAAAGCCAGGCCACATCTCCGTTGTCATCAAGTTCGGCGATCAGCATTGACTGCCTGTCCATCTCGCATACCAACCATTTACAATCGTCGTGCTGCCATACCAGCCTGCCCGTTTCAGTTCCACCACTCGGCCAGCAGAAACGATGCGGAAGGAAGGCTGCAAACGCAACGTTACGGCGATGCCTATCAGCACGCCCGGGCGCGAGAACGACCTTCGCGTGCCTTGGCGTGTTCTCGTGCATGCGGACGTGCCGTGTCCGAGGGGCGGCGGGATGCTTGGTGGCAGCCAAGCCTCCCGCCGCGGAGAGCCTGCCCCCATGGCGACCCCCTGCCCTCGTTGCGCCCGTTCGCCGCGCGCTCCTCACCCCCAGGTTACAGGTTATGTTACCCTCACCGCCGAGCCTGTCGAGGGCCGGGTTGTCATCACCCGCTGTTCGTGTGGCCCCTGTCACAGATCGGCCACCCTGTCCGAAGTCTCAAGCTTGAGGCGCCGGCTCCTCATGCGCCCGAAAGGTCAACACCAAGTGCCTGTCGAGATGGGCTTCGTACAGTTTCGACCAGCTGCTCAACGGTGACGCCTTCGAAAAGGCCACACCTTGCGGCGGTGGTGACTTGAATCCGTTGAACGGGACGCCATTCTGTTCGTTGAGGTGCAGCACGAACACCCGGGAGCCATTGCATGACACGTACTCGTCACGATGACGATGACCCTGCCAAGCAGAAGCTGGCTGAAAGTGCCGATGTGCTGCAGAGACAGAACAAGGAGATGGCCGAAAGCGCGGAGCAGCTCGAGGAACAGACGGTCAAGCAGACGGACGCGGCGGATCGGCGGACCGAGTTGGCCGCCAACCGAACGGTTCTTGCGGCCGAGCGTACCTATGCGGCCTGGGTCCGGACTGGTCTTGCGGCGCTCGCTTCGGGCGTGGGTGCGCAGGCGCTTCTCGAGGACGTGCTTCACGAGGGCCTTACCAGCTTTGCCGGTAGCGTACTGGTGCTCTTCAGCGCCTTCTGCTTTCTGGCAGCCGTCTGGCGGGAGATGCGTCCGGGCGCAACGCCGCCCCGGCCGGACGTCCGGCGCCTCCCGCCCCTGCTCCTTCTGGCGCTCAACGGCTTTCTGGCCTTTGTTGCGCTGGCGGCGCTTGTCGGGATCTGGACGGCACGCGGTTGATCTCAAGGGATGACACCAGTCCGCTGCTGACTCGAAGATGAACAGATTGTCGGCCTACTGATGGCAAGCTTTGCCGACCGGCTTGCATTCTGACGCGGCTCCCTCAGAGGGAAGAGTGCGTGGATCGGCTCCCCAGCGAGGTCTTGTGGCGCAGGAAGAAGAGGACCATCTTGCGGGAGGCGTTCGGGCCGGCAGGATCAGCGAACCGGCCCGCCGACGAGCCTCCGGACCACGCGTTTTCCGCGCCCTTGATCAGCCAGTCTCGACATGGGGGCGTCCGTTTTCCACCCGGTGCGTGCTCCGGACATAGCGGCGCCCGCCGGGAACCTGCCGCGTCTGCTGCATCTCCGAAGCCGGGCATAGACTCCACCGCACGGATGGCGATAAAGCGCCCGTTGCTAGAATTGACGACCATGTCCTCGTCGCTCTGGAAGATGATGGTGAATTGCGACCGTGCCGCGCGCGCTAGGGTTTCCCTGTCCTCAGGCCAAGAGTTCAGAGGTGTGGCAGTGCGCGGCGGCGATGAGAGGCCGGAATGGACGCCAACTGCCGCAAGGATGTCATAATAGGCCTGCGCCAGGACCAGTGCGACCGACACCCGTCCCGCTGGACTGCCCCCACCGATGCTGTGGCTGATCTACACCGGTCCGACGCATGATCAGGCGATGTCGGCCGATTGCCGGTGCAAGCGCAGTCGAGATGTCTTCGATCAGTCCTGTTCAGGGTGCCGTGCGGGTAGCGCAGAGTGCGCGTGTACTTCTTGAGGCATGCGGTTGTTCGCCGCGCGCCACACCGGGACCTCAAGTTCCCTCACCCACGGATCCGGAGAAAACGCAGAGGAACTCACAGCCGTGAGATCAGTTTCCGGATCTATGAAGAGTTGGCGCGGGCGACCGTTGAGAGACTTCAAGATCTCCGCACGCACCGCCACCTCGCCGTACCCGGCACTCTTCCAGATGGCTTCGAGATGATTGGCGAACTGGTGCACCATGTCGGACCGGACGAGCATCTTTGAGGCCTGGCGCTCTGTCAGGTAGTCGGCCGGATCCACGCGCCATTGCATGTCGCCCGCTTCAACGATGAACTGCCCATCGGCCTGCCGGTCGTAGATCCGCATGCGCCACGAGAAGCGATGACCGTCGCCGCTCCACCGCACTTCCGAGGAGAAAGCGCCTGCGCGCAGCGGCAGGGCGATCTGTATGGCGATCCAGGCGGTCATCGCGACGAGCGTCAGCCGCGAGAGAGGCATCCGCCCCGCCGGTACCGGGGCCTTTTCCGGCGGAAGATCCTCGAAACGGCCAAGGAGCCAGCGCGCGAGTTGTCGCGGCCAATCGGGCGCGAAGAAGATCGTGGTCGCCGCAATGGTCAGCCATGGGAAGATGCCGATGTTGAAGAAGCCGGCGTTGGCGGAGTGGAAGAACGCATACACGCAGAAGGTCGCAAGACGCGTCCGCCGGCACAAAAGCAGCGGCGCCCCCAGAAGATGCAGCGCAATGGTTCCCCAAGTTCCCGCAAGGATGATCCAGTCGTCGTGGAACAGCCAGCCAAGCGGGTGCGTGTCAGCCTGTGCGCGCAGCCAGATGCCCAAGGGCTCACCCGCGAGCCAGTCGGGGGTGAGCTTCACCAGCCCCGCAAAGACCAGCATGATCTCCATCTGCGCCCGCAGGATGAAGACCGCCGCGTAGGGCACGGTCTGCAACCCATCGGCGCGCCGGCGCCAGGCGTCAACTGACAAGGCGCGATGCGCAGGCAGCACGCACAGCAGCAGGAGAAAGAGAAGAACAAGGTAGAAGTGGTTGAGATACTCAGCCTTGTCGAGAAGGAAGAAGTACCCGAAGGTCAGCGTCAGGACGACAATGGCTGGGCGGTAGAACAGCCCCAGCATCACGAAGGCCGCCGAGATCCCGACCGTGAGCCAGGCAAGGTGGATCCATGGCTCCGGAAGCGGCGTCACCCAGCCAAACCCGCTATAGGTGAAGTGCATGTCCGGGGCGACCCAGTAGCGCCACACCCGGTCGTACTTGATGAAACGCCAGCAGTCCCAGATCAGCAGCGCCCCGAGAGCGATGCGGAAGGCGCCGAGCGACAGCGCGGAGACGGGCTGTGCCAGCGCCGTGGCAACGTGGCTTGCCCGTGGTGCGGTGGAAAGTGCGGTCATGGGATCATCCTCCGGTCTACGACAGATTTCCGGGAATACGCGCCGCAGCCATGCGTTATTCCATCGTAGCAGAAAGGAAGGTCACATGACGCAGGACTTGCTCGAGATTGTCTATGACGGGGACTGCCCGGTCTGCGCGGCGTGGATGCGCATGGCACGCCTGCGCCAGGCGGCAGGTGCGGTCGATCTTGTTGACGCCCGGTCGGGGGATCCGCGGGTGAGCATGCTGACGGAGCAGGGCTATGATCTTGACCAGGGCATGATCGTGCGCTGGCAGGGGCGCATCTATCATGGCGCCAGGGCGATGACGCTTCTGACGATGCTCTCGGACGCGCCGGGGCCGGTGATGCGAATTCAGCGCATGCTCTTCAACCATCCGTGCCTGGCGCGGCGCGTCTATCCCCTTCTGGTTCGGGGGCGTCTGGTTCTGCTGCACCTGCTCGGGCGCGCAACGATTGCCGGCTTGAAGAAAAAATCATGTTGCAGGGAATAGGCCGCGCCTTTGTCCGTAAACCTTCCGAGGCCCGCTGGACGGGTGGCAACGGAAAGGAGCACGGATATGACACGCATCGTATTGTGCCTTGCGGCCAGCGCTGGCAGTGACGGCGCCCGGTTCTGCTGCGGCGGATGATGGCCGCAACATGCTGCGCCTTCTCGGAACCGTTGTCGGCGGCTTCGGCCGTCGGATAGGCCATGGTCAGCACGACGATGACGATGCAGGCCGGCACGCCCGCTACCAGCGGCTCTATGACTCGGAGAAGGGCGACCGAAAATACCAAGGCACCGATGTCCGCCGCTGGCACGACGATGATGACGACTGACATCACGCACCCAATGTTTTTCCCCTCTGGAAAGGAGTGATCAATGAAGCTCACAAAGACCTTGTTCATCCTCGGTGCTACGGCGCTGATGGCCTCGACCACGCTTGCGGACGCACAAACTGCCCGCTTTTCGGACATCGACCGCAACGACGACGGCCGGCTGTCCCGGAGCGAACTGGAAGCTGCCTTCGGAGGCCGAGGCGCGTCATATCTGCTCGATCGAAACGGCGGCAATGCCCTCACACGCGCCGACGTGCGGACGCAGAGCGTGCGGGCGGATGACGACACGCACGGCCGGTCCCGCGCCTTGAGCCGGGACGACGATGACGACGACGGCCCCCGCGGACGTGCTCGTGGCCGTGACGATGACGATGACAATGGCGGTCGCGCAGGGCGCGATGGGCGTCATGACGACGACGATGGTGGCGGTCGCGCCGGCGGCGGCGCTGGTCGCGACGACGATGATGACGACGGCGGCCGCGCGGGGCGCGGCGGACGTGACGACGATGACGATGACGGCGGCCGCTCGGGTGGCGGAGGTGGCCGGTCGGGCGGTGGTGATCGGAACGACGATGACGACTAGTTCATTCCGCTGATGTCCTAGATCTTCTGACGTTTAGGGGTCGAGGCGAGGCCTGTCGAAGCAGTACCAGAAAAGATGCCGCGCCCGTCGAGGCGCGGCACAATCACGCTCAACCAAGGAGAAACGATGGTTCAGCCCACCAGCATCGTCAGGGCTTCCGCCTCGGCATCCAGATCAATGGGGGCGCCCGCGCCTACGCCCGCCATGAACGCATCGAGCGCTTTCAGCAATGATGCCGGCCGGAACTCCCACCCTGCGAGTCCGTGGTCATGACGAACTGGGACCGCCGTGCCCTGTCGGCGGGGCAAGCGACGGCGACCACATTCCCATCGCGCCCGGCAATCTCGAACTCGCGGCAAAGCTTTCCGCTGCTGTCGCGGAAACTGGCAATCAGCGTCACCTCGCGCGCCGGGATCGGAGCGCTGGACCCTGCCGCGAGCCGATCCAGCGCCGGGTCGACGCCGTCTGCGCCAGCAAGGGAGTCCCGCTTGCAGGTTCGTTTGGTCTCTCTCGCGCGATCAGCCAGCCGCCCGTTGGCTCCACCGCAAGCGCGACGCTTGCGGCGACAGCCGCAGGCTTGAAGGACCGCCACTGGTCGCGCCGTGCTCGGCGCCCCTCCATCGAAACAACGATCGCGTCTGTGCGCGCAGTTGCAAGAGCTACGTGAACCTACGTCCAGAAGCCTCGACAGCAGTGGCCCCGTCCGCAGGGCCGCCCACGGGAGAAATTTTGGGCAGGTGTTGACGAGGATGATGAAACAACCGGCCGTTCGAGTAGTGGCTGCGCTTCAGGTGCTTCCGATAACGACGTTGATCCGGTCCTGTTGGACTGAGACCAGGAGGGTCAAGAACGACCTCATCGATGCATTAAACGAACAAAAGAGGCCCCGCCCTGTTCGGGCGCGGCACGTTTAGTCTGCGGAAGATCTGCAACATGTGGCGGTCGGGCTCCACCGGCCGGGAGCAGGCGCGGGTTCAGCTGACGTAAGTCAAGCCAGCCTATACTTGGCTGCACCAACAGCAAGCAGGCCGGTCGCGGTACGACCGGCCTTGAATAGCCAACGCGATGTCCCGCTTACCAGGTGAAGTCGTCGGCGCTCATTTGATTCAGCCGAAAATCTTCGATGACAAGACGGTTCGATCCAAGGTTTATGACAACATCCGACCCCTGCTGCGTGGCGGCTGCGCGGATGCTGCCAAAGCCCGAGATGCGGGCGAAGGCGGACAGATCGATAGCGTCATCACCATTCTCGAAGTCGGTGATGCGATCGCGCCCGCCGGTGAAAATGAAGCGGTCCGCACCTTCGCCACCGGTCATCACATCGTTTCCTGCACCGCCGTTCAGCGTGTCGTTGCCTTCGCCTGCAATAAGCCGGTCGTGACCAGCGCCGGCAACCATGAGGTCGTCGCCCTCGCCCCCCAACAGGACGTCGTCGCCGCCGTTCGAGAAGATCCGGTCATTGCCTTCCCCCCCGTTGATCGTATCGCGACCGTTGCCGGTGTTCAGGTTGTCATCGCCCTCGCCGCCGAACACGCGGTTGTTGCCGTCGCCGGCCCACACAGTGTCATTTCCCTCGCCCGCGAAGATGCGGTCGTTGCCGCGGTTGGCCCAGATGCGATCATTGCCGGACCCGCCATAGACCAGGTTGTTGCCGAGGCCTGCCCAGATGAAGTCGTTGCCTTCACCGCCATTCAGCGTGTCATTACCAGCAAAGCCCTTCAGGCTGTCGTCGCCTGAGCGCCCGTGAATGAAGTCTGCGAGACTGGTGCCGTTCAGGCGGTTGTCGTCGTCATTGCCGATCCGTCGTACCATGATAGGTTCTCCTTGAACGTTACGTTATCCGGCATCCTGCTAGGGGCCCGCAGATCGATGCCGATCCCTGCAGGTCCGACAAGCTGCGGCATCTCCGTGGGTGCCGTGTCTGTCTTCCTGATGACGCGCGACGAAACAGTTTATTCCCGCAGTTCCAAAGATCTTGTCGATCTGCCTGTTGTTGGAACGCCTGCCCCGGCAGAGGCGGCGGTGATCGTTCGTGGCACGGGACCGGCGCGCGATCAGCGGGCCAGGGCCGCGGCCTCATCTTCAGGCGTCAGCGGCGCGCCAGCACCAATCCCGGTCAGAAAAGCATCCAGCCCTTCCAATTCGCCCGAAGCGGGCTGATATCCCTCAAGCGGGGCCAGATCGAGAGCGAAGCGTTCCTCGAAGGGACTGGCGGCATTCTTACGGCAGAGCACAGCGAGCCGGGCGCGGCCCGCGCGCGTGGCTTCAATCTCGCGGCAGAAAAGGCCTTCAGAAGTCCGGAAGCTCGCGATAACGGTAAGGTCGGTTCCGTCCTCAAGCACGGTCCCTTCGCCCGCAGGCAGGCTGACCAAGGCTGTCTGCAGCCCGTCTGCGCCAGGGCCACCGTCCGACTGCCACCATCCGATTGTGATGGCAACGGCCGCCAAGCCGGCCGCCAGCGCCACCCAAGGTGCGCGGTTCCAGTTTGCCGCGGGAGCCGCAGCAGCGGGCATGTTCGCAGGTACGGGCGGGGCGGCCCTGGCGACATGGATGCGCGCCATCAGCGCCGCATCGCCAGGGTGAGGAGGAGCATCCTGAGCCAACGCCGCCAGACGCGCGCGCGTCTCGCGAAAGTGCGCCAGCCGGGCCTGCGCGTCAGGGTCGTTGGCGATACGGGCTTCCAGCGCACGTGCCTCGGTTGCATCCAGCTCTCCGTCGGCCAATGCCATCAGGGTAATGTCGTCGATGCTCACGTTACACCTTCCTCATCGCAGACGGCTGTTTGACGGCTACGCACCAAGCCTCACATTATTCCCAGAGCATTGGCCAAAGCCAGTCTTGCACGCGACAAGCGGCTCATCACGGTGCCCTTGGGCAGGTCCAGAACCTCAGCTGCCTCGGCATAGCTGAGACCCTCGATGCAGACCAGTGTCAGGATCTCGGCCTGGTCAACCGGCAGTCGGACAATGGCGGCCTGTGTGGCCTGCAGCATCAGCCGTGCTTCGGTCGTGGCAGCTCCGTCGGTGAACAGGATGTCCGGATGATCGGTGATGTCAACGCGCGTGCCCTCGGTCCGCTGGCGGCGGGTCATGTCGATAAAGGCATTGCGCGTGATACGGAACAGCCACGGCTCCAGCCGTTGCGACGCATCGTGGCTGGTGGCATGAGCAATGGCGCGTTCCACAGTGATCTGGACCAGATCCTCGGCCAGATCGGGTCGCCGCGTCAGCGACAGCGCGTAGCGGCGCAGATTGGGCAGGAGCCGGACTAGAGTGTCGCCGAATGCCGCGTCCATCACGAGCCGCCTTGCCGTTGCCACGTTTTTCCGGGGAATAATTGGAAGCATCCGACGTCATTGTCCATAGAACAGATTGACGGAGATATCTTATGCCGAGACTTGTCGTGCTTCTGCTGTTGGCGGCTCTGATAACAACCCTGCAGCCGCGACTGTCCGACCATGGACTGACGCTCCTGGCGCAAGCCGCCGCCGATGAGGACGACGACGACGACGACGACGACGACGACGATGGCCCTTCGGTGCGCGTGCAACCGCGTCGTGCCGTCCCTGTTCGTGCGCCCCTGCCCCTGCCGCAGCGCGCGCCCGACGAGATCATTGCACGCGGCATCTCCGAGGCGGATCTGGCGCAGCTTCTGAGTGAAGGCTTCGAGCAGATCGAACAGCGTGATCTTGTTCAGGGCGACAGCCTCCGGCGTCTGCGCAAGCCGGAGCGGTTGACACTGGATGCGGCCCGGGCGGTGGTGCGTGAACACGCATCAGCCGCCAGCGCGGACTTCAACCATTTCTACCGGACCGAGCAGGCCGGATCTGAGGCCAACACTTCCTGTTCCGAGGACTTATGCTTGGCACGACAGGTCATCGGCTGGCAACCTCCTTCGGGATGCGGGTCGTTGCCCCGGATTGGTATGGTGGACACGGGCGTCAACATCGAGCACGAAACGTTCGCTGGCGTCCGCCTAAGGATGCACAGCCTTGATCGGGCGCAGACACGCCATGCAGCGTCGGATACCCTGCATGGAACAGCCGTGGCCGCGTTGCTGGTTGGCGCACCCCACAGCCGCAGTCCCGGCCTGGTGCCGGGAGCCGAACTGGTGGCCGTGGATGCGTTTGTCCGGGCGGGAGAGGATCAGCGCAGTGACGCCTTCACCTTGATCGCCGCCTTGGACTGGCTGGGGGCACAGGATCTGCGGCTGATCAACCTGTCGCTGGCCGGGCCACCCAATGAAGAACTGGCCCGGGAAATTGCGACCTTAATCGGACGCGATATCCTGATCGTCGCGGCGGCGGGTAATCTGGGGCCGCGGGCGGCGCCGGCTTATCCTGCCGCCTATGACAACGTACTGGCTGTCACCGCGGTGGATCGCCGCAAGCAGATCTATCACCGCGCCGGGCGTGGCCCGCATATCGATCTTTCAGCGC
>VGDE01000119.1 GCA_016869875.1 Alphaproteobacteria bacterium
TGGCTTGAGCCGAGGATGAGCTGGGATGCTGCGCCGATGGGCAGAGGCGGGCGACAGCAGACCTGTGGTGATGCCGCCATACAAAGGGGCCTGACAATGAAGGTGCTGTCTGGCATGGCGCGCCGGCAAGCCACGGGCTTCGTCGAAAGCCTGTGGCACCTGATCGGCCCGAACCTGGACCGTGCCAGACTTCCGCACCCTGTCCCGCCAGAAGACCTTGACCGTGAACATCCCATGCCGCCCTCAAGGGGCCGCACCTGCTGACAGGCAGCACCGGGATCAAGGTCGGGGGCGAAGGGTGAGGAGGAACAGGAAAACGGTCCGGTGGGCCGTTTTCCCGACGATCGGCACGCCCGCAGGCACGGTGGCTCCCAGCGGCGGCTTCGCCATGACCTTCCGGAGCCGTGGCGCGACAGGGTTCACGGCGCAAGATCCACCCCCGGGATCGACGAGCAGACCCTGGACGTCCAAGCAGTCGAGATCACCGGAAGCCACATCGGCGCTGCGCCGGCCCTGATCGACCTGCTCCGCCAGATCCCCGTGGATGAGAATACGGCAAGCGTCACCGCAGAGGGCACCTGCGACACCCGCAAGTTCCGCGATGCGACCGCCGGCCGCCGTACTCAGGCCGTCGTCCGGCCTCGCAGGAACGCCAACCTGAAAGCCGACCATTGCTGGTGCGGTGGCCGGCAACGAGGCTCTGCGGGTGTCGGCGTAGCTCGGCCGAGCGATCTGGCGAAACCGGAGGGCATATCACGGACAAAGCCGCGCCCAACCAAAGATGCCCTGCATGACGCTGCTGGGGCAACGCCTCGTGGCGCGGGAGTTCGACCGACAGGTGGCAGAGGTGCAGTTCCGGATCGTCGTCATGAACGGCCACACCGCCCCGGATACTCCGTCACACAGGCCGTGGGATAATCCGTCACGAAAAAGAGGGACCTCGGCCATCAGAGGCTTAGTGGAAAAGAGCCGTGCCGATTGCAGCCGGACATGCGCTGGCGTGGCAAGAGCTTAAGCCGGGATGTCATGCGGCAAGCGGTTCCTGATCACCGTCACAACCGTCTCAAAATCGATGTTTCCTTGGAGAGCGGCGCCAGCTTGGCCTTGCCGATAGCGCACGGGGCTGTGGATCGCGAAAGCGTCACCTCGGCCTTCTTGTTGACTCCATGATCGCCGAGGCGATTGCAACACTTTCCTAAGACCTGCGAGAGATCGGTCTTTTCCAGAAAGGAACCTCGGGTGCCATGGAACAATATGGCAGTCGCCCGTTCCACAGGATCAATCAACTGATCCGTAATTACCCATCGGGCCAGCGAAAGGCTGGCAGCCTGCTCGATTGCATCCTTTGCCCCGCGCAGAGTGAAGCCACCGCAGCCGGAACAACTTTGTCCGAGTTAAAGAGGCCGGATCAGTGGGTCCACGGACCCCGACGATCGGTCGCGAAATTCTCGCCATAGCCGCGCGGCCGGACATTGGCGGCGCGGCGGTGCGGTTCCTGCACCACGAATTCCAGCCCGTGTTCACGGGCATATTCCTCGGCCTGCTTGCGGGTGTCAAAGCGCAGGCGGACCTGGCTCTGGGTGTCTCGGCTGCCGGTCCAGCCCATCAGGGGGTCAAGCTCGCGCGCATCCGACGGCGGAAATTCCAGAACCCAGCCCTTGGTCTTGGCGGTTCCCGACTGCATGGCGTTGCGGGCTGGCTGATAGATGCGCACGAGCATGAGACGGTCCTTCGGCTGATGACTGACGGTTTATGACCAAATCCCGACAGCGGATCAAGTCCTTCGGAACATCATGGTTCCGCGGGCGTTCGCACCGTGAACGACATGCCAGAGGAGATCATGATGTCCAACCGCAAACTACTTCCCGCACTTGCCGCGTTCCTGCTGTCTGCCGGCGCCGCGGCCGCGCAGGATGCCGAAGCCATGGGCCACGAGGCGACCGGTCCCGACCTTTCCTCTCTTGGCGGCGCCTTCACCGCTCAGGTCGAGGCGGCCGACGGAACATCGCATGGGACCGTCACGGTTCAGCCCACGCCTTCGGGCATGGCGGTCGTGACGCTGGATCTGGAGGCGTTGCCGGCCGGTGTGCTGGCCGTGCACCTGCACGAAACCGGCGTCTGCGAAGGCCCCGATTTCGAAAGCGCGGGTGGCCATCTGGCACTTGAAGGCGAAGAGCATGGCGTCCTGTCCGAGAACGGCCCCCATATCGGCGACCTGCCGAACCTGCACGTTCCGGACGGCGGCGCGATCAAGGTCGAGCATTTCGTCGCGGACCTGACGCCGGACATCCTGGGTGACGAGGACGGCACCGGATTTATCATCCACGCCCATGCGGACGATTATCAGGGTCAGCCTGCAGGCCATGCCGGCGGCCGAGTTGCCTGCGGCGTCCTGGCGGCACAGGAATAACGCCTGGCAGGCGTCCTATGGCCTGACCTGCAACAGGTCGGGCCATAGGGACAAGCGCGCATACAATTCAGTCCGGCCGGTCCGCTTAACCCCGCATTGGACCGCCAGATCGCGTTCACACTCCGGCGCCTGAACAGCCACCAGAGCGTTTGCACAACCGTCCGGGCCAGCCTTGTTCGGGATGACGGCGATGTCGGCACCAGGCATTGATGACCTGGCCAATGCCGTGCCTATCTGAACCAGAATTTCGCGCAGTTCGACCCACGCATCCACGGCAAGGCTGCGCTATCTGCGCGCAGCAACGTTGCAAGGCAGAGGGCTGCGGTGGATGATGCAGGGTGTTGCCGCAAAAACCTTCTTTGACCAGAGCCAGCATCTTGGCAAAATCTGCCCCCGCCACGCGACCCTGTCACATGAGAAAGACGTGATATGCACCATTCCTTTCGCCTGACCCGGCCTGCCGTTCTGGTCCCCGTGCTGGCACTTGGCCTCGCTGCCTGCGCCGGCAGCCCTTATGACGTGGACGCGCAGCAATGCAGTCCAACCCAGCACCAGGTCCTGGTCGGGCGCAACATTGGAGAGATCATGCTGCCCCCTTCCCTGCGCAAGCGCGAGGTCGGGCCCCACGGCGTCATGACCCATGACTTCAACCCAGCGCGGCTGACGATGCATCTTGATCCAAAAGGTTGGGTGACGCGGATTTCCTGCAGCTAGCGGCCCCGCTTGGACCGCTTGTTGCCGCCCCGCTGCCCCGCCCGCCCCGCCGTGGACCGGCCGGAGGTGCGGACAGCGGCCTCGGCGGCCTCCTCGATCACCGACTGACGGGCCATCGGGTCATCCATGATGGCCAGGTCCACCGCCTCCAACCGCTTGACCTCGTCGCGCAGGCGGGCGGCCTCCTCGAACTCCAGGTTCTCGGCAGCCTTTCGCATCTGTGCCCGCATCGCTTCCAGGTGGGCAGCAAGGTTCGCCCCGATCAGCGGCTTGTCGACCTTGGTCGTGATGCGCGACTGATCGGTATCGCCCTGCCACAGGCCGGCCAGCACATCCTCGACGTTCTTGCGGACCGTTTGCGGTGTGATGCCGTGCTCGACGTTATAGGCCATCTGCTTTTCGCGCCGCCGCTCGGTCTCGGCCATGGCGCGTTCCATGCTTCCGGTGATCCGGTCGGCATACATGATGACCCGGCCCTCGACATTGCGCGCCGCCCGTCCGATGGTCTGGATCAATGAGGTTTCACTGCGCAGGAACCCCTCCTTGTCGGCATCCAGAATGGCCACCAGCCCGCATTCGGGAATGTCCAGGCCCTCGCGCAGCAGGTTGATGCCAACCAGCACATCGAACGCGCCGAGGCGCAGGTCGCGCAGGATCTCGATCCGCTCGATCGTGTCGATGTCGCTGTGCATGTAGCGGATCTTGATGCCCTGCTCGTGCAGGTATTCGGTCAAGTCCTCGGCCATGCGCTTGGTCAAGGTGGTGACCAGTGTCCGGAAGCCCGCCGCCGTGACCTTGCGCACCTCGTCCAGCAGGTCGTCCACCTGCATCTCGACCGGGCGGATCTCGATCTGCGGGTCCAGAAGACCTGTCGGTCGGATGATCTGCTCGGTGAAGACGCCACCCGTTTGGTCCATTTCCCATTGCGCCGGGGTTGCGGACACGAAAACCGACTGGGGCCGCATCGCGTCCCATTCCTCGAACTTCAGCGGGCGGTTGTCCATGCAGGAAGGCAGGCGAAAGCCGTGTTCGGCCAGCGTGAACTTGCGCCGAAAGTCGCCCCGGTACATGCCGCCGATCTGCGGCACCGAAACATGGCTTTCGTCGGCAAAGACGATCGCGTTGTCCGGAATGAACTCGAACAGCGTGGGGGGCGGTTCGCCCGGCGCACGCCCGGTCAGATAACGGGAATAGTTCTCGATGCCGTTGCAGACACCCGTAGCCTCCAGCATCTCGATGTCAAAGTTCGTCCGCTGCTCCAGCCGCTGCGCTTCCAGCAGCTTGCCCTCGTCGGTCAGCTGCTTCAGCCGGTCATGCAGCTCCTTCTTGATGCCCTTGATGGCCTGCTGCATCGTCGGGCGCGGGGTCACATAATGGCTGTTGGCATAGATGCGGATCTGCTTGAAGCTGTCCGATTTCGCCCCGGTCAGCGGATCGAACTCGGTGATCGCCTCCAGCTCGTTCCCGAAGAAGTCAAAGCGCCACGCACGATCCTCGAGGTGCGCGGGCCAGACTTCGATCAGGTCGCCCCGCACGCGAAAGCCGCCGCGCTGGAAGCTGGCATCCAGGCGCTTGTACTGCTGCGCCACCAGTTGCCCCAGAAACTCTCGCTGGTCATAGCTTTGGCCCACGATCATGTCCTGGGTCATCGCCGAATAGGTCTCGACTGAGCCGATGCCATAGATGCAGCTGACCGACGCGACGATGATCACGTCATCCCGCTCCAGCAGCGCCCGCGTGGCGCTGTGGCGCATGCGGTCGATGGCCTCGTTGATCTGCGATTCCTTCTCGATATAGGTATCGCTGCGGGCCACATAGGCTTCGGGTTGGTAATAGTCGTAGTAGCTGACGAAATACTCGACGGCGTTATCGGGAAAGAAACCCTTGAACTCGCCGTACAGCTGGGCGGCAAGTGTCTTGTTCGGCGCAAGGATGATGGCGGGGCGTTGCGTTTCCTCGATGACCTTGGCCATCGTATAGGTCTTGCCGGTGCCCGTGGCCCCCAGCAGAACCTGATCGCGTTCGCCCTGCACGACCGCTGCGGCCAGTTCCTTGATCGCCTTGGGCTGGTCGCCTGCAGGCTGGAACTCGCTCTGCATGACAAAGCGTTTCCCGCCCTCGAGCTTGGGGCGGGTCACTTCCGGAAAGCGCATCACAGGGGCGCTGGTGTTGTTGTGACCCATGAGGTTCCTGTTCCGTTCGGAGTTGTCCTCAAGATGTGTCTGACAGTCTCCCAAATCAACCGCGTTTGAGGCGCGCAGGTTGAAGTTCCGCCCATCCCGGTCCGCCATCCAGTTCCTCGGCAAGGATCTCGGCCGTGACGGGACCAAGGGTGAAGCCTTGATGCCCGTGGCCAAAATGCGCCCACAGGTTCGGCTGATCCGGCACGCGCCCGACCAGCGGCAGCATGTCGGGCATGCAGGGCCGGCGGCCGGTCCAGGGTTCCGCCTCGACCGGGGCACCGATGTCGAACAACTCGCGCGCAGCCCTTTCGCCATGCTTCAGTTGGGGCGGCGACAAGCGCGGATGCGGCGTCAGTTCGGCCGCGGTGGCGATCCGCAGACCCCGCCGCATGGGCGACAGCACGACCGAGTTGCCGAAGTCCGCGATCGGGTGGTGGGGCGGCAGCTCCATCCGGTAGTGGCGGTGATAGCCGCGCTTGTAGACCATCGGCACGGTCAGTCCGAAACGCTGTGTCAGCATCGGCGACCAGGGGCCAAGCGCGATCACGGCGTGCTCGCCTGTCGCCTCGTCCGCCGCCCAGCCTGTCCCCTTCCGATGCAGATCGCCCGCGTCACCATTCACGATCCGCCCGCCCTTCTTCTGGAACAGCGCGGCATAGGCCGCTACCAGTGCGCCCGGATCCGCACAGTTCCAGCTGTCCAACCAATGCGTTGCACCGGCAACCTCGATCTTGATCGAAGGTTCGAGCACGCGCAGTTCGCCTCCGTCCATCAGGCGCGCCTCGACCCCGAACTCGTCCAGGAAACGCTTCGAGGTCTGACGGGCCTGATCCATCCGCGCGGGCGTGCGATGAATCTCGATATAGCCGTTGCGGCGGATGATGTTGTCTGCACCCGCCGCCGTGATCAGCGGCCCGTGCCGCTCGGTCGACTGGCGGATGAGCTTGCCCCAGGTGACCGTAGCGCGCCGGTGCGCGGCGGGCAGCGAATTCAGGGCGTAACCGACCACTGCGCCCAGTTGCGATATCAACCCGGCAGGGGTCCACTTGACATCATAGCCGCGCCCAAGCGCAATCTGCAACAACGCCCCCGGCGCCAGAGGCATGGCATAAGGCTCGACCGCCTCGGTCTGGATCAGGCCGGCATTGCCATAGCTGGTCTCCCGTCCGGGGGTGCCGCGTTCGACGATGGTGACATCATGCCCCCGCGCCTGCAAGGCAAGCGCCGTCGAGACACCCACCATTCCCGCACCCAGAACCAGAACCTCGGCCATTGCTGCCTCCCGCTGTTGTGGCGTCAGGGATGCAGATTTGCCAAAGAGCAGGCAAGAAATATCAGAGGATCTTCGACACCTTCCAGAATCTTTGCAAGATTCAGGCGAACAACTCGCGGCAGAAGGTCAATCCTTCGACAAGAACGTCAACTTCTGCCTGAGTGTTGTACATCGCAAAGCTGGCGCGTGCGGTGGCGTTGACGCCAAAGAACTCCATCAGCGGCATGGCGCAGTGGCTGCCCGCCCGGACGGCGATCCCCTTCTTGTCGAGGATGGTCGAGATGTCATGCGCATGCGCCCCCTCCATCGTCATCGAGAAGATCGCTCCCTTGTTCGGCGCATCCCCCTGAACCTGCAGCCAGTTCAGGCTGCGCAGCCGGTCGCGGGCATAATCGCGCAGTTCACGTTCATGGGCGGCGATGTTTTCCATGCCCAGAGACATCATGTAATCCAGCGCCGCACCAAGGCCGATCTGGTTGACGATGCCGGGCGTGCCGGCCTCGAACCGCAGGGGCGGGTCGGCATAGGTGACGGCATCACGGGCAACGGTGCGGATCATGTCGCCGCCGCCAAGGAACGGCCGCATCTCGGCCTGACGCGCGGCCTTGATCCAGATCGCGCCCGAGCCGGAGGGCCCGTAAAGCTTGTGCCCTGTGACGCAATAGAAATCGCAGCCGATCGCCCCAACGTCCACCGGCATATGCACCGCCGCCTGCGATCCATCGACCAGAACTGGAACGTCGGTCCCCTGGGCAATGGCCGCAACATCGACAACCGTCCCGGTCACGTTCGACATATGCGTGACGGCAATCAGCCGCGTGCGCGGGCCCACTGCTGCCAGTACCTTTTCCGCCGGCAGGCTGCCGTCGGGTTCGGGCTCGACCCATTTCAGCACGACGCCCTGACGCTCGCGCAGGAAATGCCACGGCACGATATTGGCGTGATGTTCCAGCACCGACAGCACGATCTCGTCCCCGGCCTGCAGGCGGGGGGCCGCCCAGCCATAGCTGACCATGTTGATCGCCTCGGTCGAGCCGGTGGTAAAGATTACCTCGTCTTCTCGCGGAGCGTTCAGAAAGCGTGCAATGGTGGCGCGGACACGTTCATAGTTGTCGGTCGCCAGGTTCGACAGGAAATGAAGCCCGCGATGCACGTTCGCGTATTCACCCTCATAGGCCCTGCTGATCGCGTCAATCACCACGCGCGGCTTTTGCGCGCTGGCCCCACTGTCCAGATAGACCAGCGGCCGGCCATTCACCTGACGGCCCAGGATGGGAAACTGGGCACGGACGGCATCGACATCGAAACTCATTGCGGCATCTCCGGAAGAAGGCCAAGCGAGGCCGCGAAAAAGGACAGCACGAATCCCATGGCCAGCAGCGTCCCGAACATCACCAGCAGGACCTTGGGGCCGCTGGTAAAGCCGTGCAGGGCCTTGGTGAACTGCACGGTCAGCCACAGGAACAGCGCAACGGCCAGGATGCCCAGGACACCCGCGAGCGCCGGCAGGGCCAGCGACAGGACGATCTGCACCGCCTGGACCAGCAGCAACATCACCTCGATCCAGACCGTCAGCAGCAATGCATCCTCGAACCGGCCATGTCCGCCGAACATGCGCCCGACCGCAGTCATGAGCCCCGCACCCATGACGATCGCGGCCAGCTGCATTCCAGCCAGCGCCAGGGGCTGCTGGCTCATGCTGAACAGGGGCGGCACCTCGCCCTCGGGCACGGGGAACAGCATGGTCGAGATAAAGGCCAGAACGCCCGAGACCGACACCGCGGCGACCAGCGCCATCCAGCGCGCCGAGAGGGGCCAGCCCTGCGCTATCAGCCTGTGGGCGGCCTGTTCGGGCTCGCGAAGGGTCTGACGCGAAAGCGCCTTGAAGTCGTCGAATGTCATTTTCGCCCCGCCAGCGCCGAAATGCCCGCGCCCCAGATGATCAGGAAACCCAGACCCGCCACGGCACGGGTCAGGGACAGTGCCGGGCCGGGACCGATCAGCCCGGCCACCAGCCCCGCCAGCAGGGTCGCGGGCGCGGCAGCCAGCAGCGCCCAGAACAGCGCCAGCCGTGCCTGGCGCGCCCCCAGTTTCCAAGGAGTAAGGCGCGACAGAAGAGAGGTCAGACCCGCCACGGCATAGGCCAGAAGGGGCATCATGAACATCGCCCCCATGGCCGCACCGCCCATCCGGGCATCCAGCGGGATGGAAGGGTCAAGCTGCGCCGCCCGGGCGTTGCCGGGCGCCTGCGCGATCAGCGTGATCAGCATCGCCAGCATCAGCACGGCCAGCAGCACGGGATCAGGCATGTTCGCCAGGCCCCGCACCACTCGGCGCGGCGCCCACCAGCTTTCCAGCACGCGAAGCACCATGCCGCCGCGGCGGGTCGCGCTCAGGTCGGAGAATGACTTGTCAGCCACGCTTCCAGCCGTTCGTTGATCTCGTCACGCAGCCCTTCGTCCTCGACCTCTTCCAGAGCATCCGCGAGGAAGGACAGAACCAGGAACACGATGGCCCTGTCCTGCGGAACCCCACGGGACCGAAGATAGAACAGCGCCTCCTCGTCGATGGCGCCGGTCGTCGAGCCGTGCGAGCACTTCACGTCGTCGGCATAGATCTCAAGCTCGGGCTTGGCCAGAAACTGGCTGGCCTCATCCAGCAGCAGCGCCTGGCTGATCTGATAGCCGTCGGTCTTCTGCGCACCCGGCTTGACCAGGATCTTGCCCTGAAAGACCCCCGTCGCGCCGTTCTTCAGGACCTTCTTGAAGACCTGGCGGCTTTCGCCACGCTCGGCCCCATGGGTGATGAAGACGGTGTCGTCATGATGGAAGCGTCCGGTGGCGCCGTCGCCCAGAACAGCCGCCGCCACATGGGCCACGGCATCATCCCCCGCCATGTCGATGACGGCTTCGTGGCGCATCAACATGCCGTTCACCGCCAGGGTGAAGCTTTTCAAAGCAGCACCCTCGGCCACATGGGCAAACAGATGCGACAGCCCGACCCGCGGATCGATCGCTCGCTTGGCGGCAATGTGGTGCAGCTTGGCGCCCGGCGCCAGGTCGACCTCGATCACGCCATTCGAGCGGGCGCCGGTCATGCCGGTTTCCAGAAAGGTCAGTTCGGTGCCTTCCTCAAGGCGGAGGACATGGTGCCAGACGGCGTCGGCCGCATCCGCACCGCGCCGGTGCAGCACATGGACCGGCTTTGCCGGCCGTCCCGTGACGCGGATCAGCACGCCGTCACGTGCGGCAGCCGTGTTCAGCGCGGCAAAGGGACGCCGGACCGGCTGCTGACCGGCAGCCTCCAGCCTTCCGTAAAGCTCCGCTGACCAATGATCGCCGGCGGCATCTGCCTGCGCCAGGGTCGTGATCTCGATCCCTTCCAGCGCCAGGTCGTCGGACGCTGCCTCGTCAAAGGCGCCGTCGACGAACACCAGCGTCAGCTTGTCGCGCTCGACGAACAGGGGCGACTCGGGCGCCTTGGCGTCGAAAGGCAGCGGCTGCGGACCCGGCACGTTGAACAGACGCGGATCGGTATAGCGCCAGTATTCGTCGCGCGGCCCCGGCAGTCCCATGTCACGCAGACGCGCCAGCGCCTCCGCACGGGCAGGGGCGCTGAAGCCGCCCTGCGGCAGCTGCATCGTGGCCAGCCGGTCGTCCAGTGCTCCGGCAGGCTTGGGAGCCCCGGTCACCTGCGGCGTCTGCTGGGCCTTGGTCTTGACGGCGATCTCGGACATCAGCCGGCCTCCGCCAGAAGGTCGCCGTAACCGTTTTCCTCGACTTCCAGTGCCAGTTCCGGGCCGCC
>VGDE01000120.1 GCA_016869875.1 Alphaproteobacteria bacterium
GCGCTTTCCGGTGGCGATGATGTCATGCATCATCTGCACCAGCTGCAGCTGCAGCCCCTCCATTGCCGCCTCGTAGGCGGCCTTGTCCATCATGCAGTCATAGGGAAAGGAGGCGTCCAGGATCTCGCGCTTCTTGCCGCGGGCCAGTTCCTGCCGCAGGGCCTCGGGCGCCTGATCGTTCAGGTAGCGGCTGATGGCCCCCACAAGAGGCAGGTCGGGTCGTGCCATGCTTATCCCTCGCCGATGCGCGACATGTCGTACCACGTCGTCTGGTAGATTTCGTTGATCCAGTTACCGTAAAGCAGATGGGCGTGGCTGCGCCAGCGGTTCGAGGGTGCGCGCGCGGCATCGTCATCGGGATAATAGTTCGCAGGCAGGGCCACCGGCTTGCCGGCGGCGACGTCGCGGTCGTATTCGTCCTTGAGCGTGGTGCTGTCATATTCGAAGTGATTGAACACATAAAGCGCCCGGTGCCCGGGATCGGCCAGAAGACAGGGGCCCGCATCGGGGCTGGCCAGCAGGGTCGTCAGCGCGGGACGGGCATCCACGTCATCCTGGCGGATCTCGGTCCAGCGGCTGACGGGGACCAGCACGTCGTCGGAAAAGCCGCGCAGATAGGGCGAGGCCGGCGCCAGGTTCTGATGGCGAAAGCAGCCAAAGGCCTTGGCCGGCAGGATGTGCTTGGGCAGGCCGTGGAAATGCCAGGCCATCGCCATGCCGCCCCAGCAGACGCCAAAGGTCGAGTGGACATGGGTTTGCGTCCAGGCAAAGACGCGCGTCAGCTCGTCCCAATAAGTCACCTGGTCGAAGGGCAGGTGCTCGACCGGGGCGCCGGTGATCAGCAGCCCGTCGAACTTTTCCCCCGACGCCTCGACCTCGCGAAAGGGCCGGTAAAAGCTTTCGAGGTGGTCGGCGGCCGTGTTGCGACTTTCGTGGTCCGACATGCGGATCAGCTGAAAGTCGATCTGCAGGGGCGTGGCGCCGATCAGGCGCGCGAACTGGTTCTCGGTCTGGATCTTCTTGGGCATCAGGTTCAACAGGCCGATGCGCAGGGGGCGGATGTCCTGGGTCGCGGCGCGGCCCGGCGACATCACCATCACCCCTTCGTCCGACAGGATGCGATAGGCGGGCAGGTTCTCGTTCAGCGTGATCGGCATGTCAGGTGTCCTTGCGCGCGATGGCGCGGGCGATCAGGTCGGTGAAATCGGTGGCGCTGCGGACCCCGGCCACTTCCTCGGCCAGGACGGTGACGCCACGGCGGGCCATGGCCGCGTATCGGGGTTGGCGATGCGCCAGCGCGCGGGCATAGGTCCAGCGGATGAAGTCGTCGGGATTCACCTGCGCCTCTTCCAGGCCCTTTTCGACACGATAGGCGATCCAGGCGCGCTCCAGGAACTGCGGCTGGTAGTACATGGGCTTGGGGGCCTGGTCAAAGCGGCGCACCAGTTCGGCCGTGTGGGCATCGCTGCCCTTGATCCAGACCATCAGCAGGTCGCGTTCCAGCGCGGCCAGCACCGGATCGTCCGGGTCCTCGGGGTCCACGACTTCACAGATCGAGCCGCCGCTGTCGCACACGAAGTTGGGCAGCCCATAGATGTCCTGGGCCCGGTCGAGGAAATGGCGCGTGTCCAGCAGCGAGGCCATTTCCGCCCGGCGGTGCTGGTTCTGGCGCTGGCAATAGTCGTCAAAGGGCAGGCCCCCCCGGCTCGGGCTGCCGGGCTTGCCCAGATAGGTGGAGAGCGGCGCCAGATTGTCAAAGGTGATGTTGCTGGCGATGTACACGCTGTCCGACATCAGCAGGTCGCGCAGGAACGGGACCTTCATCGCCTCGCGCTTGAAGTTGTCGGCGATGTATTCGCCCATGTAGCGGGTGCCGATGCGGTAATCGACCGAGTAATGGAACCAGTTTCCCGTGCCGCGCAGCATCGAGGCCAGAAAGGTCTTTCCCAGGCCGGACATCCCGAACAGCACGACGCGCTTTGACGCCGCCGCCCGCCATTCCTCTGCGCTGCGATAAATCATTGGCCGTTCCTTCCTTGCGCCGCGCCCCTAGGTAATGGCGCGCGGCGATGTTGGAAAGAGTGCCCGGGATGCCATGGCCCCGGCTGGCGCGGTTCAGCCTGCCGGGGCTAGGACCTTTTTCGCGTTTCGGACCAGGGTCCAAGCAGAACGCAGCCGCCGGCATGATGCGCCCTGTGGAACGTGAAACGTCCCCGCCTTTGGGGCGGAGACGTTTGGGCGGACTGCAGGCGTTCTCAGAAGCTGTAACCGATGCGGACACCGATGCCCCAGATGTCACCGTCCTCCATCTGCGCACGCGGCTGTCCACCGGTCTGCGGCCGGGCGTCGCCCAACCTCGAATAGTTCACGCCGGTCGTGATCTTGATGTTGTCCATCGTATAGATCGCGGCCAGCGTCACGCCCTTGCGCCCGCTGGTCGGTGCCAGGGGCGAGACCAGGTCGTCCCCCGAAGGTTCGTAAATGAACGAGGCGGTGCCCGACCAGCTGTCGGTGAACCTGCGCCCGACGCCGATCGTGTAGGTGGTCGTATCCTCCAGCGACACCAGCCCGCCGCCGGTCTGGCCGGTGAAGAACTGCGGATTGACCTGGAATTCGGACCAGTTGACCCACCGGATCGACCCGAACACCAATGTGTCCGCCGCGATGCCCGTCTGGCCTTCCAAGGTCAGCGACTCGGGTGTGTCGACGGTGGTGACCGAGGTTCCGATCGGGACGCCGCCCACTCGTTCGACCGTGTCGAATTCATGCTCGACCTTGGAATTGTAGGTCAGCGACACGCGCGCGGCGATCGCCGGCAACTCGTAAGCAGCCCCGATGACATAGCCCATGCCCCAGGCCTGGTCCATCTGGACGTTGTAGCCGGACAGGGCGCCGTAGGCGAAGCCGTTCAGCGTCACCTCGGCATCCGCGCGCGAACCCCGAAGGCCACCATGCACCGAGATGTTGTTGGGCATCCTGTAGCGCAGCAGCGCCGTGACGGTGGTCGAATCCACCCGCGCGCGCGTCCCCCCCAGAAGCGAGGACCCACCCTCGGCCAAGGGGATGAAGGGGGCATAGGTCACGTCGGCGCCGAACGGTTGTTCCACGATCAGGGCGGCCGACAGGCTTTCGTTCAGCTGGTGCTTGTAGCCCAGCCCGACAAAGCCATAGCCGTTCGCCACATCCCCCGTACCACGCGGCGGAATGCCCGTCGGTACGGCCGGAATCGGCGGGACGCCCGTATCGGTGCCCTCGACCGTCGGATCCCCGCCCCCAAAGCTCAGTTCGGCGTAGTTGCCGGGTTCGAACAGGATTCCGAGGGATTGCGGCGCCCTTTCGATCCCCCCCGCCATCAGCGGCGCTGTTCCCAGCAGCAGCGCGGCCATCCCCGTCAATGCAATCTTCATCTTTCCCTCCCACGGCCGGGCGTTGCGCCCCCCGGATTCCACCCTAGCGCGCATTTGTTCCCGATCAATTCACATGCACATCTGACCTCACGTCCGGCGCGATAGCGATAACCGCCGTGGCACGGATGCAACGGGACGGCTGGACAAATCCCCCTGTCCGTGAAAGGGGAAACTGCCAAACGAGATTGCCGCAAGGACACCCCCATGCAGATTCGTGAGGCTCTCACTTTCGACGACGTGCTTCTGGTTCCCGCAGCCTCGACGGTGCTGCCGTCCACGGCGAACGTGACCACCTTTGTGACGCGGGCGATCAGGATGAACATCCCGCTGCTGTCATCGGCCATGGACACGGTCACCGAAAGTCGGATGGCGATCGCCATGGCACAGGCCGGAGGGATGGGCGTGATCCACCGGAACCTGACCACCGAACAGCAGGCGGCCGAGGTCCGGCGCGTCAAGCGTTTCGAAAGCGGCATCGTCTACAATCCGATCACCCTGACCCCCGACCAGACGCTGGCCGACGCCAAGGCGCTGCAGGACCGCTACAACGTCACCGGCTTTCCCGTTGTCGACGAGGCGGGTCGCGTCGTGGGAATCGTCACCAACCGCGACATGCGATTTGCCAGCGACGACCGCACACCAGTCCGCGCGATGATGAGCGCGGAGAACCTGGCCATCCTGCGCGAACCCGCCGACCGCGCCGAGGCCATCAGCCTGATGAAGGCGCGCCGGATCGAGAAGCTTCTGGTGACGGATGGGCAGGGCAAGCTGACCGGTCTTCTGACGCTGAAGGATACCGAGAAGTCGGTGCTGAACCCCTTGGCCTGCAAGGACGATCTGGGACGCCTGCGGGTGGCGGCCGCCTCGACCGTTGGCGAGGAAGGTTTCGAGCGCAGCCAGGCCTTGATCGAGGCCGGCGTCGACATGGTCGTCATCGACACCGCGCATGGGCATTCCGCAGGCGTCGCCAAGGCGGTCGAGCGGGTCAAGGCGCTGTCCAACGACGTGCAGGTCGTGGCTGGCAATGTGGCGACGGCCGAGGCGACCCGCGCGCTGATCGGCGCGGGCGCCGATGCGGTCAAGGTCGGCATCGGGCCGGGCAGCATCTGCACGACGCGGATCGTGGCAGGCGTGGGTGTGCCCCAGCTGACGGCCATCATGGACGCCGCCTCGGCCGCCGGGGACGTCCCGGTCATCGCCGATGGCGGGATCAAGTTCTCGGGTGACTTTGCCAAGGCCATCGCGGCGGGCGCCAGCTGCGCCATGGTGGGCAGCGCGATCGCGGGCACCGATGAAAGCCCGGGCGAGGTGATCCTGTACCAGGGCCGCAGCTTCAAGTCCTATCGCGGCATGGGATCGCTTGGCGCCATGGCGCGCGGTTCGGCGGACCGGTATTTCCAGAAGGATGCCGCCTCGGACAAGCTGGTTCCGGAAGGCATCGAGGGTCAGGTACCTTACAAAGGTACCGCCAGCGCGGTCATCCATCAGCTTGTCGGCGGCTTACGGGCGGCCATGGGCTATACCGGCTGCGCCACCGTGGCCGAGATGCGCCAGAACTGCCAGTTCGTCCGCATCACCGGCGCCGGACTGAAGGAAAGCCATGTCCATGACGTGCAGATCACGCGGGAATCTCCGAATTACAGGCTGGGATAATCCTTGTTTCGCCGGCCTCGCGCAGATGTTGCGCGAGGCTCCTTCTTCATTCCCTGTGAACTTTTGGCAGGTCTCCGCTTCGATTGGATGCAAGTAGGGATAAGCAGATGCAGCCCTGCAGGAGTAGATGCGTCACCACTCTCTGACCTGTTCCCTCCGATCAACACCTGGCAGTTACTCACACTCGACATCTGCGGCAGCGGGCTGAACCAGCATCCCGCCGCCTGAGCCGACGTCCCGCCAGAGCCGATCGATGCCATTCAAATCGAATGCCAGCCACTAGAGATCGGGACGATGGACCCTGTGCCAGTTGCCGGCAAATGGCACCACGCCCACCCCGACACTCTACAACGCGAACAAACCGAAGTCGGCACCATGTCCGAGGGTCTTGGTCTCTCAGGCGCAGGGTCAGCAGCTACCTCTTGCCTGTCCGACAGGGGCTGCAACAGAGCGGCAGTATGGCCCAAGTTGACAAGAAAAAAACTGCACGAACTTGCAGGCGCAGTAGTTGCCTGACCGACATTGTTGCCCGAAGTCTGAAAGGGATTCACCTCGTGAAGAGGACGGTAGCTGCGCTGCATGAGCACGCCCAGCCCGCCGAGCCACAAGATCAAGAACCCGTCGGCGTACAACGCAGCCTTGAAGCAGCGTCACGTCCTGACACTCTGGTTCGGTCCAGACACGGCCTCCTGTACCGTCTCCGACGGGCACAGGAGGCTGGCAACCGCAGTATGGCGATGACACGATCAGGCATGCCTGACGATGAAAGTCCTGTTCGGCATGGCCCTCAGGCAGATCGAACCATGGGAACGACTTTGATCCGAGTGACCATGACGGGAGACATTGCCGAGAGCGTCCTGCGCCTGATCGGCGTTGTCAAGGCGGTGCCGGATTTCAGCACGCTCAAACGCCAGATAACCTTGGCCGGGAATATCCCCACCGGGGCTCGAAGGGGCCGCTGCGCCCTTTTCCCGACGAAGGGCACGCCCGTAAGCATGGTGGCGCGGAACACCGCATTCGCCATGGTGGCTTGGATCAACGGCGCGACACGGCTCACGGCGCAAGATCCATATCGGTGTCGACGGCCGAGTCTTGGAAAATCCTGCTATTGAGGGTGAGCCTGCGAACGTTAGCACCGTGGGGGACGCAACCATGCTGCCCCAATTGCTCAGCCAGATTTCTGATTAGGTGAATGATAGTGCACAAAGAGCGTTCATTCTGAAGCTGGGGGATGAAGGAACGCCGGTGGCCGAGCTTTACCGGAGTTCGCGCACTGCGCGGACGGGATCAGCCAGACCACCTATTTCAGCTGGAGTGAGGAAGATCAGCAAACAGTCCGTTGGACTGTTCACCCGACGAACGCGTTACGGCGGGTTGCTGGCGGACGGGATACGCCGCTTGAAGGCGCTTGAGGATGAGAACGGCCGCCTCAAGAAAGTCGTCACGGACCTGACCTTGAATCAGGAGATGCTGTGAGGCACGTCATCCACCGAAAGCGCGTTCGCCAGCCGGCTTGAACCGGTGGCGCCTGCTGGCTCACCCTGGTCGGATGCGCGAGCCGGTTCGCGGGATGTGCAACGATTGGGGCGTGTCGATCCGCGGGGCTTGTGGGGCCCTGCAGTTCGACACCTCCGCGTTCCACTACAAGTCTGGCGTACCGATCAGGCGGCCGTCACACGGCGGATCAAGGAGATCTGCGAAATGCGCCTGCGCTACCGCTATCGGCGCGTGCATGTCCTGCTGCGCCGGGAGGGTGGGTGATAAACATCAAGAAGACGCGTAGGATTTACAATGAGTTGGACCTTCAGGTGCGCAGCAAGCATCCGAAGCGGCGGGTGAAGGCGAAGCTGCGCGATGACCGGCAGGAAACAGTTGGGCCAAACGATGTCTGGGCCATGGACGCATGACCAACTGGCCTTTGGTACGAAGCTTCGCATCCTGACCATTGTCGCTATCCATTCCCGCTTTTGCCCGGCCGCCGTTCCCCGCCTGACATAGCGCGTGGAAGATGTGGTTTGGACATTGGAACGGGCATGTGCCCGGTTCGGTTACCCAAAGACAATCAGGCTCGACAAAGACGAACCGAGTTCATCTCGGTCAGACATCTATGTCTCACCCTCAATCTGTGGGCGTCACCCTGGACTTCTCATGCCGGGGCAAGCCGACGGACAACGGCTTCATCTTTCGTCGGGAAAAGGGTCCACCGCACTGTTTTCCTGATCCTCCTCAATTCTGAAAGAAAGCTCTGGTCAGGGCGCCTGAACATGCGTCGCCATTGCGGCTCGGGCCAGTGGCGCATCGATGGCCACTTCATGGGCCATGCGGATGCACGGAAAAAAGCTGGAGGCTTGGCGCAGGCACTACACCGAGGACCGATCCCACAGCGCGATCGGATATAACATCCCGATCGCTCTGCATTATCCCGGCGGCGCAGCCAGTCCGTCGCCATGACCGAGCCGGAAAACTCCAGCATCCAGCGGTCCAGGGTTGGGAGCAGCGGAGTACCGGCGGAAACTCCAGCTTCCGAAAGTCCAAAATCGGCAAGGCGGGGCAACAACCTGCGAACTCTCTGAAAGGCCACAGGAGAGACGCGGCCAAGGTCATCCGCCTTGGGCAGATGGGTTTGCCAGTGGCTGCGGACCATCCGCCAGTGCCCGGTGGCAGCCCTGGCTGCAATCCCGTCTCCCCTGCGTGCAGGAGGTCATACTTCAGGAACCGCCACAGGCGCTTGATGACCGAGGGCAGGACTGCCACTATCCAGGTGAAGCCCCAGGGGTTGTGGAGACAGCACTCCTTCCCGCCGAGTTACCCGCCCCCTTGCGTCCCCGTCCAGCCTTCGTGAGCGGCTTACCTGAGAAAGCCCGCACCTCGCGCACAAGGTCGCCATCAGCCTGCTTCTCAACCAGCCCCCATCAGCGTCATTCTATCTTCGGTCATCGTCGTTCCTGTCCAAGTTTCAGGTCTGGCAAATCAGAGCTGCTCCGAAGATCGGCAGTGACCACCAGCGTCACCCAAGGCCGCGCGGCTTGCGCTCCGCCAAGGGCTCCACGCACGGCCTCCTACACCATGTGCAGGAACGATCTTGGCAGCACTGCCATTCTGCGTGAAAGGTAAGGCGTCGTGGATATCGTCCGGGATGGCAGAGATACACAGGTGGAAGCGTCACTAAGTGCCGTCCACACCACCTCTCAGGTCGTGCGTGAGGCGGGAAAGTGTTTTGTTGTGGCGTGCGCCAAACAGCACGGCAGCACCTGTCTCCATTTTTCGAGATCATTGAGGACAAACACCCGCAAAGCCCGCGGTTTCATGCTCAAGCCATGCAAATGGCTGTGGTTCATTGCAATTTAGGCGACCATGACTGCCCCGGCAGCCCGCCCAGGCCCTTAATTTGGCGTGGCCACTGATCCAGATGCTTGAGGCGCAGTTTTGCCCGGACCGCAACGGCGACATGGAGGTCTAGAGGATCCTGCGGCGGCATGATGGATGGCAACCGGGAACCGCAATTCGCCCGTGATGCAGCTTGCGGCAAAGGTCCGGAAAATGGGGCCGCGCCTGTTGGCGCGGCCCCACGGGTTCATTCTTCCTCGTCGCCGGCGACATCGGCGATGTCGTCCAGCGAGACATCACCGTCGTCATCGTCCTCCTCCAGCAGATCATCATCCAGATCGCCGGAATCGTCGGTGATATCCTCTTCGTCATCGACCAGGTCATCGTTGGTGTTGCGCGCGGCAGCCTTCTCGTTGACCAGGGTCTTGCCGCGGCCGTCAGTCAGGCTGTCCAGCGTGAACGTGTTGCCACAAGCCGGGCAGGTCATCGGGTCGGTCTTCAGGTCATAGAAGCGGGTGGCGCAATGCGGGCACAGGCGTTTGGTGCCCCATTCCTCTTTGGGCATGGTAATCTCCTTCAGCCGCGATTAGGGGAAATCGAGCGACCCCCTGCCACAGCGGCCAAGGGGTGTCAAAGGCTTTATCTGGCAGGCCGGGGCGGGCATGGCAAGCGGCGATCAGCAGATCATCCTGGAAGACGGGCTGCCGGTGCGGCTGAGACGCTCTGCGCGCGCCCGGCGGATGACGCTGCGCGTGCCCCGGGACGGGTCCGGCGTGCTGCTGACCCTGCCGAGCCATGTTCCGGTGGATGTGGGCCGGGCCTTTGCCGAATCGCGGCGCGGCTGGCTGGATCAGGCGGTGGCACGACTGCCCGCGCGGCAGGTCGCCGTGGCGGGGGCCCGCCTGCCGGTCGAGGGACGCGGGCTGGTGCTGACGCCGGCACAGGTGCGCCAACCGCAGGTGCAGGACGACCGGCTGCTGATCCCCCAGGGGCGCCCCATGGGGCCGACGGCCGCGGCATGGCTGAAACATCTGGCCCTGGTTCGCCTCCGTGCGGCTTGCGACCGATTCAGCGCGGCCTTGGGACGCCCCTACAGCGCCATCGCCCTGCGCGACACGCGCTCCCGGTGGGGCAGCTGCACGCAGGACGGGCGGCTGATGTTCTCGTGGCGGCTCGCGATGGCGCCGGCCTTGGTGCTGGATTACGTGGCCGCGCACGAGGTCGCGCATCTGGCGCATATGGACCATTCGATCCGCTTCTGGCGGCAGGTCGAGTCCCTGATGCCGGGACATGCGTCCCACCGGGCCTGGCTGAGGGCGCACGGCGCGGACCTGATGCTGTGGCAGTTCCGCGATTGACGAGGCGGTCTCTTGTGATCACAAGTTGCGCATGAACGCCACCCGCCCCACCGACCCGACCGCGCATGAGCGCCTGTACCGCACCCTGCGCAGCCAGATCATGCTGGGCGAACTGCCCCCCGGCAAGGCGCTGACCCTGCGCGGCATCGCGCGCGACCACCACCTGTCGATGACCCCAGCACGAGAGGCGGTGCGCCGCCTGGTGGCCGAGGGCGCCCTGACGCTGTCAGGTTCCGGCCGTGTCGCCACGCCCGAGCTGTCGGACGAACGGATCGAGGAGCTGGCGGCCCTGCGCGCCCTGATCGAACCCGAGCTTGCGGCCCGCGCCCTCCCGCGCGCGCATTTCGCGCTGATCGACCGGTTGGCCACGATGAACGGCCGCATCGCGGACGCGGTCGAGCGTCACGATGCGGTGGGCTATATCCGCTGCAACCTGGAGTTTCACCGGATGCTGTACCTGCGTGCGCAGGCTCCGGCGATGCTGGCGATGCTGGAAACGATCTGGCTGCAACTGGGGCCCACGATGCGGGCGCTGTATGGGCGGGTCAGGCGCAACGAACCGCCGCGCCACCACCGCATGATCCTTGCCGCACTGCGGGCGGGGGACGAGCCGGCGCTGTGCCTGGCGGT
>VGDE01000121.1 GCA_016869875.1 Alphaproteobacteria bacterium
ATCTGGACGCGCCCGATACCCAGCGTACGCTGCGTCCCGAAGATATCGTGGCTTGTGTCCACGGCCTTGTGGAACTGCGCGACGGCAAGGGCGAGATCGACGACATCGACCACCTGGGCAACCGTCGCGTCCGCTCGGTCGGCGAGCTGATGGAAAACCAGTATCGCGTCGGCCTGCTGCGCATGGAGCGTGCCATCCGCGAGCGGATGTCGGGTGTCGAGATCGACACCGTGATGCCGCAGGACCTGATCAACGCCAAGCCGGCCGCAGCTGCGGTGCGTGAGTTCTTTGGCTCGTCGCAGCTGTCGCAGTTCATGGACCAGACCAACCCGCTGTCCGAAGTGACGCACAAGCGTCGCCTGTCGGCCCTCGGGCCGGGCGGTCTGACGCGCGAACGTGCAGGCTTCGAGGTTCGCGACGTTCACCCGACGCACTATGGCCGGATGTGCCCGATCGAGACGCCGGAAGGTCAGAACATCGGTCTGATCAACTCGCTGGCGACCTTCGCCCGCGTGAACAAGTATGGCTTCATCGAGACTCCTTATCGCAAGGTGATCGAGGGCAAGGTGACCGACGACGTGGTCTACATGTCCGCGACCGAGGAAATGCGTCATACCGTGGCGCAGGCCAACGCGACGCTGGATGCCGAAGGCAACTTTGTCGACGAGCTGATCAGCACCCGCCAGTCGGGCGACTTCATGCTGAACCCGGTCGATGCCGTCGATCTGATCGACGTGTCGCCCAAGCAGCTGGTGTCGGTCGCGGCCGCGCTGATCCCGTTCCTGGAAAACGACGACGCCAACCGCGCCCTGATGGGTTCGAACATGCAGCGTCAGGCGGTTCCGCTTCTGCGCGCCGAAGCTCCCTTCGTGGGCACCGGCATGGAAGCAACCGTGGCGCGCGACTCGGGCGCCGCGATCATGGCGCGCCGTGGCGGCATCATCGACCAGGTCGACGCGCAGCGTATCGTTGTGCGCGCGACCGAGAACATGGGTGCGGGCGATGCAGGCGTGGACATCTATCGTCTGCGCAAGTTCAAGCGTTCAAACCAGTCCTCGACCATCAACCAGCGTCCGCTGGTCAAGGTGGGCGAGAAGGTCGTCGCCAACCAGGTCATCGCCGACGGTCCGTCGACCGATCAGGGTGAACTGGCCATCGGCCGGAACGTGGTCGTCGCCTTCATGCCCTGGAACGGCTACAACTATGAGGACTCGATCCTGATCTCCGAGCGGATCCACCGCGACGACGTGTTCACCTCGATCCATATCGACGAATACGAAGTGGCGGCGCGCGACACCAAGCTCGGGCCCGAGGAGATCACGCGCGACATTCCGAACGTCGGCGAGGAAGCCCTGCGCAACCTCGACGAGGCCGGGATCGTCTATATCGGTGCCGAGGTGGGACCTGGTGACATCCTGGTGGGCAAGATCACCCCCAAGGGTGAAAGCCCCATGACGCCGGAAGAGAAGCTGCTGCGCGCCATCTTTGGCGAGAAGGCTTCGGACGTGCGGGACACGTCGCTGCGTCTGCCGCCGGGTGCCTATGGCACGATCGTCGAGGTGCGGGTCTTCAACCGCCACGGCGTCGACAAGGACGAGCGCGCCCTGCAGATCGAGCGCGAGGAAGTCGAGCGTCTGGCGCGCGACCGCGACGACGAACAGGCAATCCTGGACCGCAACATCTATGCACGTCTCAAGACTCTGATCATGGGCAAGCAGGCGCTGAAGGGCCCCAAGGGCATTCGGTCCGGTACCGAGATCACCGAGGAGCTGCTGGGCACGATGTCGCGTGGCCAGTGGTGGCAGCTGGCCGTGTCCGAAGAGGACGTGGCCAAGGATGTCGAGGCGCTGAACCAGCAATACGACACCCAGAAGAAGCTGTTGGAGGCCCGCTTCGAGGACAAGGTCGAGAAGGTCCGCCAAGGTGACGATCTGCCCCCCGGCGTGATGAAGATGGTCAAGGTGTTCGTCGCCGTGAAGCGCAAGCTGCAGGCGGGTGACAAGATGGCCGGTCGTCACGGCAACAAGGGCGTCGTGTCCAAGGTGGTCCCGATGGAGGACATGCCGTTCCTGGCGGACGGCACCCCGGTCGACCTGGTTCTGAACCCCTTGGGCGTGCCGTCGCGCATGAACGTGGGACAGATCCTTGAAACCCACATGGGTTGGGCCAGCCGTGCCCTGGGCCTGAAGATCGACGAGGCGCTGGAAGATTATCGCCGCAACGGCGACATGACTCCGGTCCGCGAGGCGATGCGCATCGGCTATGGTGACGAACTGTATGCCGAGATGTTCGACAGCCTGGATGACGAGACGCTGCGCGAGCACGCCGGAACGGTGCGCACGGGCGTGCCGATCGCCACGCCGGTCTTTGACGGCGCCAAGGAGGCCGACGTGAACGACGCGCTGACGCGTGCCGGGTTCGACACGTCGGGGCAGTCGGTGGTGTTCGATGGCCGCACGGGCGAGCAGTTCGCCCGCAAGGTCACCGTGGGGATGAAGTACGTCCTCAAGCTGCACCACCTGGTCGATGACAAGATGCACGCCCGTTCCACGGGTCCGTACAGCCTCGTCACGCAGCAGCCTCTGGGCGGCAAGGCCCAGTTCGGTGGCCAGCGTCTTGGCGAGATGGAGGTCTGGGCGCTGGAAGCCTACGGCGCCGCCTACACGCTGCAGGAAATGCTGACCGTCAAGTCGGACGACGTCGCCGGCCGCACCAAGGTCTACGAGTCCATCGTCAAGGGCGAGGACAACTTCGAGGCTGGCGTGCCGGAATCGTTCAACGTGCTGGTCAAGGAGGTCCGGGGTCTGGGCCTCAACATGGAACTCCTGGATGCGGAGGAAGAGGAGTGAGGGCGCAAGCCCTCACCCGTCCGCCCGTGCCCTTCATTAGGAATTGAAAATGAACCAGGAACTCGCCACCAATCATCTGAACCCGCTGTCCCCGCCGCGGCAGTTCGACGAGATCAAGATCTCGCTGGCCTCGCCCGAGGAGATCCTCGCCTGGTCCTTCGGTGAGGTGAAGAAGCCCGAGACCATCAACTACCGCACATTCAAGCCCGAGCGTGACGGTCTGTTCTGCGCGCGCATCTTTGGTCCGATCAAGGACTACGAGTGCCTGTGCGGCAAGTACAAGCGCATGAAGTATCGCGGTCTTGTCTGCGAGAAATGCGGCGTGGAAGTGACCTTGCAGAAGGTCCGCCGCGAGCGGATGGGCCATATCGAACTGGCCGCCCCCGTTGCCCATATCTGGTTCCTCAAGTCGCTGCCATCGCGCATCGGCCTGATGCTGGACATGACGCTGCGCGATCTGGAACGGATTCTCTACTTCGAGAACTATGTCGTGATCGAGCCGGGCCTGACAGATCTGACCTATGGTCAGCTGTTGAGCGAAGAAGAGTTCCTCGACGCACAGGACAACTATGGCGCCGACGCGTTCCAGGCCGATATCGGCGCGGAAGCGATCCGGGCCATGCTGGCCAACATTGACCTGGCGGCCACGGCCGATCAGCTGCGCGAGGACCTGAAGGTCGCCACGGGCGAGCTGAAGCCCAAGAAGATCATCAAGCGCCTGAAGATCGTCGAGTCGTTCCTCGAGTCGGGCAACCGTCCCGAGTGGATGGTCCTGACCGTGATCCCGGTCATTCCGCCGGAACTGCGCCCGCTGGTTCCGCTGGACGGCGGCCGCTTCGCGACCTCGGACCTGAACGACCTGTATCGCCGCGTCATCAACCGCAACAACCGCCTCAAGCGCCTGATCGAGCTGCGTGCGCCCGACATCATCGTCCGCAACGAAAAGCGGATGCTGCAGGAATCGGTCGACGCGCTGTTCGACAACGGCCGTCGCGGCCGCGTCATCACGGGCAACAACCGTCGCCCGCTGAAGTCGCTGTCGGACATGCTGAAGGGCAAGCAGGGCCGCTTCCGCCAGAACCTTCTGGGCAAGCGCGTCGACTTCTCGGGCCGTTCGGTCATCGTGACCGGCCCCGAGCTGAAGCTGCACCAGTGCGGTTTGCCGAAGAAGATGGCGCTCGAACTGTTCAAGCCGTTCATCTACTCGCGGCTTGAGGCGAAGGGCCTGTCCTCTACCGTCAAGCAGGCCAAGAAACTGGTCGAGAAAGAGCGCCCCGAGGTCTGGGATATCCTGGACGAGGTCATCCGCGAGCATCCGGTCCTGCTGAACCGTGCGCCCACGCTGCACCGTCTGGGCATACAGGCCTTCGAGCCGATCCTGATCGAAGGCAAGGCGATCCAGCTGCATCCGCTGGTCTGTTCGGCCTTCAACGCCGACTTCGACGGCGACCAGATGGCCGTGCACGTTCCGCTGTCGCTGGAAGCGCAGCTGGAAGCGCGCGTCCTGATGATGTCGACGAACAACGTGCTGTCGCCTGCCAACGGCGCGCCGATCATCGTGCCGTCGCAGGACATGGTTCTGGGCATCTATTACGTCACGATGATGCGCGAAGGCATGAAGGGCGAAGGCATGGCCTTTGCCAATGTGGACGAGGTCGAACATGCCCTTGCCGCAGGCGAGGTGCATCTGCACGCCCGGATCACGGCACGCATCAAGCAGATCGACGAGAACGGCAACGAGGTGCTCAAGCGCTTCGAGACCACGCCGGGCCGCGTCCGCGTGGGTGCGATCCTGCCGATGAACGCCAAGGCGCCCTTCGAGCTGGTGAACCGTCTTCTGCGCAAGAAGGACGTGCAGCACGTCATCGACACCGTCTACCGCTACTGCGGCCAGAAGGAATCGGTGATCTTCTGCGACCAGATCATGGGCCTGGGCTTCCGCGAAGCCTTCCGCGCCGGCATCAGCTTCGGCAAGGACGACATGGTCGTGCCCGACACGAAGTGGAGCATCGTCGAAGAAGTCCAGGACCAGGTGAAGGAGTTCGAACAGCAGTATCTGGACGGCCTCATCACCCAGGGCGAGAAGTACAACAAGGTCGTGGACGCGTGGTCGAAGTGCAACGACCGCGTGACCGAGGCCATGATGTCCACCATCTCGTCCAGCAAGCGGGACGAGATGGGCGCCGAAATGGAGCCGAACTCGGTCTACATGATGGCCCATTCGGGTGCTCGGGGCTCGGTCAACCAGATGAAGCAGCTGGGCGGCATGCGCGGCCTGATGGCCAAGCCGTCGGGCGAGATCATCGAAACGCCGATCATCTCGAACTTCAAGGAAGGCCTGACAGTTCTTGAATACTTCAACTCGACCCACGGCGCCCGGAAGGGTCTGTCGGATACCGCGTTGAAGACGGCGAACTCGGGCTACCTGACCCGTCGTCTGGTGGACGTGGCGCAGGACTGCATCATCCGCGAGCATGACTGCGGCACCGAACGCGCGATCACGGCTTCGGCCGCAGTCAACGACGGCGAGGTGATCAGCCCGCTGAGCGAGCGCGTGCTGGGCCGAACCGCTGCGGAGGACGTGCTGGTGCCGGGCGAGGACGAGATCATCGTCCGCGCCAACGAGGTGATCGACGAACGCAAGGCCGACGCCATCGAGGCGGCGGGCGTGCAGACCGTGCGCATCCGTTCGGCATTGACCTGCGAATCCGAGGACGGGATCTGCGCGCTGTGCTATGGCCGCGACCTGGCCCGTGGCACGCTGGTCAACATCGGCGAAGCTGTCGGCATCATCGCCGCGCAGTCCATCGGTGAGCCCGGCACGCAGCTGACGATGCGGACCTTCCACATCGGCGGCATCGCACAGGGCGGTCAGCAGTCGTTCCAGGCGGCCTCGCACGAGGGCACGATCCAGTTCCGCAACGAGAGCATCCTGGCCAACGCCAATGGCGAGCAGGTCGTGATGTCGCGCAACATGCAGCTGCTCGTCCTGGACGACCAGGGGCAGGAGCGCGCCAGCCACAAGCTGTTCTACGGCTCGAAGCTGTTCGTGAAGGAAGGCGAGCGTGTCATCCGCGGTGCCAAGCTGTTCGAATGGGACCCCTACACCCTGCCGATCATCGCGGAGAAGGGCGGCGTGGCCAAGTTCGTCGACCTGATGTCGGGGATCTCGGTTCGCGACGAGACGGACGATGCGACCGGCATGACCCAGAAGATCGTGACCGACTGGCGGTCCGCGCCCAAGGGCAACGACCTCAAGCCCGAGATCATCATCATGGACGCCAACGGCGAACCGGTGCGCAACGACCAGGGCAACCCGGTCAGCTATCCGATGTCGGTGGATGCCATCCTGTCGATCGAGGACGGTCAGGACATCCGCCCCGGCGACGTCGTGGCGCGTATCCCGCGCGAAGGCGCCCGGACCAAGGACATCACCGGGGGTCTTCCCCGCGTGGCGGAACTCTTCGAGGCCCGTCGTCCCAAGGATCACGCGATCATCGCGGAAATCGACGGCTATGTGCGCTTTGGCAAAGACTACAAGAACAAGCGCCGCATCACCATCGAGCCGTCGGAAGAAGGGAACTCGCCGGTCGAGTACATGGTGCCGAAAGGCAAGCACATCCCGGTGCAGGAAGGCGACTTCGTGCAGAAGGGTGACTACATCATGGACGGCAACCCGGCGCCGCATGACATCCTGCGCATCATGGGGATCGAGGCCTTGGCCGACTATCTCATCGACGAGGTGCAGGACGTCTATCGTCTGCAGGGCGTGAAGATCAACGACAAGCACATCGAGGTGATCGTTCGCCAGATGCTGCAGAAGATCGAGATCCTCGACAGCGGCGAGACCACGCTGCTGAAGGGCGAGCATGTCGAGCGCGACGAGTTCGAGGAAGAGAACGCCAAGGTCGAAGCGCGCGGCGGACGTCCCGCCTCGGGCGAGCCGGTCCTGCTGGGTATCACCAAGGCGTCGCTGCAGACCCGCAGCTTCATCTCGGCGGCGTCCTTCCAGGAGACGACGCGCGTGCTGACCGAGGCTGCCGTCCAGGGCAAGCGCGACAAGCTGGTCGGCCTGAAGGAGAACGTCATCGTTGGCCGCCTGATCCCGGCGGGCACCGGTGGCGCGACCTCGCGGGTTCGTCGCATCGCCACCGAGCGTGACGCGGAGGTGATCGAGGCACGGCGTGCCGAGGCCGAGGCGGCTGCCGCCCTGGCGGCGCCCGAGCCGACCTTCAACGCTACGGCGCCGGAGACGATGACCGACAGCGCCATCGCGGATCTGCCGGAGTCCAACGGCGAAGAGTGATCCTTGCCCCATAACAACAGGCAAAGGCCCGGCAGCGATGCCGGGCCTTCGTCGTTGCGGAAAATCATCCGAAAGGTCGGTGCCCTTGTCTTTCAGCCAGAATGTCGAAAAGGCGCTTTCCGGACATGATGCAGTTGCCGGGGCATCGGTGATTTCGGTAAAGGGCGTTGTTGCGGGCCATGCATCAAGGTGGGTCTGGCCCGGCTGTCGACGCGCCCTGGCTGATCCAGGAAAGGACGCTTGTGGAACGGCAAAGCTTTGCACTGTCGTTTGAAAGCCAAGATCCTTTCATGCAGTTTGTGAAAAAACCTGCTGTTCTTGATGCGGCTGCCTGCTAGCACTTGCAGGGTCACGCCCGACTCGATTTCTTTCCGGATCCTGCTGATGCGCACTCCCCTGATGTCTCCGATCCGGCGCGTCCGGCCTGCCTCGATCCGGGTTCAGCCGCTGCAGCCCGGCGACAACCTGAAGGGCGCGACCGTGATGGTCCTGTCCATGATCGCGTTCACCTGCAACGACACGGTCATCAAGTTCGTCACCCAGGACATGCCGCTGTATCAGGCCATCACGTTGCGGGGCGTCTTTGTCATGATGGCGCTGATGCTGCTGGCGGCGCGCAGCGGAGGGCTGCGGTTGCGGATCGCCACGCCGGCGCGGTGGCCCATGGCGCTGCGGCTGGTGGGCGAGGTGGGATCGACCCTGCTGTTTCTGAACGCGCTGCAGCGGATGGCAATCGGCGACCTGACGGCGGTGATGCAGTCGCTGCCGCTGGTCGTGATGCTGGGCGCGGCCCTGATCTTTGGCGAAACGCTGGGATGGCGGCGGATGATGGCGGTCGGCCTCGGCATGGCTGGCGTGCTGATCATCCTGCGCCCGGGCAGCGGGACCTTTGGCATCTGGTCGCTCGTCGCGTTGGGGGCGATGGTGATGGTTGCGCTCCGCGATCTAGCCACGCGCCAGTTCGCGCAGGACGTGTCATCCACCACCATCGCCTTTTATGCGGCAGCCTGCGTGACGCTGATTGGCCTTGTCTTCAGCCTGGGGCAGGGGTGGGTCATGCCGCAGCCTCGCCACCTGTTGCTGCTGCTGCTGGGAAGTGCCTTTCTGACCGTCGGCTATGTCAGCGCCGTCGCCGCCATGCGGATCGGGGAAATCTCGGCAGTGGCACCGTTCCGCTATACTTCGCTGCTGGCGGCGGTGTTGCTGGGCTATGTCGTCTTTGGCGAGGTGCCGGACCTGTGGACATGGCTGGGCTCAGGCCTGGTTGTCGGCGCGGGCATTTATACGATCTGGCGCGAGGCGCAGTTGGAACGGCGGCACTGATGCGGATCCAGATGCTGGGTCTGTGCCGATTTTCCTATCTGGGGCTGCGTGGCTATCAGGTCGAGCATGACACCATCGAGGCAAGGCGCGCCTATCTTTATGACCCGGAGCGGCTGGCGCGGCGCTGGCTGTGGTTCACCACCGTCGCATTGCCGGCATGGCAGGCGCAGACAGACCCCGACTTCACGCTGGTGGTGATGACGGGGCCGGACCTGCCGCAGCCCTGGCTGGGACAGCTGCAAGCGCTGTCCGCGACAATGCCTCAGCTGCGGCTGGCCTTGGTGCCGCCGATGGCGTTTCACCTGCAGGCCTGCCGGACCGCGGTTGCCCCGCATGTGGACGCCGAGGCGCAGGTTATCGGCCATTTCCGCCATGACGACGACGACGCCGTGGCGGTGGATTACGTGGCGCAGGCGCGGCGGGATTTTCGCAAGGTGCAGGCCTTGTGGCGGTCCGAGGGGAAGCTGTCGCTGGATTACGGCCGCGGCCTGATGGTGCAGGCGCGGGACGGACAGCTGACGATCACGCCACGCTTGTCTCACAACATGGGCGTGGCGCTGACGATCTTCCTGCCGCCGGATGCGCCCGAAACGGCGCTGCATTACGACCACACGAAGCTGGCGCAATGGATGCCGGGCGTTCAGGTCAACCGGCCGTTGATGTTCATTCGATCCATCCATGACGACAGCGACTCTGGCGACATGGGGCCGGGTCTTCCCTGGCAGCCCGAAGAAGGCGCGCTGAACCGCCTGCTGCGACAGCGCTTTCGCCTGACGCGGGCCGATCTGGCCCGTCTGGCGCAGCGGCTGGAGCCAGGCGCCCGTTGACAGCGGGCCGAAATCCACTTATAGCCCCGCTACCCGGCGGGAAACCGTTTCGGGTGCCAGAACCTGTGAGGTCACGATCCGGGCCGTTATTGCCCCGATCCTCTGGAATTACGCCCGTCAGCCCGTTATGGGCCGGACGGGCTTGGTGTTTTGCGATTCGCGCATGACACCGTCGAGAAGCGGCGCAACCGGACTGGTTGCGAGTATTGACAGAGCAAGACGGGGAACCGAATGCCAACGATCCAACAGCTGATCCGCAAGCCGCGGCAGCCGAAAGTGCAGCGCTCGAAGTCGCAGCACCTTCAGGGCTGCCCGCAGAAGCGCGGCGTCTGCACGCGCGTCTACACCACGACGCCGAAGAAACCGAACTCCGCTATGCGCAAGGTCGCCAAGGTGCGCCTGACGAATGGCTTCGAGGTCATTTCCTACATCCCGGGCGAAAAGCACAACCTGCAGGAACACAGCGTCGTGCTGATCCGCGGCGGCCGCGTGAAAGACCTTCCGGGTGTCCGTTACCACATCCTGCGCGGTGTGCTGGATACCCAGGGCGTCAAGGATCGTCGCCAGCGTCGTTCGAAGTACGGCGCGAAGCGTCCGAAGTAAGGAGAGGCATCAATGTCCCGTCGTCACGCCGCTGAAAAGCGCGAAGTCCTGCCCGACGCCAAATTTGGCGATCGCGTGCTGACCAAATTCATGAACAACCTGATGGTTGACGGCAAGAAATCCGTCGCCGAGCGCATCGTCTATTCGGCCCTGGACCGCGTCCAGGCCCGCCTGAAGCGCGAGCCGATCGAGGTCTTCCACGAAGCCTTGGACAACGTGAAGCCCTCGGTCGAGGTGCGTTCGCGCCGCGTCGGCGGCGCCACCTACCAGGTCCCGGTCGAGGTTCGCCCGACCCGCCGCGAAGCCCTGGCGATCCGCTGGCTGATCGATGCGTCCAAGAAGCGCAACGAGAACACCATGGAAGAGCGTCTTGCTGGCGAACTGGCCGATGCCGTGAACGGCCGCGGCACCGCCGTCAAGAAGCGC
>VGDE01000122.1 GCA_016869875.1 Alphaproteobacteria bacterium
CGATGCGGCTGCCGTGAAGCTCTTGAAGCCCAGCATCGGCCTCACCCGGCGCTTGATGAAGCGATGGTCCTGCTCGACGAGATTGTTGAGATACTTGATCCGCACCATCTGGATCGGCACAGGGCAGCCGAAGCGCTTCAACATCTGGTTGATGTCCTTGATGCCTTGGATGTTGGCCGCGCTCCTGTCGATCACGATCTTGCGGGGAAGGCCATTCACTTCCATCGCGCGACCAGGGCGCAGGACAGCTTGTTGCCGATGAAGCCGTAGTCCTCGATCGGGCGGCTCACGCGCTCATCCTGCACCGCGGAAGGCCGGGTAGAGCGACATGCCGCCATCGGGCATGAGCGTGGTCCCTGTGATGTAGTCGGACAGATCGGAAGCCAGAAAGAGCACGGCGTTGGCAATGTCGCCCGGCTGACCGATCCGGCCGTAGGGGATCAGCTTGAGCAGATCTTCCATTGCCGCGGGCTCCTCCCAGGCGGCACGGTTGATGGGGGTTTGGATCGCACCCGGGGCAACGGCATTGACGCGGATGCGATGGACCGCCAGCTCCTGTGCCAAGGACCTCATGAGCAGCATCACGCCGCCCTTGGAGGCCGCATAGTTCGCCTCAAACGCCCACGGGATTATTTGGTGAACCGAGCTCATGCATATGATTTTTCCGGTGGCCAGCGAGATCTCCGGTTGCGGACCACGTCGCAGGAACTCCTTGACTGCGGCTCGTGCGCAAAGGAACTGGCCGTCCAAGTTGACCGCCATCACCTTGCGCCACTGTTCGAACGTCATGTCCTGGAAGGGCGCTCCGGATTGGATCCCGGCATTGCTGACCAGAATGTGCACGGTTCCGAAGCGAGAACATGCTGCAGCAAACATCGCCTCGACCTGGTCCTCCTGACTGACATCTGCTGCAAACGGAACTGCCTGGCCGCCAAAGCTCCCGATCTCGCGAACAAGCTCTTCAACCTTGTCCGCCTCATCGGGCAGATGGTTGACGACGACCTGACATCCCGCCGTGGCCAGTGCCACGGCACAGCCGCGTCCGATGCCCGATGCCGCACCAGTCACGATCGCAACCTGACCCGCCAGCCCAAACTCGTTATAATGCGTCATCCCCACCTCCGTTCTCGACAACATGGCCGGCTGCAGGAGCCTCCATCACAGCCGGCAAAAGAAAAGGACCGTGAATTGTTGCACAGGGTCATCCAGCGAACACTCCTCCCGCGCGCAGGTTCCGGACCTCCTCCTTCGGACGCGAAGCTTGCACCGGCGCGTTTCTGGTCCAAGCTCGCCATCATATCGACTCCGCCCTCCGCCAGCGCAGCAGCGTCCCAAGGAGACAGCGGCAATGGTTTCCTGGTGCGCCTTGAGCGTCTGGTCCCAAGAGCACTACGTGACGCGATACCCTTCGCTTTCGATCGCCTGCCGGACTGCATCGGCATCGAGCGACGATTGAACCGTGACGCGCCCGGACGAGCGGTCCACCACAACTTCGGCCGCCGGATCTATGGATCGCACGGCACGGGTAACAGTGCGCTCACAATGGCCGCAGGTCATTCCTTCAACTTGCAGGTTCAACATTCCTTACCTCCTCGGTTTGGGGAACCGTAACCATAAGAAGTCCGCCTCCATGGCGCGGTCAAGACTCACCTATTGAAGCATCCCTCCGCCTCGTAGTCAGCCGCCACTCCCTGTACTGAAAGAGCGGGGCAGCCATGCCGAATGGTGCTGCCGGCCACCATCAGGACCTTCAGGACGATCGTAGGTGCTGTTACTTCAAGATAAGTGGGGCAGATAAGTCAGCCCTCTGCGCAAGGATCAGGTGGCGATAGCTGCCACTTCGTACCCCCCTGCAAACCAACGGGACGTTATCCACAGTTTCTGGGGGCAAAACTGGGGAAGGATAAAAAATCAGCCGCTGGATCAAGGCAATAGCATGCTCGTCAAGACACGCCTGCGTCTTTCGGGGCTGTCCGACCTCGCATTCGAAGTACAAGGCGCGTGTTGGGGGAGCCTGCTCATTGCACGACCGCCTGAGCCTCGCAAGGATCTCCTCCAGCGGCACCGGCTCAGTAGCGACCGGGGAGGCCACGCGTCGTCCTCTGCGAGGGCGGTAAGGAACCGCCACGGGTCCCCCGGTAGACAGAGGCATAGAGTTCGCCCGCCGCGCCTGGCAACTGGCTAAGCTCTTCAAGACCCCGGCAGGACACGCCTTGCTGCAGGATGACAGAAGACCGCGTGAAGGATCACGTCCTTGGAACGTCTCGTAGCCTTTGAAGCGCGATCCCGCTGGAGCCTCGGCTGTCAGCACTTCCTCGCGGCTGACACGGTCTGTGTCTCGCTTGGGTCCTCTCGGCCGACGTGTTCCGCCTGGATTGCCGAGTTCGGAGCTCGTAGCCTTTTCCATGCCGGATGGTTTGAACGGCGGCCGGGGCGGCAGGTTCTTCAACCGCGCAATCCCATCGCGCAGCTCCTGGTTCTCGGCCTGCGGAGCAGCCCGGGCCGCCTCGACCGTCGCGAACTGATCTGTGAGATGGGTCACATGGTCTTCGAGGCAATGAAGCCGCCGCGACAGATCAACGACGAGCCGACGCAAACCATCGGTGTTCAGCGTCTCAAAGGCATCATCTGAGGACAGGCTCATACGATCTTCAATCAGACCAAGATCAAGAGCGCAACGTCCGCGCCCAGAAATCTGCCCCGGTTACCCCCTCTTGGATGTGTCGCAAACTTTGGCAGATGAGCGGCAAGAGGATATGATCTGCTTGAGGGCTGACGCGTTTGGAGGATGAGCTATGGCCGTATCATTCAAAGGCGCCCACTTCCCCAAAGACGTCATCCTGCACGCTGTCTTCTTCTATCTGCGTTACGGCGTGTCGTATCGTGACCGCGAAGAGATCATGGCTGAGCAAGGTGTCAGGGTCGATCATGCGACCCTGAACAGATGGGTAGTGCGCTATGCCGGTCAGGTGGCCGAGGATGCGCGTCGGCGCAAGCAGCCGACTGACCGATCCTGGCGGATGGACGAGACGTACATAAAGGTGAAAGGAGAATGGGTCTATCTCTACCGCGCCGTGGACAAGTTCGGGAAGACCCTGGACTTTCTGCTGTCGAAGCGGCGCAACAAGCCAGCCGCGATCAAGTTCCTGGCCCGCACGATGGAAGCCAATGGCCTGCCGCGCAAGATCGTCATCGACAAGAGCGCGGCCAACACCGAAGGCATCAAGGACATCAACCGGATGCTGAAACGCTTTGGCTGCCCGGTGCTAATCGAGATGGTGCGAATCAAGTATCTCAACAATCTGGTCGAGCAGGACCACCGCTTCATCAAGCGCCGGGTGAGACCGGTGCTGGGCTTCAAGAGCTTCACATCAGCGGCGTCGACCATCGCCGGGATCGATGTGGTGAACATGATCCGCAAAGGCCAGTTCCGACCTGAGCTCCGTCCCTTTCAGCAGTTCTGTCAGCTCGCCGCATGAAGCCGAGGAAGTCGCTGGCCCTCCTGTGCCACGCGTAAGGTTTGCGACAGAACCAAGCGCCTTCAGCGGGTGAGAGACCCCGTCGTCCCGATCCAGCACGAGTGCCCCGTTTTCGGGAAGGACGCCTCTCTTGCGCCCCCGCAAGGCAGTTGCATGCGTCTGCAAACGGTGCAGTTCTCAGGAAGCAGATCCATCCACTTATCCCGGCTGTTCAGTTTTCCGGAGACACCTCTAGTCACCCGCTGCCTCACATCCTGAGCGATGGAGAGATCGCATTGGCTGTGTCCAGAAGGGGCGGAACTATCTTCTTCAGCAGGCTGTCGTTGCTCCAGGAATAGGCTGATACGGAGCACTGCACCGCCGCAACGGCTCGGCCGTCGGGACCGCAGATCGGTGCGGCAACGGCGAGCTCGTTCAAGATCATTTCATCGCGCGAGATTGCAAATCCTCGGGCAGCAGCCTCTTCGATGCTGTTGCGGATACTTGCGCGGTCCAACGTGGTGCGTGGAGTGAATTCCCTGAGTGGCCAGTCCTTTATGGCCACCTCACGCTCCTCTCTGGGCCATGTGGACAGGATCGCACGACCGACCGACGTGGACAGAGCCGGGAGGCGCCGTCCGATGATGGAGGCAGCGAAATGGGTTCGTTGGCAGGGCAGTCGCAGGACGTAGATCGTGTGATCACCGGACATTTCTGCGAAGTTTACCGTCTCCCCCAGGTGCCGCGACAGCTCGATCAGCTTCGGCATCGCATTTCCGACCAGCGGGTCTGACCAGTAATACGCATAAGCTAGTTCAAGCCATGCATGGGAGGGACGAAGACGCCGTGTGACCGGATCCTTGGCCAGCCACCCCTCTTGGTGCAGGGTATTTGCCAGCCTTTGAACCGTGCTCTTGTCCATGCCCGTACGTTCGGCCAAGGCCCCCAGACTGAGTTCGGGATGCGTCTCATCGAAGGCGCGCAGCACGCGGAGCCCTTTGGCCAAGGCACCTACAAACAGCGAGTCACGTTTCTCGGCATCAGGCAAAACATTTCCTCCGGTTGTGACAGCGCGCTTGACGGATCCGTGATTCGGCTGCTTATCTAAATGCAATAAACAGTATTGCATCGCGATACGGCAGATAAAGAGAACAACAGGGGTTCAGAATGAAACGTCGCGTCCTGACCGGCAGCGTAGCTGCGCTCGCCCTTTTTTCAGCTGGCATGGCACATGCCGACAAAGGCAACGACACGTTGCGCGTTGCCTTCACCAAGGAGCTTGAAAGCGTCGACAGCTACTTCAACTCGGCGCGCGAGGGCGTGGTCCTGCAGCGCGCGATCTGGGACGGGCTGATCTATGCGGATCCTCATACAGGAGAATATTCGGGCAATCTTGCGACCGAGTGGACCTGGATCGACGACACGACGCTGGAACTGAAGCTGCGTGAGGGAGTGACCTTCCATGATGGCAGCCCCTTCACTGCCGATGACGTAGTCTACACCGTAGACTTTGTCGCGAACGAGGCGAACGGTGCCGTGACGCAGCGCAATGTCAACTGGATGGACCACGCCGAAAAGGTGGATGACCATACCGTCCGCATCATTACAAAAGAACCTTTTCCTGCCGCGCTTGAATACCTGTCCGGGCCGGTCTCCATCTATCCGTCCGATTATTACGCCGAGGCTGGCCCGACCGGCATGGGCCTGAAGCCCATCGGCACAGGCCCCTACAAGGTCGTCAGCGTCGAACCGGGCAAGCGCTTCGTGCTGGAGCGGAACGAGAACTACTTTGACGGCCCCAAGGGGCAAGCCCAGATCGGCAACGTGGATATCCGCACAATCCCTGACGTGAACACGCAGATTGCCGAACTGTTCAGCGGACAGCTGGACCTGATCTGGCAGGTGCCCTCGGATCAGGCCGAACGGCTGGAGCAGATGGGGCAGTTCACGGTCGCCAATGAAAGCACGATGCGCGTCGGCTATCTGGCTATGGATGCCGCAGGCCGCTCAGACCCGGACAACCCGTTCACCAAGCTGGAAGTCCGCCAGGCGGTCAATCACGCGATCAACCGCGAAGAATTGGTGGGCGAACTGCTGAAGGGGAAATCGATCCCGATCCATACGGCCTGCTTCCCCAGCCAGTTCGGCTGTGCACAGGACGTCAAGGAATACGAGTACGATCCGGAAAAGGCGAGGGAACTGCTGGCTCAGGCAGGCTATCCCGATGGCTTCGCAACCGAGTTCTATGCTTATCGCGACCGTGAACTGGCCGAAGCGATCACGAGCTACCTGAATGCTGTCGGGATCCGCACGGACTTCAAGATGCTGCAGTATTCTGCGCTGCGTGACTTGAACATGAAGGGGGAAACGCCCCTGTCCTTCCAGACCTGGGGGTCCTTCTCGGTCAATGATGCCTCGGCCATGGTCAGCCAGTACTTCAAGCACGGCGAACTGGACGACGCCCGCGACGACGAGGTTCTGGCCGAACTTGACATCGCCGACAGCTCGACCGACCCGGAAGTCCGCAAGGCACATTATCGCACAGCCCTGCAGCGCATTGCCGATCAGGCCTATTGGGCGCCGATGTTCTCCTACAACACGAACTACGTGTCGACGGCCGAGGTCTCCTACACGCCGACCGCCGACGAGGTCCTGCGCTTCCACACCATGACCTGGAACTGACGGCTGCCATCCGTCCCAGCCTGCCGCGGGATGGCCTTGGGGCCATCCCCCCAGCCCGCAAGGATCTGACAATTCATGCTTCGCTTTATCCTCAGACGATTGGGGCTGGCCCTGCTTGTCGCCTTGACCGTGTCCTTCATCAGCTTCAGCCTGCTGTTCCTGTCAGGCGATCCGGCCATCGCCATCGCCGGCGAAAGCGCCAATGCCGAGGACGTGGCAGCCATTCGCGCCCTTTACGGCTTTGACCGGCCGATGATGGTGCAGTACGGCGACTGGCTGTGGCACGCGCTGCAGTTTGACTTCGGCGTAAGCTATTACTTCCGGCTGCCGGTGGCAGACCTGATCTCCGAACGCCTGTCGGTCACCATGACCCTGGGTGTCTGCGGCATTGTCTTTGCACTGCTGACAGCCGTGCCCTTGGGCGTCATCGCGGCGATCCGGCCGAACTCGCTGATCGACCGGATCGCGCTGTTCCTGTCGGTCGCCGGGCAGGCCATGCCCAGCTTCTGGTTCGGGCTGATCCTGATCGTCATCTTTGCCATCCAGTTACGGATCCTCCCTGCCTCGGGCGCCGACACCTGGCAGCACTTCATCATGCCGACGATCGTGCTGGGCTATTACGCCATGCCGGCCATCATGCGCCTGACCCGTGCCGGCATGCTCGAGGTGCTGTCAGCCGACTATATCCGCACAGCACGCGCCAAGGGTGCCTCCGAAGGGCGCGTGCTGTTCAAGCACGCCTTGCGCAACGCGATCATCCCGGTGGTGTCGCTGGCGGCGGTGCAGATGGGCTTCATGCTGGGCGGCTCGATTGTGGTCGAGTCCGTCTTTGCCCTCCACGGCGCAGGCTATTTGGCGTGGGAATCCATCGGGCGAAATGACCTGCCCACGGTGCAGGCGCTGATCCTGGTCTTTGCGCTCTTCTATATCGTCTTCACCTTTCTGGCCGACGTCCTGAATGCTTGGCTGGACCCTCGGATGCGGAGCGCCTGAGATGACAGCCTTTCCCGACGCCCTCGAGATCACCGGCCCCACCCCCGGCCAGCAGTTGCGCCGGCGCATGTTCGGTCATCAGGGGTTCATGATCGGAGCGGTGTTCCTGGTCCTGCTGGTGATCATCGCCCTTCTTGCCCCGGTTCTGGCTCCTCATGATCCCTACGCGCAAAGCCTCAGCAACCGCATGGTGCGCCCGGTCTTCATGGGCGGCACATGGGAGCATCCTCTCGGCACGGATCACCTGGGCCGGGACTACCTGTCGCGGCTGATCTATGGCGCGCGGGTCTCGCTGCTGATCGGGGCTGTGGCCGCCCTGATCTCGGGCACCATCGGCACAGCTCTTGGAGTTGCGGCGGGCTACTTTGGCGGGCGCGTCGATGCAGTTGTTACCTTCCTGATCAATGTGCGCCTGGCAATGCCGGTGGTTCTGGTCGCCCTTGCCGTTGTCGCCATTCTGGGCGGCTCGCTCAGCGTGGTGATCGGGGTTCTGGGCCTGCTGCTGTGGGATCGCTTTGCCGTGGTCATGCGCGCCTCGACTCTGCAGATCCGCGGCCGTGAGTTCGTGGCGGCCGCGCGCGCGGTCGGCTGCTCGACGCCGCGCATCCTGCTGTCCGAGATTATGCCGAACATCGTCAATAACCTGATCGTCGTCGTCACGCTGGAGATGGCGCACGCGATCCTGCTGGAGGCTGCGCTGTCCTTCCTGGGCGTCGGCGTGCAGCCTCCTACCCCCAGCTGGGGGCTGATGGTGTCCGAGGGCAAGAACATGATGCTGTTCGAGCCTTGGCTGGTCCTGATCCCGGGTGCCGTGCTGTTCGTGCTGGTGTTGGCAATCAACTTGATGGGCGACGGGCTGCGCGATGTCACGGCGCCCGAGAACCGCAATTGACGAGGTCCCCGATGAACGATGCCCCCCTCCTGTCAGTCCGCGGCCTGACGCTGGATATCCCGACCTCCGGCGGTACGCTGCACGCCGTGCGCGGCATCGACTTTGACCTGAACCGCGGAGAGACGCTGTGCATCGTGGGCGAGTCCGGTTCGGGCAAGTCTCTTACCTCGCTTGCTCTGATGGGGTTGCTGGCTCCCAAGATCCGCCGCAAGGCTGTTCGGATGACCTTTGACGGCACTGATCTGCAGAAAGCCTCAAGGCGGCAGTTGCGCCAGTTGCGGGGCGACCGGATGTCGATGATCTTCCAAGAGCCGATGACCTCGCTGAACCCGGCCTATACGATCGGCGACCAGCTGGCCGAGACGCTCTTGCTGCACAAGAGGGTCAGCCGCACGCAGGCCCGCGCCCGCGCTGTCGAGTTGCTGGAAAAGGTGGGGATTACCGCCGCGGAAAGTCGGCTGTCGCAGTATCCGCACCAGCTGTCGGGTGGTCTGCGTCAGCGCGTCATGATTGCCATGGCCCTGATGTGCGAGCCGGAACTGATCATCGCTGACGAGCCCACTACGGCGCTGGACGTGACTATACAGGCACAGATCCTGCGGCTGCTGGTGGATCTGCAACGCGAGATGAACATGGCGCTGATCCTGATCACTCATGACCTGGGCGTGGTCGCCCGTGTCGCCGACAAGGTTGCCGTCATGTATGCGGGCGAACTGATCGAGACAGGCCCTGCCAGCGCCATCTTCCGCAACCCTGCACATCCTTATACGCGCGGGTTGATCAATTGCATTCCCGTTCCCGGACGCAACGAGCGTGGCGCGCGGCTTGGCACCATTCCAGGCATTGTCCCGTCGCTGGTGGGTGAGGTCACAGGATGTCCGTTCCGCGGACGGTGTGACCAGCGCGTGGCAATCTGCGACACTGCAGCTCCGCTGCGCCGGCTGCCGGACGGACACGAATTCCGCTGCGTCCATCCCGACGGACATCGCCACGAAGAGGTGACGGCATGACGAACAACCCTGTTCTGGAGTTGAAGAACGTCTCCAAGACCTACACCATCAAGCAAGGGTTATTTGGCAAACCGAAGCCTTTGCGGGCATTGAACGACGTCTCTCTCAGCCTCGCGCGGGGCGAGGTGCTGGGATTGGTCGGTGAGTCGGGTTGCGGCAAGTCTACCCTTGCCAAGATCCTGCTTGGGCTGGAGGCGCCAAGCGAGGGGCAAGTTCTGGTCGACGGCCAAACGCTGGCGGGACAGGACCGGATCGCGCTGTCGCGCCGCATCCAGCCGATCTTCCAAGACCCCTACTCTTCGCTGAACCCGCGCAAGAGCATCGAGGACATTATCACCCTGCCCCTCCGCGTCCACGGCATCGGCGACAGCGCCAGCCGTGACCGGGAGCTGCACAAGATGCTGGACATCGTCGGCCTTCCCGCGCGCGTTGCCCGCAGCTATCCCAGCCAGATGTCCGGCGGCCAGCGGCAGCGTGTCGCCATTGCGCGGGCCCTCATCATGAAGCCTGAGATCGTCATCTGCGACGAGCCGACGTCGGCGCTGGATGTCTCTGTGCAGTCGCAGATCCTGAACCTGCTAGCCGACCTGCGGGCCGAGTTCGGGCTGACCTACCTGTTCATCAGCCACAACCTCGCCGTGGTCGAGCATCTCGCGACGCGTGTGGCCGTGATGTATCTCGGCCGCATCGTGGAGGAAGCTGACGTCGCTACCCTGTTCGAAACGGCGCGCCACCCCTACTCGCAGGCGTTGCTTGCCTCCGTTCTGACGCCTGACCCCGACATGGGAGTGCCGGACACGCAGCTTGGCGCAGCATATCCCAACCCGATCGCCCCGCCTTCTGGGTGCGCGTTCCATCCACGCTGCGCCAAGGTGATGCCGCACTGTTCCCGGACGGCACCTTGGCCGGTGCCAACATCTGACGGGCATGTCGAGTGTCACCTCTATGACCAGCAGCCCCTTCAGGCCGCCAGCTGAGAGACCAGCCATGAGATCATCACTGTCGCGCACGCAGGTCGTGCGCAAGTCCGTACAAGGAACCTCACGGGGCGTGATCGCGGCCCAAAACTCCCGCGCAGCTCAGGTCGGCGCAGAGGTGCTGGCAGCCGGCGGGAATGCGGTCGATGCGGCCGTTGCCGTGTCCTTCGCCATCG
>VGDE01000123.1 GCA_016869875.1 Alphaproteobacteria bacterium
TACTGGCCGTGTCGGTCTGGCACAGCACCACGGCCCGGATACGGCCTTCGGGGTCAGCGTCCAGGCGCGCAGCAAGGCGCCGGGGATCAGGAGGCAGGTTGCCGAAATCCAGCCGCTCGACCCTGACCCCCATGCCTTCCAGCGTCTCGGCCCAGCTGCGGCCGAAATGCCCGCAGGTCACCACCAGCGCCAGATCGCCGGGGTCGAAAAGGTTGGCGGCCGCGGCCTCCCATCCGGCATGCCCGTTGCCGATATAGGGCGCCAGGTTCTGGGCCGTTCCGGCCAGACGCTTCAGGCGGGCGATCACCTCGAGGTTCAGAAGTGCCAAAGGCTCGGCATAGATGTCTGGCGAGGCACGGTGGGCGGCGTTCAGCACGCGCGCGGGCACCGGAGAGGGGCCGGGGATCGCGATCAGTTCATGACCGGGGGCAAGGCTCATGTCGGGATATCCTTCACATCGTGCAGGATCGGTAGGTCGGCGCCGCACGCTCGTCAACCGGGTCCGGACGCGCGGGCTGTCAGGCCTTGGTCTTGTAGGCGCGGCCGGGAAAGGGCTAAGGATGTGGCCCAGAGATGGTGGCCGCACAGGCTCCCATGCCCGTGAGCGAAAGGCCCGACGCACCCGTGGATCTGCGCCCAGACAGCCCCGTCCGTCCCGTGACAGCCCACGACAGCCCGGTGCCGGCCGCCCCGGCGCCTGAAAAGGTGCGGGGCCTGCTGCACCGACTGTGGGACGATTACCTGCGTCCGCATCGCGGCAGCATGCTGCTGGCCTTTGCGCTGATGACGGTCGAGGGGTCGACCCTGGCCCTGATCAGTTGGATGCTGAAGCCGCTGTTCGACGTGGTTTTCATCGGCCGGCAGGGCGGTGCGATCTGGTGGGTGGGTGCGGCGATCTTCGGGATATTCCTGTTGCGCGCCGTCACGCTGATCGCCAGCCGGGCGCTGCTGACGCGCGTATCGCTGTCGGTTTCGACGGCGATGCAGACCCGGCTACTGGCGCATATCCTGACGCTGGACAGCCGCTTTTTCCGCGACAACTCTCCCGGCGCCATGATCGAGCGCATCCAGGGCGATACGATTGCGGTGCAGGGGGTCTGGGCCACGCTGCTCACGGGGGCGACGCGGGATGCGATCTCGCTGGTGATGCTGTTCGCCGTGGCGCTGAGCATCGACCCGGTCTGGACCCTGGGCGCGCTGGTGGGTGCGCCCATCCTGATCATGCCGGCGGCCCTGGTGCAGCGCTATATCCGCCGCAAGGTGCGCCAGAACCGGGCCAATGCCAGCCTGCGGGCGACGCGGCTGGACGAGGTGCTGCACGGCATTGCCTCGATCCGGCTGAACCGGGCCGAGGCTGCGCAGACGGAACGCTTTGCCGCCATCGTGGGCCGCATCCGGCAGGCCGAAACCAAGGTGGCCGCGACTTCGAGCGTGATCCCCGCGCTGACCGACATCGTGACCGGCATCGGCTTTGTCGCCGTGCTGGCCCTGGGCGGGCGCGAGGTGATGGAGGGCGACCGCAGCGTGGGCGATTTCATGGCCTTCTTCACCGCGCTTGCGCTGGCCTTCCAGCCGATGCGCCGCCTGGGCGGTCTGGCGGGCACATGGCAAACGGCAGCCGCCAGCCTCGAGCGCATCTACCAGGTCTTTGACACCCGCCCCTCGGTCCTGTCGGGTCCGCGCACGGCTGCGCCCGAGACGACGGAGATTCGGCTGGAAGATGTGTGGTTGTCCTATGACGGGCAAACCGTTCTGCACGGACTGTCCTTTACGGCGGCGGCGGGGCAGACGACTGCGCTGGTGGGACCGTCGGGGGCGGGAAAGTCCACCGTCTTCAACCTTCTGACGCGCATGGTGGACCCGGACCGGGGCCGGGTCCTGCTGGGTGGCGCGCCGGTGTCGGATTACGACCTCGGCATCCTGCGCGACCAGTTTTCCACCGTGGCGCAGGAGTCGGCGCTGTTTGATGAAAGCCTGCGCGACAACATCCTGATGGGCCGGCCCTCTGCCTCGGAGACCGAGCTGCAGGCCGCGCTGAAGGCGGCGCATGTGACGGATTTCCTGGACGAGACGCGTGATCTGGACAGCCCGGTGGGGCCGCGCGGGTCATCCCTGTCAGGTGGCCAGCGCCAGCGCGTGGCCATTGCCCGCGCGCTGCTGCGCGATGCGCCCGTCCTTTTGCTGGACGAGGCGACCAGCGCGCTTGACACCGCCAGCGAGCGTTTGGTCCAGGACGCGCTGGACAGGCTGTCGGCGGGCCGCACCACGCTGGTCATCGCGCACCGCCTGTCCACCATCCGCAATGCCGACAAGATCGTCGTTCTGGAAGCGGGCAGGGTTGTCGAGGAAGGCAGCCATGACCAGTTGATGGCCAAGGGCGGCTCTTATGCCCGCCTTGTCGCATTGCAGTTCGGAGAGCATGAATGACCCGCCAGATCATCCGCCTGACCGGAGAGGACCGCGTGACCTTCCTGCAGGGGCTTGTCACGAACGATGTCAGCCGCGCGCCCTGCTGGGCCGCCATCCTGACGCCGCAGGGCAAGTATCTGGCCGATTTCCTGGTGGTGCCGGATGGGGACGCGCTGCTGATCGACGTGGACGCGGCCCTGGCCCCCGACCTGCTGCGGCGGCTGTCGATGTACAAGCTGCGGTCGCGCGTGGCGCTGGAGATGACCGGCATGACCGTCGCCCGTGGCACGGGACCCGCGCCGGAGGGTGCCGTGCCCGACCCGCGCCACGCGGCCCTGGGCTGGCGGCTGTATGGCGGGCAGGGGGATGACGGCACGGACTGGGATGCCGTCCGCGTAGCCCATTGCATTCCCGAAACGGGGGTCGAGCTGATCCCGAACGAAACCTATATCCTCGAAGCGGGTTTCGAGCGCCTGCATGGCGTCGATTTCCGCAAGGGCTGCTATGTGGGGCAAGAGGTCACGGCCCGGATGAAGCACAAGACAGAGTTGCGCAAGGGCCTGCAGGTGCTGCGGATCGACGGGGCAGCCCCCTTGGGCACGGTCATCACCTCCGACGGACGCGAGGTCGGCACGCTCTTCACGCAATCGGGCGGGCAGGCGATTGCCCATGTCCGCCATGACCGCGTCGCACCCGGCATGCAGGCGGGCGAGGCGCGGCTGTCGCCCGCATGACGTCTGATGCGCAGCCGGAGCCCGGCCTGCGCAAGATCATCCATATCGACATGGATGCGTTTTTCGCCTCCGTCGAGCAGCGCGACCATCCCGAGTTGCGGGGCAAGCCGGTCGCGGTGGGGGGATCGGCGGCACGAGGCGTGGTGGCGGCCGCCAGTTACGAGGCACGGGTTTATGGCGTCCGGTCGGCGATGCCCTCGATGACCGCGGCGCGGCTCTGCCCCGACCTGATCTTCGTGCGCCACCGCTTTGACGTGTATCGCGCCGTCAGCCAGCAGATCCGCGAGATCTTTCACGAACACACGCCGCTGGTCGAGCCATTGTCGCTGGACGAGGCCTATCTGGACGTGACCGACCACCTGGCGCCGGGCCAGACCGCCACGCAGGTGGCCAAGGCGATCCGCGCCCGCATCCGCAAGGACACGCAGCTGACCGCCAGCGCGGGCGTCAGCTACAACAAGTTCCTGGCCAAGCTGGCGTCCGATCAGAACAAGCCGGACGGCTTGTGCGTCATCACGCCCGACCGGGGTCCGGAATTCGTGCTGTCCCTGCCGGTGGGCAAGTTCCACGGCATCGGCCCGGCGACGGCCGCCAAGATGCAGGCCATGGGCATCCATACGGGCGCCGACCTGCGGGCGCAGGACCTGGAGTTCCTGACGCGCCGTTTTGGCAAGTCGGGGCGCTATTACTGGAACATCTCGCGCGGGATCGACCATCGGCGGGTCAGTCCCGACCGGATCCGCAAGTCGGTGGGAGCCGAGAACACCTATTCCGCCGACCTGATGACGCTGGATCAGGCCTTTGAGGCGCTGGTGCCCCTGGCAGCCAAGGTCTGGGCGGCCGTGGCACGGCACGAGTTGCGGGGACGCACGGTGACGCTGAAGGTCAAGTTTGCGGACTTTCAGCAGATCACGCGGGCCCGCAGCCTTGGCCATGCCGTCGCGTCCCAGGCCGAGATGCTGACGATCGCGCAGGACCTGGCGACGGCGGTGCTTCCGGACCCTCGCGGGGCGCGGCTTCTGGGGATCACGCTGTCGGGCTTTGATCAGGATCAGGGGGACGACGCGCAGCTGAGCCTTTTTGACTAGCGCCAGCGCACCAGCCGGCCCGGTCCTTCGGCTGCCAGGATCAGCAGCCCGCCAGCGATTGCCCAGTTCTTCACCACGATCGTCATCTGCCAGGGATCGGCGCGCAGCTGCCAGTGAAACCAGCTTGTGCCGATGCAATAGGCTGCCAGCACGAAGGCCCAGAGCCGCACCCGCGGCCCAAGGATCAGCGCCAGCCCGGCAACCAGGTTGAAGGCAGCCACCGCCCAGACCAGAGCCGAAGGCAGGCCCAGACTGGCGATCATCCGGACGGAGGGCGTCGGATCGGACAGCTTCTGGAACGCCCCGCCCAGAAACAGGGCGGCGATCAGGATGCGTCCGATGAGGTTCATGAAGGCGCGCGTCATGGATCACCCGGCAGGAAAACGCCCCGCGCGTTGTTGCGCGGGGCGTGAGGCTGTTTCAACAAGAGCGCAGGGATCAGGCGCGTTCGCTGTATTCGAAGACCTCGGTGTTGACGATGATCGCCTCGCCCTCGCCCACGAAGGGCGGGATCATGATGCGCACGCCGTTGTCCAGGATCGCGGGCTTGTAGCTGTTGGCCGCGGTCTGGCCTTTCACGACCGGCTCGGTTTCCGCGACGGTGCAGGTGACCTTTTGCGGGATCGACACCGACAGCGCCTCTTCGCCGTAATATTCGATCGTCGCCGTCATGCCGTCCTGCAGGAAGGGACGGCGGTCGCCCAGCAGTTCGGCATCCAGTTCGGTCTGTTCAAAGGTCTCGCTGTCCATGAAGACCAGCTTGCCGTCGGATTCATAGAGGAATTGCTGGTCCTTCTGGTCCAGGCGGACGCGCTCGACCTTGTCTTCGCTGCGAAAACGCTCGTTCAGCTTGCGGCCGTCGCGCAGGTTCTTCATCTCGACCTGGGCAAAGGCGCCGCCCTTGCCGGGCTTGACATGGCTGACCTTCACGGCGGCCCAGAGGCCCCCGTCATGCTCCAGCACGTTGCCGGGGCGGATTTCATTGCCGTTGATCTTGGGCATGGGGATGGGTCTCGTGCGATTGTGGGAATCCAACCGTTCGGGGGCGTTGAACGGTTCTGTGCCGCCCCTATATCGAGAGCTGCGCCTTGAGGCAACCAGATCGCATCTGCGGCGTTGTCAAGGCGACTTTGACGAAAATCACCTGCTGTACAGGCCGGTTCGGGACAGTTTTTTCCCGAATTTGGGGGATATGCAGTAAGAACATGGCTGACATGCGGCGTAGGGCATATCGAATCGCCGCCGCAAAAGGCTAAGGCAGGCGACACCGTCGGAGAAACGGATTCAAGAAACAGGGAAAGCGCCAAGTTTTCCCATAAGGTCCTGTCGGCTGGCGGGACCGCAAGAGATGGACGAACAAGATGCGCGATTTTGTTGACGGCTCGGCTTTCAATTTCGAACAGGGCCAGCGGGCCCGCAAGCTGTTTGCAGCGGTGGTTCTGGCGGCTTTGGATGATGCCATTGCGGATGACAAGAAATACGGCAACGGCCCGGAACAGATCGCCCGGTGGGCACGCTCGCGCGACGGGCGCGAGGTGCTGTCCTGTGCCGGGATCGACCCGAACGAGCGGGTGGTCAAGGGCCTGATGGAATTCGTGTCCAAGGGCGTGCGGACCTCTGTTGCCCTGTCGCGCGAGGAAAGCGAACGCCGCATGGCCGCCGAAGAGGCCGAAGCCGCCTGAACACCCGTCGCATCGACTGGATCAGGGCCGTTCCAAGGAACGGCCTTTTTTCATGTCCGGAGAGAGGCGTTTTTCCCTCGGCACGGGCGCGGCTCGGGTGCTGGGCTGAACTTCGGTCCAGTGCCCCCGCCTGACCAACCGGCACAGACACTTCGCGGCTAACAAGTGCCGCGAGCCGGTCTTCTCCTGAACCATCCGCTGACTTCTCTCAGGCCCCGAAGCTTGACCTGCGCCGGGGGTGTTCCCGTCCTGATCAACATCCACTTCGCGCTGCCATGCCTGGCGTGGGAACGATGCCTGGAGGCCGGAAGTCGCATTCCGTCCCGATCCTTTCCCTGCCGATTGCCCGTCCCACAGCGGCCGTCCTCAGGCTGGTGGGTTGGCCTGAAGACGGCCCCGCGCCTAGAGGCGGGTGATCACGCGCTGCGAATAGAAGTGGCGGACATCGTCGGCGCGGCAGAGCTCGGTGGCTGGGGTCATCACGGCAGCCGATGCCGCGGCGGTGCCAAGGGCCAGCGCCTCCTGGGCCGGCCAGCCCCGCGCCATCGCCAGCACGAAACCGGCCACGAAACTGTCGCCCGCGCCCACCGCGCTGACCACGTTCACCCCGGCCGCCTCGGCGTGCCAAGCCCCGTCCGGACCGGCGATGACCGAGCCGTCGGCGCCGCGCGCGACGATCACCATGCCTGCCGCACCGCCCTGCACCAGACCGGCTGCGAACCCGGCGCTGTCCTGGCGCGAGGGCAGGGGCCGGCCCGCTAGGCCCTCGGCTTCGTGGCTGTCCATGCGCAGCACGTCCACCGGGATCGAGGACCCTGCCAATGCCCGCAGCGCCTCGCCCGAGGTGTCCACCAGCAGCTTGGCGCGCCCGTCCTTCAGGCGCACGGTCAGCATCTGCTCGAAGCCCGGTGCGACACCCGGCGGGTTCGAGCCGGAAACGACGACCCAGCCCCCGGCCAGGGCGGCCTCGGCGATGGCGGCCATCGCGGTGGTCACCTGCGTCATGTGCCATTCTGGGCCCGGCAGGACAAAGCGATACTGCCCTCCGGTCGCGCGGTCGGTGACGGCCAGCGACTGGCGCGTTTCACCCGGCGCCGTCAGGCGGAGGACCGACAGGCCCGCGGCCTTCAGCATGTCGGCCAGACGCGTGCCGGTGGCGCCGCCCAGAGCAACCATCGCCGTGGACTGGCCGCCGATGATCTTGATGGCGCGGCTGACATTGATGCCGCCGCCGCCCGGATCGACCACCGGCTTGTCGCAGCGCAGCTTGAGATCGGGCACCACCGCATCGGCCGCCGTGGACAGGTCCAGCGCCGGGTTCAGCGTGACCGTCAGGATCGGGACCTGGCCGCTCATTCCCACCACCTGTCGATGCGCGCGATGTCGTCGTCGGACCAGCCGAAATGATGGGCCATCTCGTGCGTGACGACATGCACCACCAGTTCGCCCAGGGTCACGTCCCCGCGCGAGGCCCATTCGTCCAGGATGGGACGCCGGAACAGCCAGATGATGTCGGGCTGGCCGGGCTGGTCCGCCACCGATTTCTCGGTCAGAGGAACGCCGTCGTAGAGGCCCGTCAGTTCGAACGGGTCGTCGATCTGCAATTCGTCCAGAACATCCTCGGGGGCGAACTCGGCCACGCGGATCGCGACCTGCGCGGCCGCTTCGCGGAACTCGGCCGGCAGGCCGTCGAGGGCCGTATGGGCCATCGTCTCCATCTCGGCCGCGTCGGGGGCCGTCATCCTGTCCCAGTCACTCATTCCGCGCCTCCTGCATTGCCCCCCCGATATGGACAAAAACCGCTGCCTGTGAAAGAGCAACACCAACAGGAGACGCCCCATGACCATCACCCGTTTCGCGCCATCGCCCACCGGCCACATCCATGTGGGCAACCTGCGCACCGCGCTGTTCAACTATCTGATCGCCCGCAAGACCGGCGGCACCTTCATCCTGCGCCTGGACGACACCGATCAGGAGCGCAGCAAGGAGGAGTATGTCGAGGGCATCAAGCGCGACCTGGACTGGCTGGGTCTGCACTGGGACCGGGTCGAGCGCCAGTCGCTGCGCCTGGACCGCTATCGCGAGGAGGCGGACAAGCTGCGCGCCTCGGGCCGTCTGTACGAGGTCTTCGAGACGCCGACCGAACTGGACCTCAAGCGCAAGAAGCAGCTGAACATGGGCAAGCCCCCGGTCTATGACCGCACGGGCCTGAGCCTGTCGGAGGCGGACAAGGAGCGTCTGCGGGCCGAGGGGCGCGAGGGCTATTGGCGCTTCCAGCTGGACCAGAGCCGGATCGAGTGGACCGACGGGATCCTGGGCGACATCTCGATCGACGCGGCTTCGGTCAGCGACCCGGTTCTGATCCGTGCCGACGGGCAGGTGCTCTATACCTTTGCCAGCAGCGTGGATGACACGGACATGGGTGTCACGAACATCGTGCGCGGTTCGGACCACGTGACGAACACGGCAACCCAGATCCAGATCATCCAGGCGATCGGCGGCACGCCCCCCGCGTTCGCGCACCATTCGCTGCTGACCGGTGCCAAGGGCGAGGAATTGTCCAAGCGTATCGGAGCATTGTCGCTGAAGGACCTGCGCGAAGGCGGTGTCGCGCCCGAGGCGCTGATCTCGCTGATGGCGCGGCTGGGGTCGGGCGTTCCGGTCGCGTTGGCCTCGCTGGACGAACTGGCCGAAGCGTTCGATCTGTCGCAGTTCGGTGCCTCGCCCACCAAGTTCGACGCCGACGACCTGTGGCCCCTGACGCGGGAACGGAACCAGGCGCTGCCCTTTGAGGCCGTGCGCGACCGAATCGCGGCGCTTGGGGTGCCGGACGATCTGGCCGAACGCTTCTGGCGCGTCGCTTCGCAGAACATCACCCGGCTGGAGGATCTGGCCGACTGGTGGCGCATCTTCAGCGAAGGGGCCGAGCCCCAGATCGATCCCGAGGATGCCGAGTTCGTGGCTCAGGCGATGACCCTGCTGCCGGAGGCGCCCTTCACCGACGCCACCTGGGGCGAATGGACCGCCCGCGTGAAGGAGGCCACCGGCCGCAAGGGCAAGGGCCTGTTCATGCCGCTGCGCAAGGCGGTCACGGGACAGGCGCACGGGCCTGACATGTCGGATGTCATGCCGCTCTTGCAGGTCGTCAAGGCGCGGGCCTGAGCCCGCGGCACCGGCATCATGCAGGCAATTCCGCCTCGACTGGGTGCCGCCGCGCCCCGTCCGGGACATGGCGCAGCTTAGTGACCGCCCAAGAAAATCGGCCGTCCGCGCCTGCGGGCGGATCGGCGGAAAAGCCTCGAAAAAGCGCTTGACGCTTCCGGCGCTTCTTCGTAAATCGCCTGCACTCCGTGGCGGAGTAGCTCAGTTGGTTAGAGCAGCGGAATCATAATCCGCGTGTCGGGGGTTCGAGTCCCTCCTCCGCTACCATTGCTTCACCCACTTTCGGGAAGCAGAGGGGCAAGACATCCACTATCGATAAACCGGCTTTTCCTGTGGGCAATGATCCGGTCAACCCAACGGTCGCAGCTACATGTCGGCCGGTCCAGAGGCTGCATCCGGTCGACCCGGGTCTGGAGCAGGACCAGTGCGTCCGCCTTTCTGATCTGGCTTCCGGAGCCGTGATCCTCAGACAATTTCGCCACTGACAAAGGCCAGCACCGGACGTGATCCCCTGCGCGAGCCAGGTGCGGGCTGCGGTTCAGAATTTGGGTTCCTGGCAGCCGGGAGTTCTGCTGAAGGCTCGGTTCACGTATTTCAGCAAGGAGAAGGCCATGTCCGGTTCGTGCGGTATGGCGGCCAGTTGCGCATGAACCTTGATTCACATCAGGATGTCTGGCGCATTGTGATGCCCGGCAGTGATGGTTTCTGATGGACGCCTTGGGATTGAGAATGACCAGCGAAGAAACTTTCTGCTCCTGCTGTCCATGTTGCGGTGCCGGTGACTGACCAAAGAGGAAGAACGGGAAGGCTGTTCACAAACCAATCTGCCTGAAGAAAGCGCTTTCCACTTTTCTCAGATGAAGTGTGCCAGATTAGGCCGTGTTGACGAAAGGGATACACAGGTCGCGCTGATCATGATTCAAGCTGGCATCTGCAATGGAGACCAGCTTGGCACGAGACCTGATGTCGGACGACGAGTGGGCGTTCTTTGAGCGTTTCCTCTTGGCCATCCGCG
>VGDE01000124.1 GCA_016869875.1 Alphaproteobacteria bacterium
GACCGGGGCCAGGACGCTGATCGGTTCAGGGATGCGTTGAAAGACAGGGGATAAAGCCCTGCATCCCTGGCCGGAAGTCGCGCGGCAAGCCTGTCAAGCATGACAACCGCCGCTCCGAACGCCGCAACAGGATCGAGATCATGTTCGGACAACCAAAGGACCGGCCAATCGTCGGGAACACAGTCCCCGGACCGTTTTCTGATCCGCCTCATGGGGCGCCACCCGCGATGACAGCTGCCCCAAGATCTTCCTCGCCGCAGCCGTCATGTTCCGGCTATGACGCGAGAATGAGCCGTGACCCTTGGACCCGGTCAATCTGCGCCAGAATCGACCAGAAGTCAGCCGCCGCCGATCCCGGTGGTCACCTTGCCGGTGCCGCCGCATTCGGGGCACTCCTTGCCATCCACGCGCCCGCTGCCTTCGCACTCGCGGCAGATATTTTCGCCTGCTCCCGGTGCATCTGGGGGAACTTGATCTGGATTGGGATCGTCGCTCATCTTTCTGGCTCCTTTCGCTGCTGGCAGTGATTTAACCGGCAGTTTCTGCCGATGTTCCCGAAAGATGGCGCATCGCGACGATGACGGCGGCGAGGATGTGCGTGTTCAAGGCGCCAATCGCCCTGATCCTGGCATGCTGATGTCCAGCCTGCACGAAAAACGCCTCGTCCGTGGATCATGCCGCAGCGGATCCTGCAAGCTTCCCGACCGCAGTCTCTGGGCGTTCGCCGGTGCAGCGCATTTGTCAAAAACTTGCAGAAAAAGCCAAGTTGCCGGTTGGACCGCCAAAGGATCATAATGCCTGCCATGTATCGGGCAGGAAGGTCTTTGGGCAAATGATTGACCACAATCGGCACAGTGACAGTTACGAAGGGCCGAATATCCCCTCGGCCTTCCAGCACATCAGTTTTGGACATGACCGGCGGACATCGGGGAAGGACATGCGGCTCAAGATTGTCATCACGACCGGCGTCGTGATGATCTTGGCTCTGGTGGGAATGTTGTTGGCCTAGGTCATCGCGTTTCGACCGCATCGGAATGATGCGAGCCCCCATAGCTCCGCACGTCCATGCCAGGTCATTGTTTGCTGACACTCAAGGCGCATGGTGCTGGTCAATAATCATGACACCACTGCTGTAGGCAGCCTGCAATCATGAGCCCCTGTCCGAGCCAGCGGCGCCAAGAGTACTTGTCCTGACGGATCTCGTCGACCTCGGCTTGCCATGCGGGACAGCTTGGTGGTTCGCGCTGTCTTTGTGAAGGTCACCGTTCCGTTCCGTCCTGGCAGTGCCGACAGGCGGGTGAAGTGCACGTGTTCACTGCGCGGCCAAGGCAGCGGCCGGACGTCGCACCAGCCTCTCCTTGTGGCGCGCCTCGGACCATGTGGTTCCCTCTGCGAAATCCTGATCCGTCATGTAGGTCCACCTGCCCGCGTCCTCCAGAAATCCCAGTGCATCCAGTCTCGCAACGACGGCCTTTTCATCCAGTTCGCCCCAGCTGACATGGTCGGCCATTTTCTGGGTATCGGGCATCCAGTCCGCCACCACGGCATCCACCACGGCCGGTTCTTTTCCGGTAAAACCGGCGATGTGATCGGCAATGTGCCTGTAGGCCAGGTGGTTGCGCCTGAGGATCAGGCACGCATCCTGCTGCGCCGTGGCAACGAACCCCAGCAGGTGGAATGCCGAACTGTCGAGCCCCACGATCTTTCGCGCCGCCTTCATCACAGACAACTGCTTCATGATCGACATCTTTTCCGGGTAGATGGGGATATAACCCTGGGCGGCCATGTTGGCTTCAAGGTATTTTTCCCCGATGATCCCGCCCTTGCCGGAAAAGCGCGTGCGGGAGACATAGATCTTTTCGGGACCCTCGGGTTCGACATCAGCCATCACCTTTCTGACCAGATCCCGGAACTCGGGCGTGCCCGAAGAGATCGCGCCAAGGCCAAATCCCTGTCCGGGAACGATCAGTTCTTCAAACTCGGTAGGTTCGCGGACGATCTGGATACGATAGTCCTTCAGAAACAGGTCGATCACCTCCTTCTGGTACGCGGTGAAATCGTTCAGCTTGCCATGCCGGGGCACGAACACCACGCTGTCATAGGCGTCAAGATCGCGCGCCCAGAGCCGCGAGATGGTTTCGGTGATGAAATGGCCGAAATGTCCGAAATATACACCGCCCCACAGATGCCGTCCCTCAACTCGTCGGGTGGGGGTGGGCTTCCCCGTCAGGGGCTGCGTCACCCTCTTGCCGGTGCGCCACGTCGCAGCCTTGGCAAAATCCTTTCCCTTGGCCCAGACCCCTGGAAAATCGGACAGGTCCGGCGCAGGACAGACAACGGCATCGTTCAGAAAACCAATGTCGCGCAAGCATCCGCACTTGGCGTGATGCAGCATGACTGCATGGCGTTTCCAGTAACGCACACTGCAGCCAGTGGTAATCTTCCTCCCAGACGGGAGGATAAGAGCACGGCCAGTCTGCCCGGTGGAACATAATGATGAAGCTGGCTAGGCGGATCGTCGGCGTCTGCCGCTTCTCGATGATCGGGTGCGGCGACTGGAAGGCCTACAGAGGCGTTGCTGATGACCAGCTGGAGGCGATCTATGAGGCCAAGGCGCTGGAACTGTTCGCTCCAGAGCGAATGGAGGCACGACTTGCCACCTTCGAGCATCTGACGCTCCGCTCCATGAGCAGCCAGTCGGACCAGAACTTCACGTTTCTGGTCATCGCCTCGGACCGGATGCCGGATATTTATCGTGCTGAACTCGAAGCCATGTGCGCCGAAGTAAAGCAGGTCGTCCTGCGGTTCGTGCCCCCGATGCATGTGTCCGATGCGCTGCTGCAGTTCTTTGCCGAAACCGACATCGAGATGGCCGACACGATCCAGTTCCGGCTGGATGACGACGATTGCGTGTCCAGGGACTATATCCGTCGGCTGCGCCGACATGCCTTTGGCATGTGGCGGAACGCCAATTTCGCGGTCAGTTTTCCATCGATCTATTACTGTGTCACGGACGGTCCGACCAAGGGCATCTACGATTGGTACAGCCCGTTCTTCAGTGCAGGCGCGGCGATCCGGCAGAACACCCGCACGATCTTCGATTATGGTCACTACAAGATCCCGCATCATCTGGTGGCGGTGACCGATCCGCATTTTCCGTGCATCGTCACGCATTCCGGCAACAATGACACGCCGCGCCACGAGGCCGCCATCCTCCGCAAGCGCGGCATGGCCATCGCCGAGCAGGACCGCGTGATCCGCAACCTGGGCCGTCACTTCGATTTCCTGACGGAGGAAGGCCTTCGGCTGGCGACCTTGCCCTTGTTCGAGGAAACGTAGGGCGGCGACGCGTTCCGCGTGACTGGACGACTCATCCGGCACCACCACCGCAACGCATGTCGTGCGCTGCAGGGATAAGGCATGAAGAGGGCGCCCAGAAACAGGACGGTGCAGTGCTGCACATGCACGGCACGCCTCTTGTCCGACGACGAGGGACAGACCAGACGGATCAGCCTGCCGCGACTAGGATCCTTCGCGGGCTCTCTGCGCGAGACAAGGCAGCTAGGCCGGAAATGGGGTTCCGTCCGCATCGTCGCCCGAACCCGGCTGTGATCCGTGCAGACATCCGCGGGGCGGGGACCTGCACAGGCTGTTGCACGGGGAATGGTAGGCCCGGCAGGACTTGAACCCGCAACCAAGGCGTTATGAGCGCCCTGCTCTGACCAATTGAGCTACAGGCCCCCGCAGCAGTGCCTTGCGTAATGCCCGTGGCCGCGCAGGTCAAGCTTGGGCGTTGCTCCGGCGACAGGCTTCGGCTATCGGGGGGCCGACATCAGCCGGGGGCCGCCATGACGAAGAACGGGATCAGCTATCGCGATGCGGGGGTCGATATCGACGCCGGAAACGCGCTGGTCGAGCGTATCAAACCTGCCGCGGCCGCGACCGCGCGTCCGGGGGTCATGGATGCCCTGGGCGGCTTTGGCGCGCTGTTCGACCTGAAGGCGGCCGGTTACGACGATCCGGTGCTGGTGGCTGCGACCGATGGCGTCGGGACCAAACTGCGTATCGGCATCGATACCGGCCATCTGGACGGGCTGGGTCAGGACCTGGTCGCGATGTGCGTGAACGACCTGGTGTGCCAGGGGGCCGAACCGCTGTTCTTCCTGGACTATTTCGCGACAGGCAAGCTGTCGGTGGACGAAGGGGCGCGCGTGGTCGAAGGTATCGCCCGAGGTTGCCAGGCGGCCGGCTGTGCCCTGATCGGCGGCGAAACCGCTGAAATGCCCGGCATGTACCACGACGGCGATTTCGACCTTGCGGGCTTTGCCGTCGGCGCAATGCAGCGGGGCACGGCGCTGCCGGCCGGGGTCGCGGCAGGCGATGTCCTGCTGGGCCTGGCCTCGGACGGCGTGCATTCCAACGGCTATTCGCTGGTGCGCAAGGTTGCCGAACATGCGGGCCTGGGCTGGAACGATGCGGCACCCTTTGCCGACACGAGCCTGGGACAGGCGCTGCTGGTTCCGACGCGGCTTTACGTCAAGCCCGCGCTGGCGGCGATCCGGGCAGGGGGTGTCCATGCGCTGGCCCATATCACGGGCGGCGGGCTGACCGAGAACCTGCCGCGTGTCCTGCCCCGTGATCTGGGCGCCGACATCGACCTGGCCACGTGGCAACTGCCGCCGGTCTTCCGCTGGCTGGCCCAGGCCGGGGGGATCGAGCAGGCGGAAATGCTCAAGACCTTCAACAGCGGCATCGGCATGATCCTGGTCGTTGCCGCCGATCGCGCCGAGGCGCTGGCCGATCTGCTGGCTGGGCAGGGGGAAACGGTGCACCACATCGGCACCGTGACTCCGGGCGCGGGCATCCGCTATTCCGGCATGCTTGCGTGACACGCGTTGCCATCCTGATTTCCGGCGGCGGTTCGAACATGCTGCGGCTGGTCGAGGACATGACCGGCGATCACCCGGCACGCCCGGTTCTGGTCGCCTCGAATGATCCCGGCGCGGCGGGGCTGGCGCGGGCGGCCGAACGTGGTGTCCCCACGACCGCCGTGGATCACCGCGCCTTTCCCCGCGACCGCGCCGGTTTCGAGGCCGCCTTGCTGGAACCGCTGATGGCTGCCCGGCCGGACATTCTCTGCCTGGCCGGCTTCATGCGCATCCTGACGCCCGATTTTGTCCAGCGGTTTGCGGGCCGGATGCTGAACATCCATCCTTCCCTGCTGCCGAAATATCCTGGCCTGAATAGCCATGCGCGCGCGATCGAGGCAGGAGATGCCGAGGCCGGGGCGACGGTGCACCTGGTCACGCCCGAACTGGACGCCGGCCCGCTGCTGGGTCAGGCGCGGGTGCCGGTCCTGCCCGACGACACGGCTGACAGTCTGGCGGCCCGTGTCCTTGTACAGGAGCACCGCCTTTACCCGGCGGTGCTGCGGCGCTTTGCGGCCGGCGACCGGACGCCCGTACTGCTTTAGCCGCGGGTCAGCCCCACAGCTGGACGAGGGCGTCCAGCGGATCGTCCTGAGTCCAGATTTCGGGGCCAAGCGCGATGAAATCAGCGACGGGCGACAGCTGGCCGATCAGGTCGCGGGTGATCGAACCTTCGGCCACGACCGGGACCTCGATCATTTCAGACCACCACTCGAACAGCTCCAGGGGGGCAGGCTCTCCGCGATAAAGAAGAGATTCGCTGGCGGGGCCAAAGGCCACATAGTCGGCGCCGTGTTCCGCCGCCGTCATCCCGTCATGGCGCGAGTTGCCGCAAAAGGCGCCGACGATCGCATCATCGCCCAGTTCCTTGCGCGCATAGCGCACGCTGCGCGCGCCGTCCGTCAGGTGCACCCCGTCCAGCCCGTGCCGTTGCGCCAGCTTGACGTGATCGTCGATCACGACCGCCACGTCGCGGGCATGGGCGATCTCGCGCGCCAGGTCGGCCAGGCGCCCCAGTTCGTCCTCTTCCCCGCCGCCGCGTATGCGCAGGCAGGACGGCGGAAAGCGGTCCATCACCTCGGCCAGTAGCGGTCCCAGGGCCGAGGCTTGCGCCCCGGCGGGCGTCATCAGATAGAGTTGCGGGGCATCGGTCATGCGCGTCTCCTTTATGTCGCAGATAGCGCAGCTTGCCGCCCGCCGCCAGACGGACTATTGCGCGCACATGCAGACCGACCGCCATCCCGTAATCATCCTTGTGCGCCCCCAGATGGGCGAAAACATTGGCGCCGCCGCCCGCGCCATGCTGAATTTCGGCCTGACCGAGATGCGGCTGGTCGACCCGCGCGACGGCTGGCCCAATCCCAAGGCGGTGGCGATGGCTTCGGGCGCGGCCGGACGGGTTCTGGACCAGGCCCGTGTCTATCCCACGCTGGCCGAGGCGATGGAGGGGGTCGAATATGCCTATGCAACGACCGCCCGCGGCCGCGAACTGACCAAACCCGTCTTTACCCCGGAAACGGCAATGGCCGACACGCGGACCCGTCAGGGACGCAGCGCGATCATCTTTGGGCCGGAACGGACCGGGCTGGAAAATGACGACATCGCGCGCGCCAACGCCATCGTGACGGTGCCGGTAAACCCGGACTTTCCGTCGCTGAACCTCGCGCAGGCGGTGCTGCTGATGGGCTATGAATATGGCCGCGACATCCTGCCGCCCGAACCCGCCCCCCATGCCCGCCGCAGCGAGGCCGAAGAGCTTGCCGACCGGATCGAGATCGAGCGGCTGGGCGACCATTATGATGAAAAGCTGGCCGAAGCGGGCTTTTTCTTTCCTGAATCCAAGGCCGCCTCCATGCGGCTGAACATGCGCAACATGTGGTCGCGTCTGACGCTGACGCGTGGCGACGTGCGCATCCTGCACGGGGTCCTGCGGCAGTTGACCCGCCGCTAGGGTCCCCCTAACCTCCGCCGCGAAAAAGGAGAATGCGATGGCCAAGCGCCCTGTCTTTCAGGAAGTCTCGGACCCGCAGGCCGCCCGCGCCGTCCAGACGACCGGCATGATCGACGCGCGCCCCAAGGGCGCACGTCGCGCGATCCGGCTGTGGTTGATGGTGCTGTTCGTCCTGGTCCTGGCGATGATCGCCGTGGGCGGCGCCACCCGGCTGACCGGGTCGGGCCTGTCCATCACCGAATGGGCCCCCGTCACCGGAACCATCCCGCCGTTGAACGCCGCCGACTGGCAGCGCGAGTTCGACGCCTATCGCCAGATCCCGCAGTACCAGGAGGTCAACCGGGGCATGTCCCTGTCCGAGTTCCACTACATCTATTATTGGGAATGGGGGCACCGGCTGCTGGGCCGCGTGGTAGGCCTTGTCTGGGCGCTGGGCTTTCTGTTCTTCTGGCTGACGAACCGCATTCCGACAGGCTGGGTGCCGCGCCTGCTGGGACTGGGGGCGCTGGGGGGATTGCAGGGCGCGATCGGCTGGTGGATGGTCAGCTCGGGCCTGACCGAGGGCATGGTGCGGGTGGCCTCTTATCGTCTGGCGACGCACCTGGGCATCGCCTTCGTGATCCTGGGCCTGATCACCTGGTATGCACTGCAACTGTCGCGGAGCGAGGCGGAGCTTCTGCGCGCCCGCCGGGCGGGCGAGGCCAAGCTGTTCTCCATGTCCACCGGCCTTCTGCACCTGACCTTTCTTCAGATCCTTCTGGGCGCCCTTGTGGCCGGGATCGATGCCGGCCGCACCTATACCGGCTGGCCCACGATGGGCGGCGAATGGATTCCCGCGGCCATCTGGGACACCGCCCTGGGCTGGCGCAATTTCTTCGAGAACCCCGCCCTTGTGCAGTTCATCCACCGCATGACCGGCTATCTGCTGGCGATCTTTGCGGTGGTCGTGTGGCTGCGGGCGCGCCGCTCTCCCCATCCCGTGACGCGCGGGGCCTTTACCGTGATGATCGTGGCCATGGCCGCGCAGATCGGGCTGGGCATCCTGAACGTGATGCACGCCGCGCCGCTGCACCTGGCGCTGACGCACCAGCTGGGCGCGGTGGCCCTGTTCGCCCTGATCCTGCGGGCGCGCCATCACGCCCGTTATCCCGTTGAGACATCGATCCGAGGAGTGACGCGATGAGCGCCCTGAGCGACCTGCTGGCCTTTCAACGCCAGACCGAAGCCCTGTCCTCGGTGGCCGAGCGTCTTGGCTGGGACCAGGAAACGGTGATGCCGCGCGGCGCCGCCGAACAGCGTGCCGAAGAAATGGGCGCCATGGAGGAGGTCCTGCACGAGCGGCGCACCGATCCCCGCATCGGCGAGTGGCTGGATGCGGCTCAGCCCCAGACTCCTGCGGAACGGCGCGCGATCCAGCTGATCACCCGCGACTTCCAGCGCACCAGTCGGGTGCCGGCGCGGCTGGCGGCCGAACTGGCGCGGCTGACATCCTTGTCCCAGGGCATCTGGGCAGAGGCGCGCGCCAAGGACGCGCCGGAGGATTTTCTGCCGACGCTGGATCAGGTGCTGATGCTCAAGCGCGAGGAGGCCGCTGCCATCGCCGATGGCGGGGACCTTTACGACGCGCTGCTGGAGGATTACGAACCCGGCATGACCGGTGCCCGGATCGGCAGCCTGTTTGACTCGATGCGGCCACGTCTGGTCGCGCTGCGCGAGAACATCCTGGGCGCGGAACAACAGCCGCAGGCGCTGTCGGGTCATTTCCCACAGGAAACCCAGCTGCGGCTGGCACGGACCTGCGCTACCGCCTTTGGCTATGACTGGACACGCGGGCGGATCGACCTGGCCGTCCATCCATTCAGTTCGGGTCGCTGGCAGGACAGCCGCATCACCACCCGCGTGGTTGAGACGGACCCGTTCAACTGCCTTTACTCGACCATCCACGAGGTCGGACATTCCAGCTATGAGCTGGGCATCGATCCCGACTATGCCTTCACGCCGCTGGGACGCGGCGTGTCGATGGGCGTCCACGAAAGCCAGAGCCGCATCTATGAAAACCAGATGGGCCGCGGCCGCGCCTTTTCGGGCTGGCTGTTCACCCGGATGGCCGAGGCCTTCGACGGCCTGAACATCACGGACCCGGAGGCTTTCTACGCGACGGTGAACCGCGTGACGTCCGGCTACATCCGGACCGAATCCGACGAGGTGCAGTACAATCTGCACATCATGCTGCGTTTCGATCTCGAACGCGACCTGATCTCGGGGCGGCTGGACACGACCGATCTGGTCGAGGCCTGGAATGCCCGCTTCCTCAAGGATTTCGGCGTTGCGGTCGACCGCCCGGCCAACGGCGTCCTTCAGGATGTACATTGGTCGGTGGGCCTTTTCGGCTATTTCCCGACCTATGCCCTGGGCAATGTCTATGCGGGCGTCCTGAACCAGACGTTGCGCAGCGCGGTCCCGGATCTGGACGGGGCGCTGGCCGAGGGGGATGCGACGCCTGCCACGGAATGGCTGCGGGAAAATCTTCAGCGTCATGGCGGCCTCCTGCCTCCGGCCCAGCTGATCGAGACCGCTGCCGGTCGTTCCGTCAGCCCCGAACCCTTGTTGGATTACCTTGAGGAGAAATTCGGCCGGATCTACGATCTCTGATGTGTAAAGGTCGCATCTGAACGTCAAAGAAGCCCCAGCGCCGCACTGCGCTGGGGCTTCTTCCATTCCGACAGGGTCCCGCAGGCGGCTTGGGAAACGCGACAGCCCTGGGAATTGCGGGTCACAAGCGCCCGCTATTCGGCCGCACGTGCCATGGGATTGTTGGGATGCGACGTCCAGTTCGCATAGCCGCCTCGGGCAATGCCCGTGCGCTTGTCGATCTCTCCTACCTCCAGTTCCCGCATGGTGATGCAGTTCTCGACGGGGCAGACATCGATGCACAGGTTGCAGGCCACGCATTCCTCCTCGATCACCTCGAAGACGCGGCCCGGCTTCATGCCGATGGCTTGGTGGCTGGTGTCCTCGCAGGCGGCAAAGCAGCGGCCGCAGCTGATGCACAGGTCCTGGTCGATCACCGCCTTGGTGACATAGTTCAGGTTCAGGTGCTGCCAATCTGTGACATTGGGCGTCGCGCGGCCGATCAGGTCTGACAATGCCATCTCGTGGCTGTCCAGGTAATCGCGCAGGCCCGAGATC
>VGDE01000125.1 GCA_016869875.1 Alphaproteobacteria bacterium
GTGCCGGAGGTCTGCCACAGAACCCGTCCATCGCTGGCCCGCACGGCCCATCCCGTCGAATTGGTCGCGGCCACGTAGACGACGCCATCCTGCACCGCCGGTCCGCCGCTGATCGGCGCCTCCACGCGCTGGCGCCACAGGATCGCGCCGGAGGTCGCGTCCAGCGCAACCAGTTCACCAAAGCCGGTCGTGGCAAAGATGCGGCCGTCCTCATAGGCCAGCCCGCCTCCCGAGGCGCTGTCGGGATTTTCCAGGACCGGGGTGATGTCGGTGGACCAGGCGCGCGCGCCGTTCAGCGCCGTCGCCGTGACCTGTGCGCGGCTGTCCAGGGCAAAGATACGTCCCGCCGCCACGACAGGATCGGCCGTGATGCGATGACGCCGCGAATCCCCCTGCCCGACCGGCGCGGACCAGATCCGCCCCGACAGGCTGCCCAAGGCGACATGCCCCGGCGCATGGGCCGCATTGCCGCCACGATGGGTCCAGTCCGCATTGGTCGCGGGCGCCGCCAGCGACAGGGCGGTGCTGCTGACCCCGGCCGGGCCGTCGATCGCGGGGCCGTCGGGCGACGTCACCGCCAGCGGGTCCAGACGTTCGCCCGGCAGGATGATGTCGCGGTCCGCGCAGGCCGCAAGCCCCAGTGCGGCGGCCATCACCAAGGTCAGTCGCAGCGTGGCGGTCATCCCTGCCTCTCCCCTCGTCCAGTCTGTCTTGGCCGCTTTGCGGTCAGTTGATGGCAGTTGCCGTGTCGGCCGGCATGTCGTTCGGTTCGGGTTCGACGCCAAGCGCGATCATCATCTCGGACAGGCGGCGACGCAAGGCCTCGGTCAGCCCGTCCTTTTGCTGGATCTGCCGGATCAGGGTCACCGCGTCCTCGGGGCGTCCGGCGCCGATCAGGGCCACGGCCTTCTGCTCCAACGCCAGCAACTCGAACGGGCCACCGGCGCGCGACAAGCGCGTCAGGATCGCGTCACGCTCGGACGGGTCCATCTCGGTGCCGTTCAGCATCACCAGCTTCAGCTGCGCCAGGTCGTCCAGAACCGTTCCGTCAGCCTCGTGATCGGCGACATCGCGCAGCGCGGCGGCCGCAGCGGCCGGATCACCCGCTTCGGTATAGGCACCGGCCGCCAGCAGACCCGCCAGCGCGTCGCGTCCCGTGGACCCGCGCGGATCGACCGCAAGGATCGCCGCGGGATCGCCCGCCGCCTCGGCGGCCAGGATCTCGTCCCCCCAGGCCTCGGCCGCGGCGCGGTCCTGCGCCCGGGTGTATTCACGCCATGCCGCACCGCCGACCAGCAACAGGATCACCAGGATGCCGATCCAGCCATAACGGCGAAAGGCGCCGTAAAGCCGGTCACGGCGCAGTTCCTCGGTCACCTCGTCGATGAAGCTGTCGTTCTGGTTGGCCATGGCCGCCTTTGTCCGATCTGTCTTGCGTTTCCGTGGTCTTATACCGCCGGCGGCAGAAAAGCCAATGCCGCCGCACCGTTCCCGCGATCACGGCCGCGCGCAGGAAAAAGGCCCGCCGGAGAGGCGGGCCTTGGATTTCGGAAACGAGCCTTACATGCGCGAGGCGACGTTTTCCCAGTTCACGAGGTTGTCCAGGAAGTTTTCCAGATACTTCGGACGGGCATTGCGGAAGTCGATGTAGTAGCTGTGCTCCCACACGTCGCAGCCCAGAAGCGCGGTCTGGCCAAAGCACAGCGGGTTCACGCCGTTCTCGGTCTTGGTGATCTCGAGCCCGCCATCGGCGTTCTTGACCAGCCAGGCCCAGCCCGAGCCGAACTGGCCGACGCCGGCCTCGGTGAACTTCTTCTTGAAGTCATCGACCGAGCCGAAGCTGTCGGCAATGGCCGATTCCAGTTCCGAAGGCATGGCGCCAGGATTCGGGCCCATCATCTCCCAGAACTGGGCGTGGTTCCAATGCTGGCTGGCATTGTTGAAGATGCCGTTCTGCACCACGGCGCCCTTCTGATAGGTGCCCTTGACGATGTCTTCCAGCGACTGCCCGTCCCATTCGGTGCCCTGGATCAGCTCGTTCAGCTTGGTGACATAAGCGTTGTGGTGCTTGTCATGGTGGAATTCCAGCGTTTCACGGGACATTCCGCCGGCTTCCAGAGCATCGTGCGAATAAGGAAGATCGGGAAGGGTAAAGGCCATTTTCCTGTCCTTTCAAGACGGTTGTGACTGCGAGCCGGGCGCACGGTCGCGCATTCGCCTGCCCAACGCAAGGGGTCGGGACAGGTTCCGGACAGGGACATCCTGCCCCCGCCCGGAACGCGATGCGCCAGCCTCAGCGCGGCGCCAGCTGACTGCCGGGAATGGCGGCGTTTGTCAGGACCAGCGCAAGATAATCCGCGGTCGAGCGGAATCCGATGACCCGGAACCCGCCCGGAGTCCGCCAGATCGCTGCCGCCGTCTGGGCCAGCCGCGTGCGGCGCAGGTGTTCATCCGGCAACGCGCCGGAATCGACGGGTGCCAGCTTGGCAATGACGTCGGCGGCATGCGGCCCCGTCACGTCGAACACGGCGCGGGCATCCGACATGTCGACAACAAGCCCATGCTCGCCCGTCAGGGCCTGCTGCAGATCCTCCAGCGTCGCATCCACCTCGGTGACCGGCAACAGCAACAGCAGCTCGTCCGGCGACATCCAGCCCAGGTTGCGGCTGCCGTCGGTCACGATGCCGGTCCGGTCGGGGATGGCAAGGCCCGCAGCCTCGGCCAGGGCGTCGCCCGCGCGCGACAGGTCGGCGCGGATGGTGATCATGCCCAACTCCGTGCGGCGGGCAATGGTGGCCAGTGCTTCAGCCATTCAGACGGCTTCCTTCCTTGTCGTAAAAGACCGGATCGGTGATCCGCGCCTTCATCACCTCGCCCGAGGGCATCGGGAACTCCAGCACCTGCCCCATCCGCGCCGGACCGTGCTGCACCAGCCCCATGGCAATGGGGCGGCCCAGCGTCGGCGAATGATAGCTGGAGGTGACGCGCCCCTGCACCTTGCGCTGACCATTGGCATTTACGCCCTCGGCCACGGCATAGGCCCCATCCGGCAGAACCCGGCCATCCAGGCTTTCCAGCCCCACCAGCTTCCACCGCTTGCCATCGGTCATGTGGGTGCGGCGCTGCGCGCGCTTGCCGATATAGTCGGCCTTCTTCTTCGAGATCGCCCAGTCGAGCCCCAGATCCTGCGGGATGATGGTGCCGTCGGTCTCGTCCCCGATCATGATGAAGCCCTTTTCGGCGCGCATCACGTGCATGGCCTCGGTCCCGTAGGGGGTGATGCCCAGATCGCGGCCAGCGTCATGCAGGCGCTCCCACAGCTCCAGCCCGCGGTTTGCGGGAACGGCGATCTCGTAGCTGAGTTCGCCCGAAAAGCTGATGCGGAAGATGCGCGCGGGAATGCCGGCGATGTCACCTTCGGCCCAGGTCATGAAGGGCAGCGCCCCGGCGGACAGGTCGATGCTGCCGCCCAGACGCTCCAGCAGGGTGCGGGCCTGGGGTCCCGCGACGGCGATCTGGGCAAACTGCTCGGTCAGGTTGGCGGTGTAAACCTGCCAGTCCCACCATTCGCATTGCAGCCAGTCTTCCATATGGCCGTGGATACGATCCGCGCCCCCGGTCGTGGTGTGGCACAGCCATGTGTCGTCGGCCAGCCGCGCCACGACGCCGTCATCCATCAGAAAGCCGTTCTCGTTGCACATCAGGCCGTAACGGCATTTCCCCACGGGCAGCGTGGACATCATGTTGGTATAAAGCATGTCAAGGAAGCGCCCTGCATCCGGCCCTTTGACCAGGATCTTGCCCAAGGTCGATGCGTCCAACGTGCCCACGCCCTTGCGCACCGCCAGGATTTCCCGGTTGACGGCAGCGTGCCGATCCTCGCCCGCGCGCGGATAGGCATAAGGACGCCGCCACTGGCCGACGGGCTCGAAGCTGGCGCCATGGGCCTCGTGCCAGCTGTGCATCGGCGTCTTGCGCAGGGGCTGGAACGCGTCGCCCTTGGCCTCGGCCGCGATGGTGGCCAGCGTCAGCGGAGTATAGGGCGGACGGAATGTGGTGGTGCCGGTGGCGTGGATCGGCTGGTTCAGCGCGTTCGAAAGCACCGCCAGGCCGTTGATGTTGCTCAGCTTGCCCTGATCCGTTGCCATGCCAAGGGTTGTATACCGCTTGGTATGTTCGACCGAGGCATAGCCTTCGCGCGCCGCCAGTTCGACATCGGTGACCTTTACGTCGTTCTGGAAATCCAGCCACATCTTGGCGCGCAGCTTGTAGGGCGCACGGGCGGGCATGACCCAGACGGGCATGGTCGCGCCCTCGTCCCGCTCCAGATCGCCGGCGCAACGCAGATCGCCATTGGCGGCACCGATGGCCGTCACGTTGCCGGTGCCGTCGGCACCAAGGGGCGGCCGGTCCGGGTCGGGACGGAACATGGCCTGCTCCTCGTCCCAGGCCAGCTTGCCGCCGCAATGGCTGTAAAGGTGGACCACGGGCGACCAGCCGCCCGACATGGCGACAACATCGCAGTCGATGCCGTCCATGACCTTTCCCTCGCCCGACTGGACGCAAAGGGCCACGCCTTCGACATGGCGATGTCCCTTGACCTTGGCGATGCCCGCGTCGTTCAGGACGGTAATCCCGGCCGCACGGGCGGCGCGGGGCAGATCGCCATCGGCAACGGGACGTGCGTCCAGGATGGCGGGAACATCCAGTCCCGCCGCAAGCGCCGTCAGCGCCGTGCGATAAGCATCGTCATTGTTCGTGACCACCACGATGCGCTGTCCGGGCGCCACGCCATGATTGGTGATGAAGTCCCGCACGGCAGATGCCAGCATGACCCCCGGCACGTCGTTGCAGGCGAAGGCCAGGGGACGCTCCAGCGCGCCGGTCGCGGCGATGACCCTGCCCGCGCGGATGCGCCACAGGCGCTGGCGGGGGATGCCCTGGTTCGGATCGTGATCGGCCAGCGCCTCGCGCGCGATCAGATAGCCATGGTCGTAAAGCCCCGTCGCCATCGTGTTGCGGCGCAGGGTGACGTTGCTGCGCCCCCGCAGGTCGGACAGCAGGGCATCGATGACCGCCTGCCCCCCTTCGTGATCAACCGGGGTGCGCCCGCCCCACAGGCCCTCCTGTTCCAGCACCAGAACACGCTGACCCGCTTGCGCCGCGTCGCGCGCCGCAGTCAGGCCGGCGATGCCGCCGCCCACCACCACCGTATCGGCAAAGTCGTAGGCCTGTTCATAGCGATCGGGATCGGGATCGGTCGGCGCGCGGCCCAGGCCCGCGCTGCGGCGGATGATCGGTTCGAACAGATGCTTCCAGAAGGGACGGGGGTGGATAAAGGTCTTGTAGTAGAAGCCCGCGGGAAAAACCGGCGACAGCCAGTTGTTCACGGCCCCCACATCCGCATCCAGCGATGGCCAGCAGTTCTGGCTGCGCGTGATCATGCCATGCACCAGGGGGGTGGTGGTGGCGCGCTGGTTCGGCTCGAACCGGCCGCCCTGGCCCAGGCCCAGCAGGGCGTTGGGCTCTTCGACACCTGAGGCGACAGGGCCGCGCGGGCGGTGATACTTGAAGGACCGTCCCATCAGCATCTGGCCGTTGGCCAGCAGGGCCGAAGCCAGGGTATCGCCCGTCAGCCCGCGCAGGTGGCGGCCGTCAAAGCGGAAGGGGATCTGGAAGGCGCGGTCGATCAGGCGACCACCCTTGGGCAGGCGGAAGGGAGGCGTGTGGGTCATTCTGCGGCGGACGTCCAGTCAGGTTGCCAGTCGGGGCGGCTCTTGCGGATGGCCTCGACAATCTCGGCCGGGGGATGCTTGGTCTGGGCCTCATAGGTGCCGAACACCTGCAGCGTCGCGGTGCAACGGGCGGCCAGGAACCACTTGCCGCAGCCATAGGCGTGACGCCAGCGTTCGAAATGGATGCCCTTGGCGTTCTTGCGGGCGAACAGATAGGCCTCGAACTCCTCATCGGTGCCCGAGGGGCCAATGCGCTGCAGATGCGCCTCGCCTCCGGGGTGCAGTTCCGCTTCCTCGGCGGCAATGCCGCAATAAGGGCAGGTCAGGGTCAGCATCGGCGCGTCCTTGCGATGGGCAGGCAGGGGGCAAGACATGCGAAAGCGCCGCAGCGGCACGGCCGTGCGGGCAGAAGATCGCGAAGATCAAAGGGAAGAGGTGCCTGACTCCTGGTCAGGCAAAGGCCGAGGGCTGATTGCCCCCGGACCCCCGTGGACATGTCCACATGAAAAATATCCCGGCGACCTGAGGCCGCCCCGGGATCAGTTGGCCGGGGTCGGCGTGGTGTCGGGCGTGTCGGTTTCGACACCCACATCGGTCGTGGGTTCGGGCGTCGTGTCGACAACGACGTTCGTGTCGCCACCCGCGTCCGGGGTCGTTCCGACGACGGCCGGATCGCCGTCGACAGTTGCCGTCCCGGTGTCGCTGCCCGACATGAAGAAGAACAGCAGCGCAACGACGACGACCACGGCGCCGACGATGAAGTAAAGGCCATTGTTGTTACGGTCAGCCATGGTAGTCCCTTTCGATCGCAGGAAAATTCCCTGCTCAATTCGCGGACGAGGTGGTCGGTTCCCCCAAGGAAGATGATCGGCGACGCCATGCCTAATGCGCCACACCAGCGGCCACGGATTCATCGATGAACCGGCCCTCGCGGAAGCGGTTCAGCCCGAATGCCGCCGCCAGCGGACCGGGCGTCCCCTTGGCGACCAGTTCGGCCATGGCCCAGCCCGAACCGGGGATCGCCTTGAAGCCCCCGGTGCCCCATCCGCAGTTGACGAAGATCCCGCCGACGGGCGTGGCGGACAGGATCGGGGAACGGTCCCCCGTCATGTCCACGATGCCGCCCCATTGGCGCAGCATCTTCAGCCGCGACAGCATGGGGAAGGTCTCGATCAGGGCGCGAACGGTTTCCTCGACATGGTGCCAGGACCCGCGCTGCGTGAAGTTGTTGAAGCTGTCGGTGCCGCCGCCGATCACCATCTCGCCCTTGTCGGATTGCGACAGATAGCCGTGGACCGTGTTGGCCATGACCACGACATCCATGCAGGGCTTGATCGGCTCGCTGACCAGGGCCTGAAGGGCGACACTCTCGATGGGCAGGCGGAAGCCCGCCATCTCGGCCAGCTGGCTGGAATGGCCGGCAACGACGATGGCCAGCTTGTCACAGCCGATGCGACCCCGGGAGGTGTTGACGGCGCGGACCTGGCCGCCGTCGGTCTCGATCCCCGTCACCTCGCAGTTCTGGATGATGTGCATGCCCATGTCGGAACAGGCGCGGGCATAGCCCCATGCCACCGCGTCATGGCGCGCCGTGCCGCCGCGCTTCTGGTAAAGGCCGCCCAGCACGGGATAGCGTGGCCCGTCCAGACTGATGATGGGCACCAGTTCCTTCAGCCGCTGCGGCTCGACCCATTCGGTCGCGACCCCCTGCAGGTTGTTGGCGTAGACGGTGCGCTTGTAGCCGCGGATCTCGTGTTCGGTCTGCGCCAGCATGATCAGGCCGCGCGGGCTGAACATCACGTTGTAGTTCAGGTCCTGCGACAGCGTCTCGTACAGCTTCAGCGACTTGTCATAGATCGCCGCCGACGGGTCCTGCAGATAGTTCGAGCGGATGATCGTCGTGTTCCGCCCGGTGTTCCCGCCGCCCAGCCAGCCCTTTTCGATCACCGCGACATTGGTGATGCCAAAGTTCTTGCCAAGGTAATAGGCCGTGGCCAGGCCGTGACCGCCTGCCCCCACCACGATCACCTTGTAGCGGTCGCGCGGCTCGGGACTGGCCCAGGCCCGTGACCAGCCCCCATGCTGGCGCAGCGCCTCGCGGGCGATCGCAAAAACGGAATAACGGCCGGAACGGGGGGCTTCGTGCATGGTGGATTCCAGGTTGCTTGACCGCAACATGCCGAGGCGTCGGGTTCCGCTCAAGATGGCTTGCGGCACATTTCGGTGATTTGCGACCTGCGACCTTCTGGCAGGGCATCGCGACGTCGTTCGGTGCCGGTTTCGGCGCCGGAGCGCTTTCGAACCGCGGCCATTCCCGCTATGTGAGGACGAACGGAGGATACCGATGTTCTGGACTCTTGCCGCGGGCCTCACCGCGATTGTCGCCTTTGCCGTTCTGGCGCCCGTCTGGCGCAGCCGGGCCGCCGCAGGCGCCGAACCTGCCGCCGCCTATGACCTGCGCGTGTACCGGGACCAGCTGCGCGAAGTCGATCGCGACCTCGAGCGCGGCGTGATCCAGCCTGAGGACGCACAGCGCCTGCGCGCCGAGATCGGGCGCAAGGTGCTGGACGCCGACAAGCGCCTGTCGCGCGGCCGTCCGGCCGAGGGCCGGGCGCGCCCGTTGATGGCCGTGCTGCTGCTGGCCGCCCTGCTGGGAGGTGCCGTGCTGCTCTACCTGCGTGAGGGCGTGCCCGGAGCGGCGGACATGCCGATGGGCGAACGCCTGGCCGCCGCCGAGGATGCCTATCGCAGCCGCCCCAGCCAGGCCGAGGCCGAGGCCGCAGCCCCGGCCCGGCCCGGCCCCGACCTGTCGGACGAGGATCCCGACTACCTGGCCCTGATGGACCAGCTGCGCGAGGCTGTTGAACGCAATCCCCGGGACTTGCGCGGTCTTGCCCTTCTGGCCAGCAACGAGATGAGACTGGGCAATCTTCCCGCCGCACGCGACGCGCAGCAGCGGCTGGTCGACGTTCTGGGCGACACCGCCGGCGCGACCGAGCTGATGCAGCTTGCCTCGCTGATGATCGAGGCCGCCGGCGGCATCGTGACGCCCGAGGCCGAGGCCGTCCTGGCCCGCGCGCTGGCCTTGGACCCCGAGCAGCCGCAGGCCCGCTATCTGCAGGGCGTCCTGCTGATCCAGAACGGGCGTCCCGATCGGGCCTTTCCGATCTGGCGGCGCCTGCTGGAACAGGGCCCCGAAAACGCGCCTTGGATCCCCTCGATCCGTGCCGCCATCCAGGAACTGGCCTGGCTGGCCGGCCAGCCCGATTATCAGCCTCCGGCGGCGCCCGCCCTGCCCGGTCCGGATGCCGACGCACTGGCTGCGGCCGAGGATATGGCGCCCGCCGACCGCCAGCAGATGATCGAGGGCATGGTCGCGGGCCTGCAGGACAGGCTGGCGAACCAGGGCGGCTCGCCCGAGGAATGGGCCCGGCTGATCGGGGCGTTGGGCGTGCTGGGCCGCGTCGATCAGGCCGCTGCGATCTGGGACGAGGCGAAGGCGCGCTTTGGCGGCACCGCCGAGGCCCTGGAGCCCATCCGGCAGGCGGCACGGGACGCGGGGCTGGTCGAATGATCCACGAGGACATGGCGGATTTCGCAGCCGCGCTGCCCCCCTTTGGCGCCATTGCCGGACTTGACCTGGGCACCAAGACCATCGGCGTGGCCGTCAGTGACGGGATGCGCCAGGTGGGCTCGCCCCTGACCACGATTCGCCGGCAGAAGTTCACGCTTGATGCCGAGGCGCTGCTGGCGATCGTCAAGGATCGCGGCCTGGTGGGTCTGGTGCTGGGCCTGCCCCGCAACATGGACGGCAGCGAAGGTCCGCGGGCGCAGTCCACGCGGGCCTTCGCGCGCAACCTGACCCGGCTGACCGATCTGCCGGTGGGCTACTGGGACGAGCGGTTGTCCACTGTCGCGGCCGAACGCGCGCTTCTGGAGGCTGACACCTCGCGCAAGCGCCGTGCCGAGGTCATCGACCATGTTGCCGCGGGCTACATCCTCCAGGGAGCGCTGGACCGGCTGTCCTATCTGACCCGATAGGCAGGCCCGCCGCGGCCTCCGGCCCAGCGGCAGCGTCCGGGCCGGGCTCTGCCCGGCCCGTCCCCGTTTCCACCATTTCCGCGACGGTTTTGAAGAAGGCCACGAAACGCATGATCGACAGCCCATGCATCAACATCTGCAAGATCGACCCGCAGCATCAGGTCTGCACCGGCTGCCTGCGCAGCCTGTCCGAAATCGCCTCCTGGAGCGGGATGACCCCGGGGGCGCGCCGGGCCGTGATGGCCGACCTGCCGTCGCGCAGGACCGCCTTTCAG
>VGDE01000126.1 GCA_016869875.1 Alphaproteobacteria bacterium
ATGCGCAAGTCTCGCAAGAAGCGCGTCGGCGTCGACCGCAACCTCTACCGCCTGCGCAACCTGGTCGAGCGATGCTTCAACAAGCTCAAGAACGCACGACGGGTGGCAACCCGCCATGACAAGACAGGGGAAAGCTTCCTGGGCTTCATCGACATTACCTCAATCCGCCTCTGGCTCCGCCATTTGTCAACATGACCTAGCGATCAACATGCTATGTCCATGGGAGGGCCGAAACATGCTCTGCATGCAGGTCGCAGTTCCTGATCGCTTTCGGAAGAACATCCGCTTCCACAAGGCTGCATCACGCTGCCTGAGATTGGCTTGCGTCTGTTGGACCCTGATTCTCCAGGTGCCGGTCCCGAAGAAGGTTACCGTCCTTGTGCCTGTCGGGCCGCATCCAAGGGCGATGCGTCGGGCAAGGTTCTGCGGCAGCATTTGGGAATGCAACCCATGGAACCGCGCAAGTCTCGCCGGATGACTGCCTCGACAGGCTCAGGGGAAGGGTCCATCGGGCCGCCACTTTACATGCGGCCCTGCGGCAGGCGTCACTCGGGGGCGGCAGCCTCGGAGGTGTCGGGTGCGGGCTCGGGTTCCACCTCTGTCTGACCTGTCCAGGATCCCAGCACCATCACCACCACCATCACGATGAATCCGGCGGGAATCAGGGCGTAGATCAACGAGCGGGGCATGCCCCGGCGTGGTTTGGGTTCTTTTACCATCTGGATCGTCCTTTCCTCTGTTCCTGCCCAACCCCGGACCTCGCCAGATGTTTCCGCAAGGATCACGGAGGTTGCACCACATCCCGGATACGGACCAAGGCTGCGCCGTCTCCGGCCGGGAAACGGACGCTGTGCGTCTGACCGCCGGGCGACTGCCCGTTTGGGATGCAGATTCGAAGCATGATGCGCGGCGGCTGGAGAAGGTCGGCCTTGCACAGACAGGCGACACGATTTTGTCGCAAATGCAGGTTAGCACGTTTCCAGCCAAGCAAGCGCCAGGGAACCGCCATGAACGACATGCGCCAAAGCCAGATCTTTCGCACCTCGAAACTGGAGGAAGCCGACGGGCCGGGACTGAACCCGACGGGCAACCCCACCATGGGCGACATCATCGCGGCCCGTTTTTCGCGGCGCGGGTTCCTGAAGGGGTCGATGGCCTCGGCGGCCATTGCGGCAACGGTGTCGCCGATCGCGCTGATGGCCGCAGGCGAGGCGCGTGCCCAGTCCGCCTCGGCCTTCGACTTTCCCGAGGTGGAGGCAGGCGTCGATGCGGATCATCACGTGGCCCAGGGCTATGACGCGGACATCCTGCTGCGCTGGGGCGACAAGGTCTTTGCCGACGCGCCCGAGTTCGACCCGCTGAACCAGAGCGCGGCCGCGCAGGAACGCCAGTTCGGCTACAACAACGACTTTGTCGGGTTCATCCCGCTGGACGGCGCAGGCGACCGCGGCCTGCTGGTGGTGAACCACGAATACACGAACGAACACCTGATGTTTCCCAATCTCGTCACCCTGCAGAACGGCGAGATGGCCGTCGCGGATGCGACCGAGGATCGCGCCAATATCGAGATGGCAGCCCATGGCGGCACCATCATCGAGCTGCGCAAGGAGGGCGCCAAGTGGCAGCCCGTCCTGGACAGCCCGCTGAACCGCCGCATCACCGCCAAGACCGAGATGCAGCTGACAGGACCCGCCGCAGGCCATGACCGGATGAAGACGTCGGAGGATGCCACGGGCCGGAAGGTCCTTGGCACGATCAACAATTGCGCGGGCGGGGTGACGCCCTGGGGCACCTACATCATGGCCGAGGAAAACATCCACGGCTATTTCCTGGGCGAACTGCCCGCCGATCACCCCGAGGCCGCCAACTATGAACGCCTTGGGGTGCCAGGTGCGTCCTATCAATGGGGCAATTTCCACAAGCGCTTTCACGTCCGGCAGGAGCCGAACGAACCGAATCGTTTCGGCTGGATCGTCGAGGTGGACGTGATGGACCCGAACTCGGTGCCGAAAAAACGCACGGCCTTGGGCCGCTTCAAGCACGAAGGGGCGGAAAGCGTCGTGGCCAGGGATGGGCGCGTGGTCTTCTACCTGGGCGACGACGAGCGGTTCGACTATGTCTACAAGTTCGTGACGGCGGGAACGTACAATCCCGATGATCGTACCGCCAACATGGACCTGCTGGACGAGGGCACGCTTTATGTCGCGCGCTTCGACGCGGACGGCACGATGCAGTGGATGCCGATGGTCCATGGCGAAGGGCCGCTGACAGCGGCCAACGGCTTTGCCGGTCAGGCGGATGTCCTGATCGAGACGCGCCGGGCCGCGGACCTGCTGGGGGCCACGCCCATGGACCGTCCCGAGGACATCCAGCCGAACCCGCAGACGGGCCGCGCCTATGTCATGCTGACGAACAACACCAAGCGCGAAGAGGCCGATGCGGCCAATCCGCGCGTGCAGAACGCCTTTGGCCATATCATCGAGATTCTGGAAAGCGACGGTGACTTCACGGCCACCGGCGGCCGATGGGAAATCCTGCTGCAATGCGGTGATCCCTCGGTGGCCGAGGTCGGGGCGACCTTCTCGACGGAAACCACGCGAAACGGATGGTTCGGGATGCCCGACAACGCCGCCATCGATGCCGAGGGCCGCCTGTGGGTCTCGACCGACGGCAACTCGATGTCGGACACGGGCCGCACCGACGGCTTGTGGGCTGTCGATACCGAGGGAGAGGCGCGGGGCACCTCGCGCCTGTTCTATCGCGTCCCCGTCGGGGCCGAACTTTGCGGCCCTTGCCCGACCGCGGACATGACCACCTTCTTTGTGGCCGTCCAGCATCCCGGCGACGGCGGCGAAGACTGGGAAGGTCACGGCCGCGTGTCCTATTACGAGGACCTGTCCACCCGCTGGCCGGATTTCCGTGACGACATGCCAGTCCGCCCGGCGGTGGTGGCGATCACCCGGCAGGGCGGCGGCCGCATCGGATAACTTGGCCGGCGGGTGGTCACCTCGACACACGGGACTGGCGCCTGGCACCCAAGGCAGGACAGCCGTCCGCGGCCCCGGCCGGTCCCGTGACAAGCCCGGCCGCGCCGTTTAAGCAGGCCGGGCGCGTCCGCAACTGCCGGTGGTGCGGACCGCGAGGAGACGGGACATGACGATCACGCAGCAGGATGAACTGGACGGCCTGAAGGCCATTGGCGGCATCGTTGCGCGGACCATGCATGCCATGGCCCGGGCAATGGAGCCCGGCATGACCACGCGTGAACTGGACGGTATTGGCCGACAGCTTCTGGAGCGCGAGGGCGCGGTTTCCGCCCCCGAGGCCACCTATGGCTTTCCGGGTGCCACCTGCATCAGCGTGAATGACGAGATCGCCCACGGCATCCCCGGCGACCGGATCATCCGGGAGGGGGACCTGGTCAACATTGACGTCTCGGCCAGCCGGGACGGCTACTTCGCCGATACCGGAGCAACGTTTCGCATGGGCCGGGTGGCGCCTGCGCTGGACCGGCTGTGCCGGGACGGGCAGCGCGCCATGCGGATCGGCATCGCGGAGGTGGGCCATGACAGGCCGCTTGCCGGGATCGGCGGTGCGATCGGCCGCTTTGCCTCCAGGCACGGCTATACCCTGATCCGCAACCTGGCCAGCCACGGCATCGGGCGCGCCCTGCACGAGGAGCCGCAGCAGGTGGCCACCTGGCGCACCCGCGGCGACAAGCGGCGGATGCACAAGGGCCTGGTGCTGACGGTCGAGCCGTTCCTGTCGACCGGAGGGATCTGGGCGACGGAGGGCGATGACGACTGGACGCTGTTCAGCCAGCCGCCCGCGCCTGTTGTGCAGTACGAACATACGGTGGTGGCCACCGAACGCGGCGCGATCATCGTGACCCTGCCTCAGTGACTGCAACGGGAACGGCGCGCGCTCAGCGGTTGCCTTTGTTCTTCCCGGCGCCGGCGCCGCTGGCATGCCTGGAACGTCGGCCGCAAGGGCACCCGCCGGGCTGAATCGGTTCGGGCGGGCAATGCAGGGACGCACAGTGCCTGTGCGGCCCCCGCCATCCACCCGCCGGGCAAAAACCGCTAAGTCGGTGCTGACAGCAATCTGGTAAAAGTCATGCTCAACAACACCCCGCGCAGCTATGGCCGCGTTGCCCGAACGTTTCACTGGCTGACCGCCCTGATCATCCTGGCCAATATCGGGCTGGGTCTTTGGGCCGTACGCGTGCCCTTGGACAACATGGCGTTAAAGGTCCAGCTGTTTTCCTTGCACAAGACGTTGGGGGTCGTCGCCCTGACCGTGGCCGTGTTGCGCATCCTGTGGGCCGTCACGCAGCCGCGCCCGGCGCCGGTGCATCCCCAACGGCGATTGGAGACACTTGTGGCGGAAAGCGTGCACTGGCTGCTGTACGGCGCGCTGGTGCTGGTTCCGGTCACGGGCTGGATCGAACATGCCGCGACCGAGGGTTTTGCGCCCATCCTGTGGCCGCTGGGGCAAAACCTGCCGCTGGTGCCGAAGTCCCCGGCGCTTGCCGTGACAATGGCGGCGGTCCACCACGTCTTTGCCTGGCTGCTGATCGCGGCGGTTCTGCTGCATGTGGCCGGGGCGCTGAAGCATGCGGTGATCGACCGCGACGGCGTGCTGGCCCGGATGCTGAGCGGTCGTCAGGCGGGCGACGGCACACCGGGCGCGCATGTCCTGCCGGCGCTGGCTGCGCTGGTCGTGTTCGGGGCCGGAACGGCCTTTGCGCTGACCTCGCGTCCGCAAGAGGCCGCGGCGCCCGTTGCGCTGGAGCAGGCCGCCTCGGAATGGCAGGTGGTGGAGGGCGATCTGGGCTTTACCGTGCGCCAGATGGGGACCGATGTCGCGGGCAGCTTTTCGGACTGGACCGCCGCGATCGATTTCGATCCCGCCACCGGAAAGGGTGCCGTCCGCGTCACGATCAACATGGACAGCGTGACCATCGGCAGCGTGACCGAACAGGCAAAGGGGCCGGATTTCTTCGATGTGGCCAACAACCAGCGCGCCGTGTTCGAGGGGATCATCCGACCCGAGGGGCAGGGATTTGTTGCCGAAGGTCCCCTGTCGCTGCGGGGACAGCAGGTTCCCGTCTCGCTGCCCTTCGAGCTGCAGATCCAGGGCGACACGGCGGACATGCAGGGCAGGGCGGTGCTCGATCGCCTGGATTGGGGCATTGGCGCCAGCTATGCGGACGAGGCGACGGTGGGCTTTCAGGTCGAATTGGCTGTCAGCGTGCGGGCAACGCGGTAACGCAAAGGCGTTGTGCGTACAGTGACACAGGATGTTCGCGGATCGCCAGTTGCTTGCGCCGCATCTTCGGGAAATGGTGCGCCCACAATGAATGGAGATTCCGATGCTCAAGACCACCCTGATGACCGCCGCCCTTGCCCTTGGTGCCACCGCTGCACTGGCCGAACCGCAGGCCTATCAGTTCGACACCTCCCACAGCCAGATCGTGTTCAACTATGAACATCTCGGCTTCTCGACCACCACGGGCATGTTCAGCGGCGTCGAAGGCACGATCAACTTCGACCAGGCAGAGCCGGCCAATTCTTCGGTCGAGGCCCGCTTTCCCATCGCCTCGCTGATGACCGGCGACAAGGGCCGTGACGAGCACTTCCTGTCGGCCGACTTCTTCGGCAGCGAGAACAGCGCTCCCGAGGTGACCTTTGTCTCGTCCTCGATCGAAGTGACGGGCGAAAACACCGCCCTGATCACGGGCGACCTGACGCTGAACGGCGTGACCAAGGAGGTCGTGCTGGATACCGTCATGAACCAGCAGGGCAACCACCCGATGGAGAACAAGCCCTGGCTTGGCTTTGACGCGACCACGACGCTGGTGCGCAGCGATTACAACCTGGGAATGTTCGCCCCGGCGGTTTCGGACGAAGTCCAGGTCTCCATCTCGGTCGAGGCCATGGCCGACAGCTGATCCCGCCTGCGTCAGGCGGCGAGGGCCGGATCCGTCGCCGCCTGATCGGATATGCGGGCCGCGTCGATGCATGGGCCTGCCCGGCACGGGGCCGGTCCATCACCCGTCGACGCTGCATGACGCGGCACCGGACCGCGGGCGGAACCGCACCGCCCGCGGTTCTTTCGCCTGCCGATGCCGGTGCACGCGCATCGCGGCAGCCGACGAATCTGCCCTGTCCCGATGGACAGCTGCACCTTGTTCTTCAAGGCACTTATGATCGCATTCTGGTGCCTCTGCCATGTCGAAGCAGGGGGCTGATCCGGTGGCGGAACGAAGGCCGTGGCGGCCGAGTTGTGGCACTGGATCCGTTCCGGTTGGGCAGCTGGACGGATCGGGCGCAGCGACAGGAAATAACGGGACAAGAATGAACCCCTTACAGGACCGGTTGATCCGTCCGGGACGGAATTGCTGGCGAGTCGAGCAGTCGGAGCGGTTTTCCGTCATCGCCGATGCCGACGACTATTTTTGCAGCGTCCGGCAGGCAATGCTGCAGGCGCGGCGCAGCATCCTGATGATCGGGTGGGATTTTGATGCCCGCATCCATCTGGGGGATGCCTCGGACGGCGGGCCGGCGAATCTGGGCGATTTCGTCATGTGGCTGGCGCGGCGGACACCCAGCCTGCATGTGCGGTTGCTGCGATGGGACACGGGGGCGATCAAGTCGCTGTTCCGCGGCTCGACGCTGCTGACGATCCTGCGCTGGAAGATGCATCCCCGCATCACGCTGCGCCTGGACGGAAAGCATCCCTTTGCCAGTTCGCACCACCAGAAGATCGTGGTGATCGACGACTGCCTGGCCTTTTGCGGCGGCATCGACATGACGGAAGGGCGGTGGGACACGCGCGAGCACCGCGACCACGAGCCGCGCCGCGTCAGCCCGCGTGGCAAGCCGATGAAGCCGTGGCACGACGCCACCAGCGCCTTTGACGGTCCCGCTGCCCGCGCCTTGGGCGATCTTGCGCGCGAACGTTGGCGAATCGCTTCGGGCGAGGAGCTGGCGCCTGTGACCGGCGAGTCGGCCTGTTGGCCCGAGGGCCTGGAGCCGACCTTCCGCGACGTGCCCCTGGCCATTGCCCGCACCCGTCCGGAACTGCCCGAGGTGCAGCCCGCCTTCGAGATCGAGCAGATGTATATCGACCTGATCGCCCAGGCGCGCCACGTGATCTATGCCGAAAGTCAGTATTTCGCCTCGCGCCGGATCGCCAAGGCGATCGCCGAGCGCCTGGCCGAGGAGGATCCGCCCGAGATCGTGATCATCAACCCCGTGGGCGCCGAAGGCTGGCTGGAGCCCTTGGCGATGGACACGGCGCGCGCGCAGCTGGTGGAGGCGCTCCGGCATCTGGACCGGCAGGGCCGGTTTCGCATCTATCATCCGGTGACCGAGGCCGGGGCCGAGATCTATGTCCATGCAAAGGTGTCCATCATCGACGACACCTACCTGCGGGTGGGGTCGTCGAACTTCAACAACCGTTCGATGCGGCTGGACACGGAATGCGATGTCGTGCTGGCCGCCGACCGCACGGGCTGCGAGGCGCAGCGCAAGCAGATCCTGGCCTTGCGCGACGACCTGCTGGCCGAACATCTGGCGATGCCTCCGCAGGAGATGACCCGGCAGATCGCCCGGCACGGAGGCCTGATCGCCGCCATCGAGGCCAACCGCCGCGAACCGGGGCAGGGGCGCACGCTGGTCCCTTATCAGATCCCGGAACTGTCGGGATTCGAGGCCTGGCTGGCGGAAAACGAGATTCTCGATCCCGAAGGGCCCGAACGGATCTTTGAGCCGCTGGAAAAGCGCAGCCTGTTCAAGGGCTGGCGCTGGCGTCGTCCCCGCAGTGCCTAGGATGCGGGACCGGCGGGCAGGCCCTTGCTGATGCCGCCGATGCTGTTTCCGTTCAACAGCCCCGCGTCGATCGCCTTGCGGATGGCCTGCGCGTTGTCCTGGGCGCCCAGGGCGCCGCGCGCCGCCTGCAGGCGATAGCGCAGGGCAGTACGCGAAATGCCCAGGGCCGAGCAGGCCTGGTCATAGGTCATGCCGCAGGCAATCGCCTCCAGCGCCTCGATCAGGATCGGGCGCAGGGCGGTCTTGCGGTCGATCAGGTCATGTCCCTGCTGCAAAAGCTCGGTCATCCGCAGGATCTCGGCATCGGTGAACTCGCGTTCGTGATGGGCCGCCCCGATATAGGACCGCGACTCGACCGGCCCCACCGACAGGGCGACGCCATAGCGCAGCCCATGCGCATGGGCCTGTTTCATGACGTCCAGCGGATCGGCCGCCCCGGCGCTCAGTTCGCTCCAGCGGATGCTGCCCTGGTTGGCCATGCACCAGATCATCATGGGATCGCCGATCCCCAGGTTCAGCCGCGTGTAGGTCTGGATCCAGCTGGAGGGATAGGTGCAGACCCGCCGCACCGGCCGGGAAAACCGGATATGCAGCCCGAACATGAAGCCGCGCGGGGCAAGATGCATCAGATCTTCATCTATTCGGGCAAGAGTCTGCTCTGACATGGGGGGCCTTGGGAGGGTTTGAGCAAAAAGGTGGCTGTCCTGAGGATCATAGCGCCGGGCGCGTGCAGGCAACAGCAGGCTGCCCCGGCCGCGTGGCGCGTCGGCAACATAGCCCTGTGGGGCTATAGGCCAGTGGTGTCGCGGCAGTTACGTAGGCGTCGTCACCGGCGCGGTTTTAATGAGTACCGGGTTTGGAAGTCCTGCCGTTCCGGCACGATCCTTCCAATCCCGTCATCAGACACCGAATTGATGCCAGATCATATTGACGACATTTTTCAATCAGTATTGTCGGGCCGTCCTCTTCGGAGGACGGCTTGCGCCTGCCGCCCCGATCGCTAGCCTGCGCGCCAGCGGCAGGAACGAGGTAGGCAGATGAAGCGGGTGAAACTGGGCGGAAGCGAGGTCGAGGTCAGCCAGATCTGCCTTGGCACGATGACCTTCGGCAACCAGACGGACGAGGCCGAGGCGCATGCGCAGATGGATGCGGCGCTGGAGGCGGGCATGACCTTCATGGACTGCGCCGAGATGTATCCGGTGAACCCGGTCCGCCGCGAGACGATCGGGCGGTCCGAGGAGATCATCGGCCGCTGGCTGGCACAGACGGGTCAGCGCGAGCGGGTCGAGATCGCGACCAAGATCACCGGACCCAGCCAGATGGTCCGCGATGGGGCACCCTTTGACGGGGCCACGGTGCGCGGCTGCATCGACGCGTCGCTGCGCCGCCTTCGGACGGACCGGATCGACCTTTATCAGCTGCACTGGCCGGTGCGCGGCTCCTATGGCTTTCGCCAGAACTGGAACTACGATCCTTCGGACCAGGACAAGGCGCGGACGCTGGCTCATATGCAGGACGTGCTGGAGGCGATGGCCGAGGCCCGGCGCGCGGGCAAGATCCGTGCAGTCGGGCTGTCGAACGAGTCCGCCTGGGGGCTGGCACGGTGGTGCGACGTGGCGGACCGGATGGACGGGCCGCGCATGGCTGCGATCCAGAACGAATACTCGCCCCTTTATCGGCTTTTTGACACCGACCTGGCGGAAACGGCAGTGAACGAGGATGTGACGCTGCTGTCCTATTCCCCCTTGGCAGCGGGGCTGCTGACCGGAAAATATGCGGGCGGCGCCATGCCCGACGGAAGCCGCGCTGCAGTGGACAAGGCCAATGGCGGGCAGGGCAACCTGGGTGGGCGCAAGACGGATCGCGGCCTGGCGGCCGCCGACGCCTATGGGGCGCTTGCGGCCGCACATGGCTGGGACGTGATTCACATGGCGATCGCCTGGCAGTTGACGCGCCCGTTCAAGGTCGTGCCGATCATCGGGGCCACCACGATCGACCAGCTGCGCCACCTGATCGCCGGCCTTGGCCGCGATTTGCCCGACGAGCTGCGTCGCGGGATCGAGCGCCTGCATCGCGTTCATCCGCTGCCCTATTGATGAAACACTGGCTGCCTCTATCTTTCTGACGAGGCAGAGAAACATGAGGGCC
>VGDE01000127.1 GCA_016869875.1 Alphaproteobacteria bacterium
CACCGCATGGGCCAGGGCAGCGGCGTCGGTCACGTCGGCAACCGCGACGATGATCCGTCCGCCGGCGGCACGAAGATCGCGCAACGCCGCCAGCCGACGCGACTCCCGGTGCCGCGGATCGGCGGCGATGCGGGCGTCCCATTCCGCCTCGGGCGGCAAGGGCCTGCGCGCCAGCAGGGCAACCGTCGCGCCCTGTTCGACCGCCAGCGACCGTGCCAGACTGAGGGCGATTCCACCAAGCCCACCCGTGATCAGCACCACGCTGTCCGGTCCGAACAAGGTCGTCGCGTCGGACACCGGCAGCGGCATCTGCACCAGGCGCCGGGCATGGCGCCGACCCTGCCGCCAGGCGGTACGGGCAGGCGGCGCAGGGTCCAGCAGGTCCTCGATCAGATGGCTGGCCGTGGTTTCGATCCCGTTCGCGCCCTTGGGTTCGACCACGTCGATGCTGCGGGCGGACAGCCACGGGAACTCGCGCATGCCCACGGCCAAGGGCCCCAGGATCATGGCCTTTTCCGGCGACTGCACCTTGTCGGAATGAACCAGCGCCGCACCCGTGGTCACGGCGACCAGTTCCACCGAGGCACCGCCCCCTTCGTTCGCCAAGGCACGAACAAGGTGCAGCAGCGTATAGAACCCCTGCTCGAGGTAGCGGTGGAACGGGCTGAAGCCCGCGCGAGCGCCTTGGCGCATCGCGTCCGGCACCAGCCAAAAGCTCACGATCCGCTGCGGCAGGCGGTTCTGCGCGGTCAGTGTGGCAATCAGCAGGTCGAAATCACCGGCCCCATTTTCTGGTGCCACGACAAAGCGGTCGGGACCTGTCTGGGCAAAGCAGTCTCCGGGGCGCAGTTCGATGATCTCTTGACCGCCCTCGCGCAGCCGCGCGCTGACGGCGTCCGAAAGGCCGGTTTCGTCCGCCAGGATCAGCCAGCGCACCGGATCGGCTTGGGGCCGTCCCGTTTCGTCCAGCTCGATATCGGGGGCCGAAAGCCGCCAGGCTGGCCGCCATCCCCAGGTTTCCGGGTCAGGCAGCCGCAGGGGCGACGTATCGGCCTGCGCCGCAACCGCGTCTTTGGTCGCCGGCTCGATGAAGAAGCGCTTGCTCTGGAAGACATAGCCCGGCAGGGGCACGCGTCGCCGTGCCTCGCCCCAGATGGGAGACCAGTCCAGCGGAACGCCCGCCGCCCAGAGACGGGCAAAGGCCATCAGGAAGTAGGCGTCATCCTCGATGGCGTGTTCGGGATGACGCAGGCTGCTGACCACCTGCTGGGGTGCGGCGCCATTGGCCTGGGCCAGGGCCGACATGGCCCGGCCCGGCCCCACCTCGAGGAACAGGCGTGCGGGGTCCTCCCGCAGGGTGGCAATGGTGCCTGCGAAATCGACGTGATGACGCAGGTGATCGACCCAATAGCGCGGGTCCGTCGCCTGTGCCGGCGTCATCCAGGTGCCGGTGCGGTTCGAGATCAGCGGGATCTGCGGCGCCGACAGCGTGATGCTGCGCAGGAAACCCTCGAACTCGGTCAGGATAGGGTCCAACATCCGGGAATGAGCGGCGATGTCGATGGCAATGCGTTGGCAGTCGATGCCGCGCGCCTCCAGACGGGCCTGAAGCGCCTCGATCCTGTCGCGCGGGCCGGATGCAACCGAGAGGCTCGGCCCGTTCTCGGCCGCAAGGTCCAGTCCCTCGCCGGCCTCGGCCATCAGCTCGGATGCTGGCAGCGGCACGCTGAGCATCCCGCCCGGGGCGATTCGGTCGAACAGGCGGCCGCGCAGTTCGACCAGCGCGATGCAATCCTCGAATCCTATGACGCCTGCCAGGCAGGCGGCCGTGTTCTCGCCCATGGAGTGGCCCGCCAGGGCACCGGGGCGCACGCCCCAGCTGATCCACAGCTGGGCCAGCGCATATTCCACGATCATGATCAGCGGCAGCTGAAGCGAGGGCTGGTTCAGCGCGTCTGCGGCAGCCTTTTCCTGACCCGCCTCTGGCAACCAGGACGGCCGCGGATCTCGTCCCGTCAGACGCTCCAGCACCGCAAGACCCCGGTCCATCCAGTCGCGGAACACCGGCTCGGTTTCGTAAAGGCCGCGGGCCATGAAGATCGACTGCGCCCCGCCGCCCGGGAACAGGAACGCGACCTGTGGAGGTGTCGCGGGACGGTCGTGGTTGAAGACCCGGCGAGGGTCGCCCCGCTCCAGCAGGTCGGCCGCCTCGGCCGGCGTGGCGGCGACAAGGACCCGGCGCTTGTCGAAGACCCGGCGCCCCTGCTGCAGGGTGAAGCCCACATCCGCAAGGTCCGCGTCAGGGTGGGCCCGCAGCCACTCTGCCAAAGCGGCGGCATTGGCGTCCAGCGCTGCGCGGCTGCGCCCTGAAACGATCAGGGGCTGCACGGGCCAGTCCGACGGTTCGGCCCTGTCCTGCGGCGGGGCCGCGTCCACCACGACATGCGCATTCGTGCCGCCGACGCCAAGCGCGTTCACCGCCGCGCGCGGCGGGTGGTCGGGATGCTGCGGCCAAGGCGTCCGCCGCGCGGCGACATGAAAGGGCGTCGAATCGAAGTCAATGACAGGGTTCGGCGCTTCATAGCCCAGCGAGGGGGGAATTTCCCGATGATGCAGTGCCAAGGCGACCTTGATCAGCCCTGCCCCTCCGGCAGCCGTGTCCAGGTGGCCGATATTGGTCTTGACCGAGCCAATGGCCGTCTGTCCGCCCGGCGCGCCCAAGGCAAAAGCCTCGGTCAGCGCCGCGACCTCGATCGGGTCGCCCAGCCGCGTGCCCGTGCCGTGACACTCGACATAGTCGATGCTGGCGGGATCCACCCCCGCCACCAGATGCGCCTCGGCCACCGCCGCGGCCTGCCCCTCGACGCTGGGCGCCAGGTATCCCGCCTTGGCAGCACCGTCGTTGTTGATCGCGCTGCCGCGGATCACCGCCCAGATGTGGTCGCCGTCCGCGATGGCGTCCGACAGCCGGCGCAGCAGCACCACGGTCGCGCCGCTGCCAAAGACGGTGCCGTCACTGCGATGGTCAAAGGCGCGGCAATGGCCATCGGGCGAAAGGATCTCGTTCGGCTTGTAGAGGTAGCCGCGGCCCTGCGGCAGTTCGATCGTGACCCCGCCTGCCAGCGCCGCGTCGCAGTCACCCGCGATCAGGGCCTGGCAGGCCGCGTGCACCGCCACCAGCGAGGTCGAACAGGCCGTCTGTACCGAGACGCTGGGGCCGCGCAGGTCCAGGACATGGCTGGCGCGCGTCGCCAGAAAGTCCTTGTCGTTGCCCGTGTGGCGCAGCAGGAACATCCCCGTCTCCTCGACCAGATCGCGGTTCGAGCAGATGTTGATGGAAAAGTAGCTGCCCATCCCGCACCCTGCCCAGACCCCCACGGCCCCCAGGCTGTCGGGACGATGGCCGGCATGTTCGATCGCATGCCAGCAACATTCGAGAAACTTGCGGTGCTGCGGGTCCATGATGGCCGCATCCTTGGGGCTGAGCCCGAAAAAGTCGGCATCAAAGCGGTCATAGCCGTCCAGCAGGGCGGCAAAGGGCACATAGTCCGGATTGCTGATTCGCGCAGGCGATTCGCCTGCTGCCTGCAGCTCTTCCGCCGACAACTGGCGAATTGATTCGATCCCGTTGCGCAGGTTGGTCCAGTAAGTGTCCGGATCTGCAGCGCCGGGGACGTCTAGGCCAATGCCGACAATGGCGATGTCACGATCGTTGAACGGTGTCCCCATCAATCGGGCTCCCAAACATTTAAAGTCTCGCCCCAGGCAGGATGAAGGTCGCGGACGACTCTCGTTCTGCCTAGCTTCACATACCAAATAGGGTTATCAAACGCCCCTCCGATATGCATGGTTTTTTCATTTTTGCCATGTAGAAATGCGCGCTGGCGGCGCACCATTTGTTTATGATCTTTTCAGGGACCAGATATGGGCAACTCGTTGGCGTTCATGGTGTTGGTCGCCTGGCCCGCAGCAGTGGCGGTCATTTTCTCGCGCCTGAACTACGAGAAGGCCGTGATCTGGTCCTTCCTGCTTGGCTACCTGCTGCTGCCGCCCGTGGTGACCATCAATCTTCCCATGCTTCCCAACCTGGACAAGTACAGCGTCACGGCAATGGCCGCCTTGGCCGGTGCCGTCATTCTGCGGCAGAATGCACAGGTTCCCTGGATCAGGCCTGAAGGTTGGGTGCTGATCTTGGTACTGCTGGGCATCTTTGTTCCCTTTGTCACCGCAGTCACCAATTCCGAGCCCCTGATCGAGGGCGTCAGCTTCCGCCCAGGGCTCAGCCTTTACGACGGCATCAGCGGCATGGTGGGAGGGGTGCTGGAAATCATCCCCTTCATCCTGGGCTACATGGTCCTCTCCAGCCCTGCGGCGATCCGCCAGTGGCTGCTTGCGCTGGTCGTCGCTGTGCTCGGCTACTCGCTGCCCATGCTGATCGAGGTGCGGCTCAGCCCGCAGTTGAACGTATGGATCTATGGCTTCTTTGCCCATGATTTCGGCCAGATGATGCGTCAAGGCGGCTTCAGGCCCATGGTGTTTCTCAGCCATGGCCTCTGGGTGGCGCTTCTGGCGTCCGTTGCAGTCATAGCGGCAGCGGTGCAGGTGCGAGAATCGGACAGCACGCTGCGCAGTCGCAACTTGGCAATCCTGCTCTATTTGGCCCTGGTCCTGGTGCTGTGCAAAAGCGTTGCGGCGCTGCTCTATGCGATCGCGTTGGTTCCGCTGGTCCTGCTGACGCCGCCGCGCCTGCAGGTCCGCCTGGCCGGACTGGTGGCGCTTGTTGTACTGTCCTATCCTCTGGCCCGCTGGCTGGATCTGGTTCCAACGGAGACAATCGGCAACATCGCACTCGACTACTCCGCAGACCGCGCCCAGTCCCTGACCTTCCGCTTTGACAACGAGAAGGTGCTGCTTGAGCGTGCCAGCCAGAAGCTCTGGGCAGGATGGGGCGGCTGGACCCGCAACCTGATCGTGGACCCGACTAACGGGCGCATTTCCAGCATCAGCGACGGGCAGTGGGTCGTGACGATGACGACCAGCGGCGTTCTGGGTTATCTTGCCTCCTTCGGTCTGCTGTGCGGGTCGGTGATGCGGATTGCATTGGCAAGGGGCAGGTCCAGATTGGACGGCTGGACCGCCGGCCTGTGCCTGATCATGGTGGCCAGCCTGATCGACCTGATCCCGAACGCCACACTGACATCCCTGACCTGGCTCAGCGCCGGCGCGCTTGCCGGGCTTGCGGCGCGCGGCATCGTTCCAGCCACGGGACAGGACCCTGTGCCCGAGCGGATGGCGGCGAGGCCTCGGTTGCGAACGATCATCGGTTAGCGGCCCGGCCACGGGGCCGTTCAGCCGGTGACGGATGCAACCATGACGAATTAGCCGAACCAGAATTTCGCCCCTATACCGCCCTTACAGGAACTGCAATGTAAGGCATGGCCGTCAGGCAGCGACACAGGCGTCAGTCTTGTGACAGCAACCCGGCACGGCACTCCGGCGGCTGGCCGGACAGCCTCTTCTCGACTACAATCGTGCCTTGGTAATGATGGACATCTTCGAGAAACAGTGGGACGTGATCGTGATCGGCGCCGGTCTGGGCGGCGGAATCTGTGGCCGCGCCCTGGCAGAAGCCGGCCTTTCGGTTCTGTATCTCGAGCGAGGGCCCGACACGCCGCGCCACGCCCGGAACAACCTTGACTGCGAGCTTGAGGACCCGAAGGCTCGCGAAAGGATCGGCGCCTGGCCGGTACAGGTCGAGGCGCACGTGAACGGCGTCACGACCACCTCCTGGGGCATGCAGGGGGTGGGTGCCGGGGGAACCTCGGCCTTTTATGCTGCCGCTCTTGAGCGCCCCGAAAGACATGACTTCGAGGACATCGAGGGCATGCCCCATCCAACGGGCGGCTGGCCGGTCGGCTATGATGCCTTTGCGCCGTGGTATGACCGGGCGCAAAAGATCATGCACATCAACGGCAGCCCGGATCCCTTGGGCCCGCCTGTGACTGGTCTGGCGACACCACGGGCCCTGGCGCCGCGGGACGCCGCCTTGGGCGAGGCCCTGACCGAGGTCGGCCTGCACCCTTATCGCGCACATCTTGGAATCCGCCAGCTGGAGGGCTGCCTCGAATGCATCGGGCACAAGTGCCCTCGCCCCTGCAAGATGGACGGGCGTTCGGCAGGAGTCGAGCCGGCAATTGCGACCGGCCGCGCCGCCCTGCTGGACACCGCCATCGTTCTGGGACTGGCGGGCACAGGTCGGCGCGTCTCGGGCGTCAGGCTGCTGCACGCAGAGACTGAAAAGGTGGTCACCGCACGCACCTATGTTATGGCTGCCGGGGGCCTCGGCTCGCCGCGTCTCCTGCTGGCCTCGGCCAGTGACGCCTGGCCGAACGGTTGCGCGAACTCGACCGGCCTGGTGGGCCGAGGCCTGATGTTCCACCTGACCGAACGCATCGCCATCTGGCCCCCTAGGAAAACATTCGCCCCCGGAGCCAAAGGCCCTGCAAAGGCATTCTCGCTGCGCGACTTCTACCGCAGCGGCACGGATCGGATGGGACTGTTCCAGTCTCTTGGCCTGCCGGCCAGCTATGGCAACATCGTCTATGCGCTGCGGCAGCAGTACGAGGTGTCGCGGCTTGCCCGCTTTGGCGCCGGCAAGGCCCTGCTGCGCATCCCGGCCTTTGCAGCGGCGCGGGTGCTAGGCGATGCCCGCGTCTTTGCCGGCATCCTTGAGGACCTGCCGCGCGAGGAAAATCGCGTCCGCTATGATCCCGCACGCCCGGATGCCATCATCTACGATTACACGATGTCCAGTGAACTTCTGGAGCGCCGACAGCGATACCGCCGCCTGATCAAGAAGGGCCTGGGCCGGATCCGGTCGATTTACCTGAACCACGCACCCGAGTTGAATATCACGCATCCCTGCGGCACGCTGCGCTTTTCGGAGGACCCGGCGAAGGGTGTTCTTGACCCGTCCTGCCGGGCCCATGATCTGGACAATCTTTATGTCGTGGATGCCAGTTTCATGCCGACGTCCACGGGCGTCAACCCGGGGCTGACCATCGTGGCCAATGCGCTGCGGGTGGCCGATATCATCGCCACGCAATTCGGGCAGCGGAAATAGAGGCAACCGGACGCAGGCTGGCTACGACGGGCCCATGATCCGAGGGCGGATCATCCGGTCCCTCCGCCAGGCAGCAATGCACGCCACAGTTGAACCATGGCATTGATTGCCGGATCGTGCGCCCCTATGACACGGGGGGCCGAAGTCAGTTTGATTCCGGTGCAGGCACAGGACGACGAGACATCATGTGGGCACGCATCGGACTTCTGATTAGCGGGGAAAGCCTGACGCAGCGCGCGTTGCGCGGTTCCGCCCTGACAATGATCGGCTTTGGGGGAATGCAGGCCATCCGGCTTGGCTCCAACCTGATCCTGACGCGGCTGCTGTTTCCCGAAGTCTTTGGGTTGATGGCGTTGATCATGGTGCTGATTCAGGGCCTCAACAACCTGTCGGATGTCGGAACCACGCCGGCGATCCTCCAAAGCAAGCGGGGCGACGACCAGCGCTTTCTGGACACCGCCTTCACGATGCAGGCCATTCGCGGCCTCGGCCTGTGGCTGGGATGCTGTGCGCTGGCAGTGCCAGCCGCAAGGTTCTATGACGTGCCGGAACTGGCCTGGTTCCTGCCCATCTCGGGCTTCACGACGGTGATCTATGGCCTGACCTCAACCAAGCTCGAGACCGCGAACCGCCACCTGCGGATGGGGCGACTGACCTTGGTCGAGCTCGTCACCTCCCTGATCGCGACGGTCATCACGATCCTGCTGGCCTTTGTGATCAACTCGGCTTGGGCCCTGGTCATCGGGCTGATCCTGGGCGCCTTGGTCAAGGTCGCCGCTGCGTACTGGATGCTGCCCGGCACGAACAACCGGTTCCGGTGGGACCGCGATGCAGCGATCGAATTGATCCGCTTTGGCAAGTGGATCCTGCCCTCGACCATTGTCGGCTTCACCATCGCTCAGGGCGACAAGGCCATTTTGGGAAAATACCTTACCCTCACAGAACTCGGGATCTACAACATCGCCTATTTCCTGGCGACCTTTCCGCTGGCCCTGGGCGTCACGGTGATCTCGCGCGTGATGATCCCGATCTACCGGGCCGCTTCCGAAGAGGCCAGCGCTCAGCGGCAGCGTCGGGTCAGACTGCTGCGGGCGGGCCTCACGGCTGGGTTCATGGCGCTGGTGCTGATCATGGCCGCATCAGGTTCCTGGCTGGTGGGCCTGCTTTACGATCCCCGATATCTTGAGGCGGGCGCACTGGTCAGTTTCATCGCCGCCGCGACCATTCCAACGGTCATTGGTCTCAGCTATGATCAGGCGGCCTTGGCGGCAGGCGACTCCCGTGGCTTTTTTTGGCTGACATTGCTGCGGGCCATTCTGTTCGTTTCGCTGTTCCTGATCGGCGTACATTATGGCGGCATCAAGGGCGCGCTTGCCGGCCAAGCGCTTGCCAGTGTTCTGTCCTATCCCTTTCTTGCCAGGATTGCACACCGGCACGGTGCGTGGGATTGGGTGCATGATGTGGTCTTTGCCCTTCTGGGTGCAGCCATGGCGGTCTGGCTGCTGTTCTAGTTGTGCAGTCACGGCATCTGGTTGAGCGGGATCGACGCAGTTTGCATTTATTTCCGTCGATAAGCTGCAGCCTTGAAGACGTTCCAATAATCCTGCGCATCAAGGCTATTGCAGACGTTTCCGATAGCTTCACGAACTGTTCCTGGGTTCTGGCGCTCATGCGGCGAAGGTGGAGCTTTCAGCTTCGGAAAGAACCTTTCGATGGGGTTCAGTTCTAGGAGCAGGCAAGCAGGAACAAAGACCAGCAGCATGCGCCTCTAGGACCTCAGCGCGTTTTAGGCTTCTAAGGGTAGAGGGCGTGTCGAGGCACGCAGAGGCTCTCGTTCCACATGCCGGGGTCGGCCGCGTTTCGATGCAGATGCCAAAAAGGCCAAGCCCATGGCATTTGCGACCACACATGGTTCAATCAGCGCCTCTCTGGTGCGCTCGGAAGTGAAGGTCTGCGTCTTGCATCAACCAAAGCGAGTTGTATCGAACTGCACTTCGCCAGCAGCATTTCGGCCTCGCGGGTGGGTCAGGTTTGCCTTTGCCGACGTCTCGTCAATGAAGACCAGCTGCTGCGCCTTTTCCCGCCTGAAGGTCTGGCGTCAGGAAATCCGGTCATGCCAGGCAACCCTGCTGTCAGCCTAGGTGCCCTCCTGCGTGATCAGGCTTTTCTTGTATCAGAAGCCGGTCCGGACCAGCGTCTGGTGGAGAGAGGAAAGCTGGATCGACACAGCATGCGTCTCCTCCGTTGCCCCGGCCAGCTCCTTGAGTATGAGGTCCGGCTTGGCGCGCACGATCTCGATCGGGAATGCCATGCACAGTGCGAGCTTGCCTGCAGTGTCGGGCACTCGCCCTTGCCGCTTCGGCGTGATCGCCTGACGGTCATAATCGTCGCAGCCAGCCTGATGACCGTGCTGGCGCTGACACCAGAGATACGTGCGGCGGCACGACGCAAAGGATCGGCGGCAGTGCCACCGAGTACTCAGCCGAGAAGATCCATTGATCCAAGGTTTTCCATCTGTCACCGCTTCGCAGCAGCGAAGCAAACGACCCTCCCAAAGCCCTGACGATCCCAAGGCCGGGAGCCATTGCTCATCCGCTCGTGGCATGCTTCAGACTCCGCAAGGAGACTGACGGATGAGCAATCCTTTCCGGCTGACCGAGGCGCAGATGGCGCGGCCTCAGCCTTTCTTCCCGAAGAGCCATGGCAAGCCGCGCGTCGATGACCGGCGGGTGTTGAGCGGCATCGCTTTCATCAATCGCACTGGCTTGCGCTGGCGCGATGCGCCGAAGGAACATGGTTGGCCCAAGACGCTCTCCAGCCGCTGGAAGCGGTGGAGCGACAGGGGGGTCTTTGCCCGGAT
>VGDE01000128.1 GCA_016869875.1 Alphaproteobacteria bacterium
GGCGAGGCCATCGCCCGAGGCTGGGCCGGCAGCCTGACCATGGGTGCGGGTCAGTTCTGCACCAATCCGGGTCTGGTAATCCTGCCTGACGCGGCCGCGGACGCCTTTGCCGGAACGGCTCTTGCGACGCTCGAGGGTGCGCCGGCGCAGACGATGCTGGCGGATGGCATCGCAGAGGCCTATCGGGCAGGCGCCGAAGCGGTTGCCGCGCGCGCGACGCCGATCATGACGCCTGAAACGCATGGCCGCAATGCCCGGCCGGGCATCTTTCGCGCCACCGCGGCCGAGTTCATGCAGGATCACGCGCTTGGCGAGGAGGTGTTCGGCCCCCTCGGGCTGATCGTGACCACCAGCTCGGACGACGAGATGCTGCAGCTGGCCCATGCCCTGCAAGGCCAGCTGACCATCACCCTGCAGCTCGAAGCGGACGACACCGCATTGGCCGGAAGGCTGATGCCGGTGCTCGAGCGCAAGGCCGGCCGCATTCTGGCCAACGGCTGGCCCACGGGAGTCGAGGTGGCGGATGCCATGGTGCATGGCGGACCTTACCCCGCCTCGACCAACTTCGGGGCGACAAGCGTCGGGACCCTGGCGATCCGGCGCTTTCTGCGTCCGGTCTGCTTTCAGAACATCCCCGAGGTTCTGCTGCCGGAGGATCTGCGCGACTGAGAGGAGACAGCCGCGCAGGCAAGGACGATCAAGTCACAACAAGGGAGGATCAGATGACCAAGCTAACGATGCTGACGACCGTCGCCGTGCTGACGATGTCGGCCACGACCGCGCTGGCCGAGGGGGAAACGGTCGGCTTTTCGCAGATCGGCTCGGAGTCGGGCTGGCGGGCGGCGGAAACCACGCTGACCCGGCAGCAGGCCGAAGAGCGCGGTATCCAGCTGCAGTTCTCGGACGCGCAGCAGCGGCAGGAAAACCAGATCGCGGCGATCCGCTCGTTCATCGCACAGGGGGTGGATGCGATCCTGCTGGCGCCGGTCGTGGCGACGGGTTGGGATGCCGTCCTGGAAGAGGCCGCCGAGGCCGAGATCCCCGTCGTGCTGCTGGACCGCCAGGTGGACAGTTCCGAGGATCTGTACCTGACGGCCGTCGGCTCGAACCTGGTGCATGAGGGAGAGGTTGCAGGCCAGTGGCTGGTCGATGAGGTCGCGGGCGAGGAATGCCGGATCGTCGAGCTGCAGGGCACCACCGGCTCCAGCCCCGCCATCGACCGCAAGACCGGGTTCGAGAACGCCATTGCGGGCCATGACAACCTGGAGATCGTGCGCAGTCAGACGGGGGATTTCACCCGTGCGCAGGGCAAGGAGGTGATGGAAAGCTTCCTTCAGGCCGAAAACGGCGGGCAGGACATCTGCGCGCTTTACGCCCATAACGACGACATGGCCGTGGGCGCCATCCAGGCCATCAAGGAAGCGGGGCTGAAGCCGGGCGAGGACATCCTGATCGTCTCGATCGACGCGGTTCCGGATTATTTCCAGGCGATGGCCGCGGGCGAGGCGAATGCCACGGTCGAACTGACGCCCAACATGGCGGGACCTGCCTTTGACGCACTGGAGGCCTATTGGGCCGACGGCACCATGCCAGAGAAGTTCATTCAGACCGAGTCGCGGCTGTATACCGCCGCGGACGATCCGGCCGGGGAATATGAGCGCCGCAAGGATCTGGGTTACTGATGGACGCCCGCCGGGCCGCACCGGGCGGCCCGGCATCTTCACCCGGAGGTGTGGCATGCTTCTTTCCATCCGCTCACTGACCAAGACATTTCCTGGCACCCGTGCCCTAGACGGGGTCGATATGGACGTCGCCGCGGGCGAGGTTCATGCGCTTCTGGGCGAGAACGGGGCAGGCAAGTCCACGTTGATCAAATGCCTGACGGGGGCCTATCGGCGTGACGGCGGCTTGGTCACGCTGGAGGGTGTGCGGATCGACCCGCGCTCCACCATCGAAGCGCAGGAGCTGGGGATCGGCACCGTTTACCAGGAGGTGAACCTGCTGCCGAACCTGACCGTCGCGCAGAACCTGCTGTTCGGGCGCGAACCGCGCCGGTTCGGCATGATCGACGGCGGAGCGATGCGCCGGCAGGCGCGCGGGACGCTTGAACGCTATGGCCTCGAGATCGACGTGGACCGCGACCTTGGCAGCTATTCGGTGGCCATCCAGCAAATCGTGGCCATCGCCCGCGCGGTCGAGATTTCAGGCAAGGTGCTGATCCTGGACGAGCCGACGGCCAGCCTGGACGCGTGCGAGGTGCAGATGGTGTTCGAGGTCGTGCGGGGCCTGCGCGACCGGGGCATGGGCATTGTCTTCGTATCGCATTTCCTGGACCAGGTCTTTGACCTGACCGATCGGGTCACGATCCTGCGCAACGGCTGCAAGGTCGCGACCAGACCCACGGCTTCGTTGAGCCGCATGAGCCTGGTGGAACACATGCTGGGCCGCGCGCTGGAAGAGGTCGTGGCCGAGCCGCGTGCGGAGGCGGCAACCGGACCGGCGGAGCCGTTGCTGCAATTCCGTGGCATGGGCCGCACCGGCGTGATCGAGCCCTTTGATCTTGACGTGGGCGAAGGCGAGGTCGTGGGGCTGGCGGGCCTGCTGGGATCGGGACGCACCGAAAGTGCGGAACTGTTGTTCGGGGCGCGTCCGGCGCAAAGCGGCACGGCCCATGACACGCAGGGACCGCTGAACATCGCCACGCCCCGCAAGGCCATCGCGGCAGGCTTTGGCTTTGCCCCCGAGGACCGCAAGACCGACGGCATCGTGGCGGATCTGACGATCCGCGAGAACATCATCCTGGGCCTGCAAGCGCGCCGTGGCTGGGCGCGGCCCATCCCGCGCGTCGAACAGAACCGGCTGGCTGACACCTATATCCGGCAGCTGGACATCCGCACCTCGGGCCGTGAAAAGCCGATCGGTGAACTGTCGGGGGGCAACCAGCAAAAGGCTGTCCTTGCCCGCTGGCTGGCAATGAATCCCCGGTTCCTGATCCTGGACGAACCCACACGCGGGATCGATGTCGGCGCCCATGCCGAAATCCTGCGCCTGATCAGGACGCTGACCGAAAGCGGCATGTCCGTGCTGGTCATCAGCAGCGAGATCGACGAGCTGGTGGCCGTGGCCGACCGCGTCATCGTCCTGCGCGACCGCCGCCATGTCGCGCAACTGACCGGCGATCAGGTCACCGGCAGCCAGATCATGCGCGCCATTGCCCAGGAGGCCGCGGCATGAACCTGCTGCATCGCATCGCGCCGCAATTGATCGCGCTGGCGGCCCTGGTGGCGCTGGTGTCGGTCTTCTACCCCGGCTTTCTGTCGGTGCAGGTGAATGACGGGCGGCTGGTCGGCCCTGCCATCGACGTGCTGAAACGCGGCGCGCCGGTGGCCCTGCTGGCGGTGGGGATGACGCTGGTCATCGCCACGCGGGGGATCGACCTTTCGGTCGGCACGATCATGGCGATCTGCGGCGCAACGGCGGCCTGGGCGATCGTTGCGGGCTGGGGGACGGGGGCGGCGCTGCTGCTGGCCCTTGCCGCAGGCGCGGCGGCCGGGTTGTGGAATGGCATCCTGGTGGCGGTCGTGGGCATCCAGCCCTTTGTGGCCACGCTGATCCTGATGACGATGGGGCGCGGGGTCGCACAGCTGATCACCGAGGGCCGCATCCTGACCTTCAGCGACCCGGCATTCGCCCAGTTGGGTTCAGGCACGATGCTGGGGCTGCCGATCCCGGTCTGGCTGTGGTTGTTGACCGGCCTGGGGGTCGCGCTGCTGATGCGGCGGACGGCACTCGGCCTGCTGATCGAGGCGGTGGGCATCAACCGGCGCGCTTCCGGGCTGGCGGGGGTAGATGCGACCGTGCTGCTGATCGCGGTGTATGTCGCCTCCGGGTTATGCGCGGCCATGGCCGGGATCATCGTGACCGCCGACATCCGCGGGGCCGACGCCAACAATGCAGGCCTGTGGCTGGAACTGGACGCGATCCTGGCCGTGGTGATCGGAGGCAATTCGCTGCTGGGCGGGCGGTTCTCGGTCATTGCCTCGCTTCTGGGGGCGCTGATCATCCAGACGATCGGCACCGGCATCCTGCTGGCGGGCTTTCCGTCGGAATACAATCTGGTGATCAAGGCGGGGCTGGTGCTGGTGATCCTGATCCTGCAATCCCCGCGCATCGCGGCCGAATGGCAGCTGTGGCGCGACAGTCACCGCGCCCAGGCACAGGCCCGTGCGGCGGAACGGAGCCGGACATGAACACCCGCGCCCTGCCGCTTTATGCGACGATCGCCATCTTTCTTGCGGCCTATGTGCTGGCCTGGACGCAGTTCCCGAACATCCTGTCCACCCGCGTGATCGGCAATCTTTTGACCGACAACGCTTATCTGGGGATCGTGGCGGTCGGCATGACGCTGGTGATCCTGTCCGGTGGCATCGATCTGTCGGTGGGCTCTGTCATCGCGTTTTCGGGCGTCTTTATCGCCGTTCTGCTGCGCGACACGGGGCTGCATCCGCTGGTCGTCTTTGCTGCGCTGCTGCTGCTGACGACGGCGTTCGGGGCAGGAATGGGCTTTCTGATCGACCGCCTGGCAATGCCCGCCTTTATCGTGACCTTGGCGGGCATGTTCCTGGCACGGGGCGCGGCCTATATGCTGTCGATCCAGTCCGTGCCGATCACCCACCCCTTTTACAAGACACTTCAGGGCGCCTATCTTCTGATGCCCGGCAAGGGCCGCCTGACGCTGATCGGCGTCCTGATGGTGGCAGTGGTGGTGCTGGGCATGATCATCGCGCACCGCACCCGCTTTGGCGCCAGCGTCTATGCTCTGGGCGGAGGCGAACAGACGGCGCGGCTGATGGGTGTCCGGCAGGGCCGCACCACCGTCCTGGTTTATGCCTTTTCCGGCCTGATGGCCGGCCTGTCGGGCATCGTCTTCTCGATCTATACCGGATCAGGCTATTCCCTGGCCGCGGTCGGAACGGAGTTGACCGCCATTGCAACGGTGGTCATCGGCGGCACGTTGCTGAGCGGGGGTGCCGGCTATGTTTTTGGCACGCTGGTCGGCGTGCTGACAATGGGGCTGATCCAGACCTACATCGTGTTTGACGGATCACTGTCCAGCTGGTGGACCAAGATCGTCATCGGCCTGCTGTTGCTGGCCTTCATCCTCTTGCAGAAAGGTCTTCTCCGATTGTCCCGCACCCGCCTGAACCAGGGTCCCGCATGACGCAGTCGTCGCCGCAGAACCCCCGCCCCTTCGACAGGATGCCCGACGGACGGCAGGTCGACCGCGTGACGCTGCAGGACGGGCCGCTGACGGCCACCGTCCTGACCATGGGCGCCATCATCCATGACCTGAGGCTGGAAGGGGTTGATCATCCGCTGGTCCTGGGCTGTCCGGACATCGCGACCTATCTGGGGGCGGGACGGTATCTGGGCGCGATCGTCGGGCGCTGCGCCAACCGCATCGGCAATGGGGCGTTCCGGCTGGAGGGGCAGGACCATCAGGTGGATCGGAATTTCCGCGGGCGTCATTGCCTGCACGGAGGATCGGTCGGCACGGACGCGCAGCTGTGGCAGATCACCGACCTGACGGCGGCCTCCGTCACCCTGGGGCTGACGCTGCCGGACGGGGACATGGGCTTTCCCGGCACCATGCAGATCACCGCTCGGATCATGGTCGACAACAGCACGCTGAGCATCGTGCTGTCCGCGACGACCGACCGTGCAACTCCGTGCAACCTGACCCATCATGGCTACTTCAACCTGAAGGGCAGCGACAGCATCGCGGCTCATGTCCTGCAGGTGGCGGCGGATCATTATCTGCCGGTGGATGACGACCTGATCCCCACGGGCGAGGTCGCGTCGGTGGCGGGCACGCCCTTTGACTTTCGTCGGCCGCGCCCGGTCGGGATGTCTGGCTATGACCACAACCTGTGCCTGTCGCCCGAGCCACAGGCGCTGAGGCCGGTCGCCCTGCTTGCCGCGCCTGAAGGTCTGTCAATGGAGATCCTGACCACAGCCTGCGGCCTGCAGGTTTATGACGGCGCACAGCTGGACCGGGTTCCCGGACTCGAGGGGAGGATCTATGACGCCCATGCCGGCATGGCGCTGGAGGCACAGGGCTGGCCGGATGCCGTCAATCATCCCGGTTTCCCCGACACGATCCTGTATCCGGGTCAGCGGTATTCCCAGACCATCTGCTATCGCTTTTCCCGATAAGGTGCCGGCCCCGCGCCTGTGGCAGGGCCGGAACAGCCGTCAGCCGTTGGGGCGCATCACGACCTTGATGCAGCCGTCCGTCTTGTCCCGGAACGCCTTGTAAAGGTCGGGACCTTCGGACAGGTCGGCGCGATGGGTGATCAGGAAGGTCGTGTCGATCTGCCCCTCCTGGATGCGGTTCAGCAGGTCGGGCAGGTATCGCTGGCAATGGGTCTGGCCACTGCGGACCGTCAGCGCCTTGTTCATCAGCGCGCCCATCGGCAGCTTGTCCACCACCCCGATATACACGCCGGGGATCGACAGCGTGCCGCCCTTGCGGCAGCACATGATCATGTCGCGCAGAACCGAAGGACGGTCTGTGCCCAGATACAGCGCCGTCTTGATCCGGTCCACCCGCGCCATCAGGCCAGAATCCGCCGCAGCCTCGGTTCCCACGCAGTCGATGCAGCTGTCGGGGCCGCGCCCGCCCGTCATCTCCATCAAGGCGTCGTAGATGTCGGTCTGGCTGAAGTCGATGATCTCAGCCTTGCCGTTGTCGCGCGCCATGGCCAGGCGTTCGGGGACCTCGTCGATGGCAATCACCCGGCCGGCGCCCTGGATCCAGGCGGACAGGATCGCCATTTGGCCCACCGGCCCGCAGCCCCAGATGGCAACGGTGTCGCCGGGCTCGATATTGGCATGTTCGGCCGCCATCCATCCCGTCGGCAGGATGTCGGACAGGAACAACACCTGCTCGTCATCCATTCCTTCGGGAACGGCAATCGGCCCGACGCTGGCATAAGGCACGCGCAGATAATCGGCCTGCCCGCCCGCATAGCCGCCCAGCATGTGCGAGTATCCGAACAGCCCCGAGGGCGACTGCCCCATCATCTTTTTCGCGATTTCCGCGTTGCGGTTCGAACGGTCGCACAGCGAGTAGAGCTGCTTTTGGCAAAAGAAGCACTGTCCGCAGGCCAGGTTGAAGGGCACGACGACCTTGTCGCCAGGCTTGAACTTGCTGTGGTCGCGACCGGTTTCCACCACCTCGCCCATGCTTTCGTGGCCCAGGACGTCGCCTGATTCCATCGTGGGCATGCAGCCGTCCATCAGGTGCAGGTCCGACCCGCAGATTGCGCAGGCCGTCACCTTGATGATGATGTCGTCGGGCTCTTCGATTTTCGGGTCGTCCACCGTGTCATAGCGGATGTCGTTCTTGCCGTGCCATGTCAGCGCCTTCATGGAAACCTCCGGGTCCTTGGAACAGGGGGTTTGAACCGCAGGTCCGGGCTTTTGTTCCCGGAACGGCGGGGCAGGGGCCGGGGGGAACCTGCGCCCGTGTCGGACGTTTTACCGCATCAACGCTGCGAGGCCCCCATGACCCGTCTTTCCCTGCGCCTGTCCACCGGCCCGCTGGTCGCCCTGATGATCATGCTGTCCGGTCCTGCCCTGGCCCAGCAGTCGGACCAAAGCGCCGCGCCGGATTGTCCCGCGCCCGAAACTCAGGCCGAGCCCGCGACGCAGCCCGATCCTTCCGAGGATGCGACAGCACCCGAAAACACCGGCACGACCGGATGGAGCGGTGGCACCGGGGGATCGCAGCTTGGCACGAACATCCAGGGCGCGGTCCCGGATTCGCCGACATGGCAGCCGCCGACCGCACGGGGCCTCGACCTGAAGGGCGTGGCCGAAGCCGTGGCCGAGTGCTGATCAGCCTGCCTCGTCCAACTGGAGTCGCAGCCCGTCGCGGTTCAGGAACTCGGCCTCCCGGAGCAGGGTGCGGTCACCCTGCAACGCCCTGATCAGCGAGGCCAGCCGAGAGCGCGCGACGTCGTCCGGCACCAGCCCTTCACGCCCTGCACGATAAAGCGCCACCGCATCCCAGGCCACCCCGGCACCGTCCAGGTTCGCGGCCAATCCGGGCCAGTCGAGATCGTCCCCGATGACGTGGAGGTGAGTCGAGCGCAGCAGGTCGATCCGACCTTGCGACAGTCCGATCAGCACGATCAGCAGGGTGAAGCCATTCAGCTGGCTGCCGGTTTCGGCCCATGTGGCAGCCAGCCATTCATCGAAATCGGTCGCATAATCGGCCATCTTCGCCCCTGTCTGGCGGAAGGGAATGGGAGTCGAACCCACCCGGGACAGGCTCGCTGCCCCAACCGGAGTTGAAGTCCGGCCGCCCCACCGGGGACGAATCCCTTCCATGGCGACGCGGCGCGTCCCCGGCACCGTTGATGGACCGGAGGCGCGGCATTGGCAAGGGGCGCGGCCTCAGCCGGCCAGCAGCGCGGCGTTGCCGCCGGCGGCGGTCGTATCCACGCACAGGTGCCTTTCGTGGCACAGATGCGCGCGATCCGGACAGGCAGTGATCAGCGGCACCAGAGGGCCGGGACGCTCTGCCAAGGCCAGTGCCATGGCGCGTCCCGTATCTATATCGCCCCACCACAGCACGCCGTTGATCGCGGGCAGGGTGGTCAGGGCATCCGGGTCCAGTGCGCCTTGGGCCGCAACCGGCTGGCCTCCTCCGGCCGTTACGACCCGCACCTGTGCGGCCACCGCATCGGGACCGGGACCCAGGCACAGGACCGGCCCGCGCGCCAGCATCTGCAGGCGGTTCAGCTCGCCGGTCGGGCCGGGCATCAGCTGTTCGTCCGGTGCAGGGGCGGGCGGGGGTGACAGCAGGGCCTGAGCCAGACGGCCGATGCTGTCGTCACGATCCCAAGGCCGCACGGTGGCATCCGGAGCGGCTGGCGCGAAGAAGCGCGGCAGATACAGCGGGCCGCCGGCCTTGGGTCCGGTGCCTGACAGTCCTTCGCCGCCAAAGGGCTGGCTGCCGACGGTGGCGCCGACCTGGTTGCGGTTGACATAGATGTTGCCGGCATGGACGGCCTGCGTCACCTCCTGCACACGGCTGTCGATGCGCGTGTGCAACCCGAAGGTCAGGCCATATCCTCGTCGGTTGATCGCCTCGACCACAGCGTCAAGATCACGCGCCTTGTAGGTGGCGACATGCAGAACCGGACCGAAAACCTCGCGCTCCAGATCCTCGATGCCGGTCACGCGCATCAGGGTGGGGGGCACGAAATGGCACGTGGCGGGAACCGGCAACTGGTGCAGGATGCGGTCCTTGTGCTGCGCCAGATAATCCTTGATGCCCTGCTGGGCCTCGGCGTCGATGACGGGCCCCACATCGGTCGACAGATCCCACGGATCGCCCACGCGCAGCTCGTCCATCGCGCCCTGGATCATGCGGATCACATGGGAGGCCACGTCCTCCTGCACGTAAAGGCAGCGCAGGGCCGAACAGCGCTGCCCCGCGGAGCGGAAGGAAGAGGCCATGATGTCGCGCACCGCCTGTTCGGGCAGCGCGGTGCTGTCCACGATCATCGCGTTCAGCCCGCCGGTTTCCGCGATCAGCGGCGTGCCCGGAGCCATGTGCCGGGCCATGCTGCCGGCAATCAGCCGCGCCGTATCCGTGCCGCCGGTAAAGACGACGCCATTGATGCGGCTGTCGCGCGTCAGGGCTGCGCCAACCGTGCCGCCGTCGCCCGGCAGCAACTGCAGGGCGCTGGCGGGAACACCCGCCTGGTGCAGCAGGCGAACGCCATGCGCGGCGATCAGCGGCGTCTGTTCGGCCGGCTTGGCCAGAACGGCATTTCCCGCCATCAGGGCCGCCGCGATCTGGCCAAAAAATCGCCAGAGGGAAGTTC
>VGDE01000129.1 GCA_016869875.1 Alphaproteobacteria bacterium
TGAAATCCGTGATGCCCAGCTCCGCCCCGGCCTTGTTGGTGGCAAGCGTGTACTTGGCGCCGACCAGGTTCGCGCGCACCGTGTCCACAGTGCCGCTCTCCTCGTAGGGAGCGATGTCCGCTTCCATTGTCGGCATCCAGTTGCCCAGGAACACGTCGACATCGTCCGTTGACAGCGCCGTATAGGTCACGGGGACGGACAGGATACGCGTCTCGGTCTGGTAGCCCAGCGCCTGCAGCACCGTTGAAGCCAGTGCCGTGGTCGCCGTGATGTCCGACCAGCCAACATCGGAAAAGACCACCGTCCGGCACTGTTCGGGCTCGGCCGCCGCGGCGGGCCAGGCCAGGCCCGCACTCAGGGCGAGGGATGTCGCAAGACGGTATCGGGTCATTTCTGGCTCCGTATTCTTGATTGGTCGATCAATTAACGCTACGTAGAAACGACAAGGCAACATCTTTTTTCATCGCAGGAGCAGCCATGCCGAAACTTGGGGCAGAGCCTATCCGAAAAGCGGCGCTAATCAACGCCGCCATCTTCGAAGTGGGCCGGGCAGGGTCTCTGGATGTCACTGTCGCACAGATCGCACGGCGTGCGGGGATGTCCCCGGCACTGGCGCATCATTACTTCGGCTCGAAGGATCAGATCTTTCTTGCGGCCATGCGCTATATCCTGCGGACCTATGGCCGCCTGGTCAGCGAGGCGCTGCCTGGCCAAGGGGCGCGCGGGCGGCTGGACGCGATCGTCCGCAGCAGCTTTGCGCCACAGAACTTTCAGCGCGAAACCGTCAGTGCCTGGCTGAACTTCTATGCGCTGTCCTTCGTGAACGAGGAAGCGGCACGCCTGCTGCGGGTTTATCACCGGCGGCTGCGGTCGAACCTGATCGTCGCGCTGCGCGGGGTAACCGACCATCCCGAGCGTACGGCCGACACCCTTGGGGCCCTGATTGACGGGGTCTATCTGCGCGCCGTCCTGAGGCCGGGCCCGACCGATCCGGAGGCCGCCCTCAATACCGTCATGTCCTATCTCGAGGAGGCGCTTGCATGAGCCTTTCAGTCCAACCCAAAGCCAGCCTGTTCATCAACGGCGCCCATGTCGAAGGGCAGGGCACCGAATTGCCGGTCCGGTACGCCTTTACCGGCGAAACCATCGCCACGCTGCACGAGGCTTCGGCCGAGCAGGTTGCCGCTGCCTGCGCGGCCGCGCGCGCCGCGCAGCCGGCCTGGGCCGCCATGGCCCCGGTCGAGCGCGGGCGGATCCTGGGTCGTGCGGCGGCCCTGATTCTGCAGCGCAATGATGAGCTGGCGCGGATCGAGACGCTGGACACCGGCAAGCCGATCCAGGAAACGCTTGTGGCGGACTGGCCATCGGGCGCGGCGGCGCTGGAATACTTCGCCGGTCTGGCCGCCACGTTGACCGGCCACATGATTCCCCTTGGCAGGGACTGGGCCTATACGCGCCGCGAGCCGCTGGGCGTCTGCGCCGGCATCGGTGCCTGGAACTATCCCAGCCAGATCGCCTGCTGGAAGGCCGCACCGGCGCTGGTGATGGGCAACACCATGGTCTTCAAGCCCTCGGAGGAAACGCCGCTGGGTGCCTTGAAGCTGGCCGAGATTTTCATGGAGGCCGGCATGCCGGCAGGGGTCTTCAACGTGGTCCAGGGCCGGGGCGAGGTGGGCGCGGCCCTGGTGACGAATCCCGATGTGGCCAAGGTGTCGCTGACCGGATCGGTGCCCACGGGGCGCCGCGTTTATGCGGCCGCCGCCGAAGGCATGCGCCACGTGACGATGGAGTTGGGCGGCAAGTCGCCCTTGATCGTTTTCGATGACGCCAATCTGGAAGATGCCGTCAGCGCGGCGATCTTGGCGAACTTCTATAGCTCGGGTCAGATCTGCTCGAATGGAACGCGGGTGTTCCTGCAGGAGGGCATCAAGGAGAACTTCCTGGCCCGGATGGCCGAGCGTGTGAAAGCCGTCAAGATGGGCGATCCGCTGGACCCCGATACGAATCACGGGCCGATCATCAACGAGGGCCAGGCCGGCAAGATCCGCGCGGCCATCGAGGCGGGACAGGCCGCGGGCGCACGGCTGGTCTGCGGTGGCGCGGGAGAAGGGGCGTTCATTCCGCCCACGGTCTTTGCCGATGCGACCGACGACATGGCGATCGCGACCGACGAAATCTTTGGTCCTGTCCTGACGGCCCTCAGCTTCGTGGACGAGGATGAGGTCATCGCGCGCGCCAACGGCACCGGATTTGGCCTCGCCGCGGGGGTGTTCACGCAGGACCTGACTCGCGCCCATCGCGTCATTGCCCGGCTGGAGGCAGGCACGTGCTGGATCAACACCTATAACCTGACCCCCGTCGAGATGCCTTTCGGTGGCGTCAAAATGTCCGGGCTGGGACGCGAGAATTCGGCCGCCGCCATCGAGCATTATTCGCAGCTCAAATCGGTTTATGTCGGCATGGGAGGTGTCGATGCGCCCTACTGATCCTTCGCGCGCGGCCGCTCCGGCCGATTACGTCATTGTCGGCGCCGGCAGCGCCGGCTGTGCGCTGGCCTATCGCCTGACCGAGGCTGGTCGCAGCGTCACGCTGATCGAATTCGGCGGCAGCGACATCGGACCCTTCATCCAGATGCCGGGGGCCTTGTCCTATCCGATGAACATGCCCCGTTATGACTGGGGCTTTTCCAGCCAGCCCGAGCCGCATCTGGGCGGACGCCGGCTGGTGACCCCGCGCGGCAAGGTGATCGGCGGATCATCCTCGATCAACGGGATGGTCTTCGTGCGCGGCAATCCGATGGACTTCCAGCACTGGGCCGACAGCGGCGCGGCGGGATGGGACTATGCCGGCGTCTTGCCGTATTTCAAGCGGATGGAAACCTGGCACGGCGGCCAGTCGCCTTGGCGAGGGACGGATGGTCCCCTGCACATCACGCGCGGCAAGCGCAAGAATCCGCTGTTCAACACCTTCATCGAGGCGGGCCAGCAGGCGGGCTGGCCCCGCACCGACGATTATAACGGCGAACAACAGGAAGGCTTTGGCCCAATGGAGGCCACGATCTGGAAAGGTCGTCGTTGGTCCGCCGCCAATGCCTATCTGCGTCCTGCGAAAAAGACGGGCCTGCTGACCATCGTGCGTGGCTTGGCACATCGTATCCTGTTTCAGGGAAAACGCGCCTATGGCGTTGAACTTGAGAGAAAAGGGAAGATCGAGACTGTCGAGGCAAAGCGCGAGGTCATTGTTTCGGCCAGCTCCATCAACACGCCCAAGCTGCTGATGCTGTCGGGCATCGGTCCTGCGGATCATCTGCGACAGCACGGAATCACGCCGCTGGCGGATCGTCCCGGAGTGGGGGCCAACCTTCAGGATCACCTGGAGGTTTACATGCAGTACAAGTCGCTGAAGCCGATCACGCTTTATACCTATTACAATCTTCTGGGCAAAAGCCGCGTGGGGGTCGAATGGCTGTTGCAGAAGACCGGACTGGGTGCATCGAACCAGTTCGAAAGCTGCGGCTTTATCCGGTCGTCCGAGGCGGTGGATTATCCCGATATCCAGTACCATTTCCTGCCGCTTGCCGTGCGATATGACGGCAAGTCTGCGGCGCAGGGACATGGCTTTCAGGCCCATGTCGGGCCCATGCGGTCAAAGTCGCGCGGCACCGTCCGGCTGTCCGGCAAGAATCCGCAGGCCGCGCCCGAGATCCGCTTCAACTACATGTCGCACGAGGATGACTGGACCGAATTTCGCGCCTGTGTCCGCCACACGCGCCGCATCTTTGGCGCACCGGCCTTTGCCGAGTTCCGGGGCGACGAGATCCAGCCCGGAGATGCGGTCCAGACGGATGCGCAGATCGACGATTTCATTCGCGAACATGCCGAATCCGCTTATCACCCCTGCGGCTCGGCGCGCATGGGTGCGGTCGATGATCCGATGGCGGTCGTTGATCCCGACCTGCGGGTGATCGGGGTCGAAGGGTTGCGCGTGGCTGACAGCTCGATCTTTCCGCGCATCACGAACGGCAACCTGAATGGTCCGTCGATCATGACGGGCGAGAAGGCCGCCGATCATATACTGGGGCGGACGATGATGCGCGACGACGTCGCCGCCTGAAGGAAAAGGCCCGCACCGGATCGGTGCGGGCTTTTTGTCACGCCGCGTCGGAAGTGGCCGCGCGCTTCGAATAGTTCAGCACCGGGGCCAGCCAGCGTTCGACCTCTTCCAGCGACATCCCCTTGCGGGCGGCATAGTCGCGGGCCTGATCTTCCTCGATCCTGGCGACGCCGAAGTAATAGGCCTCCGGATGGCCGATATAAAGGCCGGATACCGAACTGCCGGGCCACATGGCCATGCTTTCCGTCAATTCGACCCCGGTCGCTGCTGTGGCATCCAGAAGATCGAAAAGGGTCGTTTTTTCGGTGTGGTCGGGCTGCGCCGGATAGCCCGGAGCAGGACGGATACCCTTGTAGGGCTCTGCAATCAGTTCTTCCGGGGTAAAGGCCTCGTCAGGGGCATAGCCCCAGTATTCGCGCCGGACGCGGGCATGCAGCATTTCGGCCATGGCTTCGGCAAACCGGTCCGCCAGCGCCTTGACCATGATCGCGCCATAGTCATCGTTGGCGCGTTCATAACGCGCTGCAACCTCTGCCTCTTCGGGGCCTGCGGTGACGACAAAGCCGCCGACATGATCAGGAATGCCTTCGGGCGCCACGAAGTCGGCCAATGCCACGTTGGGGCGGCCGTTCCGCTTGGTCACCTGCTGGCGCAGCGTGTGCAGGACGGCCTTTTGGCCGCTGCGATCTGCACCGGTGAACAGGTGGATATCATCCCCCACCGCATTGGCCGGCCAGAAACCCACGACCGCACGCGGTTTGAACCACTGGCCGTCGATGATGCGGGCCAGCATCTCCTGCGCGTCGGCAAACAGCTGGCGCGCGGCTTCCCCCTGCTTTTCGTCCTCAAGGATGCGAGGATAAACGCCCTTCATCTCCCATGTCTGGAAAAAGGGCGTCCAGTCGATATAGCGCGCGATCTGGGCCAGGTCCCAGTCGTCGATGATCCGCGTGCCGGTGAAGGACGGCGCGACCGGCGCATAGGCCGACCAGTCGATCTTCAGTGAGTTGGCGCGGGCCGCCGTCAGGGGCAGGCGGCTTTTGGCGGCTTCGGAGCGCTCGTGCCGCTCGGCGACCTCCTTATACTCGGCGCGGATCCCCTCGACATAGGCATCTTTCTGACCGGCACTCAGCAGGGACGAGGCGACACCCACCGCACGGCTCGCGTCGGTCACGTAAACAGCCTGTCCCTTGAGGAAGCGGGGCGCGATCTTGACCGCTGTATGGATCTTGGACGTGGTGGCGCCGCCGATCAGCAGCGGGATGTCAAAGCCCTCGCGCTCCATCTCGGACGCCACATGGACCATTTCATCCAGCGATGGCGTGATCAGGCCCGACAGGCCGATGATGTCGACCTTTTCATCCCTTGCGACCTGCAGGATCTTCTGCGCGGGCACCATGACGCCCAGGTCGATCACTTCGAAGTTGTTGCAGGCCAGCACGACGCCGACGATGTTCTTGCCGATGTCGTGGACGTCGCCCTTGACCGTCGCCATCAGGATCTTGCCGGCCGTCTCGCGCTCGGTCCCGCCCGTCAGGCGCTTTTCCTCTTCCATGTAGGGCAGAAGGACGGCCACGGCCTGCTTCATCACGCGGGCCGACTTCACGACCTGCGGCAGGAACATCTTGCCGGCGCCGAACAGGTCGCCCACGACGTTCATCCCGGCCATCAGTGGGCCCTCGATCACGTGCAGCGGTCGCTCGGCGCTCTGCCGGGCCTCCTCGGTGTCGGCTTCGATGAATTCGGTGATGCCGTTGACCAGCGCATGTTCCAGACGCTTTTCGATCGGCCACTCGCGCCAGGTCAGGTCCTTTTCCCGTTTCGCGCCTTGCCCGTCACCGCGGAACCGCTCGGCAATCTCCAGCAGGCGCTCGGTCGCGTCGGTGCGGCGGTTCAGGACCACGTCTTCGCAGGCTTCGCGCAGGTCTGCGTCGATCTGGTCGTAAACGGCCAGCTGACCCGCATTGACGATGCCCATGTCCATACCCGCCTGGATGGCGTGGTACAGGAAGACGGCATGCATGGCCTCGCGCACGGGCTCGTTGCCGCGAAAGCTGAAGGACAGGTTCGATACCCCGCCCGAGACATGGGCATGGGGCAGGTTCTGCCGGATCCAGCGCGTCGCCTCGATGAAGTCGACGCCGTAGTTGTTGTGCTCCTCAATGCCCGTGGCGACGGCGAAGATGTTCGGATCGAAGATGATGTCCTCGGGCGGGAAGCCGACCTCGTTCACCAGGATGTTGTAGGCGCGCTGGCAGATCTCGATCTTGCGGGCGGCGGTGTCGGCCTGGCCTTCCTCGTCGAACGCCATGACCACGACGGCGGCGCCATAGGCGAGGCAGAGGCGGGCGTGGTGGCGGAACTGCTCCTCGCCCTCCTTCATCGAGATCGAGTTGACGACCGGCTTGCCCTGCACGCATTGCAGGCCCGCCTCGATCACCTCCCATTTGGAGCTGTCGATCATGATCGGCACGCGGGCGATGTCGGGCTCGGCGGCCAGCAGGTTCAGGAACTCGACCATGGCAGCGCGGCTGTCGATCAGCCCCTCGTCCATGTTGATGTCGATGATCTGCGCGCCGTTTTCCACCTGGTCGCGCGCGACCTCCAGCGCGGTGGCATAGTCGCGGTTCTTGATCAGCTTGCGGAAGCGGGCGCTGCCCGTGACGTTCGTGCGCTCGCCGATGTTCACGAAGGGAATGTCGGGGGTCAGCGTGAAGGGCTCGAGGCCCGAAAGGCGCAACAGACGATCAGGCATAGGCGGGCACCTTTCTAGGGGCGAAGCCTTTGACGGCTCTAGCGATGGCGCGGATATGGTCAGGGGTCGTGCCGCAGCAGCCGCCGACGACATTCACCAGCCCTTCGCGGGCGAATTCGGCCACCTGCACGGCCGTATCGTCGGGACCTTCGTCGTACTGGCCGAAGGCATTGGGCAGGCCGGCATTCGGATAGGCGCAGATCAGCGTCTCGGCCACGCCGGACAGTTCGGCCAGGTGCGGGCGCATCGCGGCAGCCCCAAGCGCGCAGTTCAGCCCGATGGTCCAGGGATTGGCATGGCGCACGGAATACCAGAAGGCCGTGGGCGTCTGACCCGACAGCGTCCGTCCCGAAGCGTCGGTGATCGTTCCCGAGATCATCATCGGCAGGCGCTGGCCATGCGCCTCCATGGCCTCGATACAGGCAAAGATCGCGGCCTTGGCGTTCAGCGTGTCAAAGATCGTTTCGATCAGCAGGATGTCGGCCCCGCCCTCGATCAGCCCCTTGGCCTGCTGCAGATAGGCGCGGCGCAGATCATCAAAGCTGACGGCGCGAAAGCCCGGGTCGTTCACGTCCGGGCTCATGGAGGCGGTGCGGTTCGTCGGCCCGATTGCGCCTGCGACGAAACGCGGCCGACCATCCTCGGCCGTGGCGCGGTCCAGCGCGCGCCGCACGACACGGGCACCCTCGACATTCAGGTCGTGGACGGCCGATTGCATGCCGTAATCGGCCTGTGCGATGGTTGTGGCGGAAAAGGTATTCGTTTCAACAATATCCGCACCTGCGATGGCATAGCGGTAGTGAATCTCCTCGACCGCCTGGGGCTGGGTCAGGATCAGCAGGTCGTTGTTGCCGGTCTGCGGATGTTCGGAATGGTGCCGGCAGACATGGCCCGAGCCGTGGCCGGTATAATCATCCTCGCCCAGGCCCAGTTGCTGGATCTGGGTTCCCATGGCCCCGTCCAGGATCAGGATGCGTTCCGATGCCGCGCGGTTCAGTGCATCGAAGGCGGGTGAGGGTATCAGTCTGCCGGTCATGGTCGGAGCCTTTCGTCAGAAGCCTGTGATATAGACCTGCAGTCCCGCGTCAGCAAATTCATAATTTTCGACAAGATGATGAAAGCCGCGCATGTCACGACAGCGGCACCCCACGTTCATCCTTCAATGTCTTCAACACGATCTCGGACCGGACCTGCGCCACCTGCGGGTGAGGCAGCAGGTGGCGGTGAACGAAATCCGCGAACCCATCAAGATCACGCGCCCGGATGTCCAGGATATAGTCGGCATCGCCCGAAACCGAAAAAGCCGAGCGGATCATCGGCTGTGCGGCGACGAAACGGGCGAACTCGTCTTCTCGGCCCTGCCCATGGCCGCGAAGGTTGACACGGATGATCGCCCGAAACCCGTGACCCAGTTTCGCCGCCGAAAGGCGGGCTGAATAGCCTTCGATGACACCTGCTTCCTCCAGCGCGCTGCGCCTGCGCGAGATCTGCGAAGCGGACAGGCCGACGAGATCGGCCAAGGCAGCATTGGTCAGCGAAGCATCGCGCTGCAGCGCTGACAGAAGTGCAGCATCAAAGTGGTCCATGCAGCCTCCGTTCGCAAAAGCCAGAAAATGCGCAAGCGCTGTGCATCGCAGCAACCAGCATAGTGGATTTTGCAAGTCCCTTGCATCCCGAAAGGCGCATCATGAAAAAAGCGAACAGGAGGAGGATGACCATGGGACCATTCCCGCATGACGCCCCCAAGGCCACGATCAGCGCGACAAACCCGGCAGGCACCGATGGCTTCGAATTCGTGGAGTTTGCCCATCCCGAACCGCAGGTTCTGGACCGGATCTTCCGGCAGATGGGCTTTGCGCCCGTGGCCCGGCACAAGACCAAGGAGATCACGCTCTATCGTCAGGGCGACATCAACTATCTGCTGAACGCCGAACCGGACAGCCACGCGGCCGGCTTTGTCGCCGAACATGGTCCATGCGCGCCCGCGATGGCGTGGCGTGTCGTGGATGCGCAGGCGGCGCTGAAACGCGCGGTCGATCTGGGCGCAACGGAATATACCGGCGCGGGCAAGTCGATCGAGGCTCCGGCAGTGATCGGCATCGGCGGCTCGCTGCTGTATTTCATCGACCGCTATGGCGAGACAGGCAGCGCCTATGACGCCGACTTCGACTGGCTGGGCGAGGCAAACCCGCGGCCCGAGGGCTTTGGCTTCTTCTATCTGGACCACCTGACCCACAACGTGATCCGCGGCAACATGGACACGTGGTACAAGTTCTACCACGACACGTTCAACTTTCGCGAGATCAGGTATTTCGACATCAAGGGCAAGCAGACCGGCCTCGTCAGCCGCGCGCTGACCTCTCCCGACGGCAAGATCCGCATTCCGATCAACGAAAGCACCGACGACCACAGCCAGATCGAGGAATACCTGCGCGAGTACAAGGGCGAGGGCATCCAGCACATCGCCATAGCCAGCAACGACATCTATGGCGGCACGGACAAGATCGCCGAGGCCGGGATGGAGTTCATGCCGGGGCCGCCCGACACGTATTACGAGATGTCGCACCGCCGCGTGAAGGGCCACGAGGAGCCCATCGAGCGCATGAAGGCGCGCGGCATCCTGATCGACGGCGAGGGCGTCGTGGGCGGCGGCGAAACCCGCATCCTGCTGCAGATCTTCTCCAAGACCGTGATCGGCCCGATCTTCTTCGAGTTCATCCAGCGCAAGGGCGATGACGGCTTTGGCGAGGGCAACTTCCGGGCACTCTTCGAGTCGATCGAAGAAGACCAGATCCGGCGCGGCGTCCTCAGCGCCGAACCGGCCGAGTAGGGAGGGGGCGGCGCGGCGGAAGGGAGGCCGCCGCGCCGAT
>VGDE01000130.1 GCA_016869875.1 Alphaproteobacteria bacterium
GATCATGCCTTGGCGGGCCCGAGTCAGGATCACCCGATATGCGTTCTTAAGATAGAGCTGCCGCTCTACCTGATTGACCCGCTGCCAGGCTGTACCGCGAAAATTATGAAAGTTCCAATTGCCCGACGTGTAGCGAAAGTCGGCATCCCAGCAGATCCCTGCCCAGTCAAGCTCAAGCCCCTGAACATCGAACTCCGTGCCAACCTCTTCAAGGTAGAAAGACGAGCGGACGTCCGTTCGGTCATTCAGAAACCATGTGGCTGCATCCACTTTGGCTTTGACGTGCAGACCTTCTGGACGCAGCCGATAGGCCCAGAGGATGCGACTAAGCCGTAGCGCTCGCTCCCGCGTGCTGTGTTGCGCAGCCATCGGCGCGCTGTCTCCAAGTCTCGTGTCAGCCAAATTGGATATCGCCCCTGAAGTTGGCGGTACTCGGCCTGCGCTGCCTGTGCCCGGTTATCGACGACATGGCCGATGAAACTCGAGAGCGCTTCAGCCCTGAACGACCGCATGGATACGCTAAGATGCAGTTCATTGGATCGGTGAACCGGTAGCTCATCCAGCAACTCCGGCGACCTGTTGTCTGTCGCGTAGTTGCCCTCTTGGAGCCGGTCTGAGATGTAAATGTCCCAGCTAGAAAATCGGCTTTTAAGCGCCGCCAGCCATTCAGCGAGACCGGCCTCGCCCGTATTGATCTCCTGGCCACCACCGATCAGGCAGACGACCGTGCACCAATCGTTGTGTCGGTCCATGACGCTGATTAGGAATTCCGGCTCCGACATGCTGAAGCCAACATGGCCGCGCTTGGTCTGCATGAATTTGCTTGCCTGATCGCGCGTCCAAGCTCGCTGGGCCTCATCGAACACTGCGACCTTCTCATGAGGGGCACCAGGGTTGGCAAGTGCTTCATCCCGAAAGTGGTGAATGTTCTGGATAAAGCTCGAAACCTTGCGATGTGCCGCAGCTTTGGAGGTTCCTATTCTATCTGCCTCATCTCGCGCGAGTGCTTCACGGAGCACAGTGACAAGCGGCCCGTTTCCTGAGAGGAAGATCGCATGCTCGTCTGAATGCTCCTGCGCCCGCTTTGTCGCGATATTCAGCCCAGCCAGCGTTTTGCCTGCACCAGGAACCCCTGTGACGAAGCAGATCGATTTACGCCCGAAGGATTTAGAACGATCGATGATCGTTGATATGCAATCAGTTGTTTGGCTTAGATTTTGGGCGCCGGCATCAGAGCGAGCGATCTCCTCAACAGCGTGATTTTGGTAGAGTGCCTGGGCCGCCTGGATGATTGTTGGCGTTGGTTGGTACCCAGACTGTAGCCACGCTTTAACGTCGAAGGTCTTGTCAAAGGCCTCGTGTACTGACTGAATCTGGTCAATCAGATCGGAAAGTTGTTCTATCCGGATGCAGACTGGCGCTGCAACTCCATCTGCAGCGTAAAGCACACATGGCGCGTCAGTAAATCGCGCCTCCGTCGCAACAACAATAGGGACAATTGGCAGAGCATGGCTGCCCTTGTGGAAGTTCTTTAAATCAAGCGCATAATCATATGCCTGTTCGATTGCTGAGCGGTCGAAGTGGCGCGCGCCAACTTTGAACTCCAAAACGAAAATCAAGCCGTCTAGGAGCAGCACCACATCGGCACGCTTGCCCATTCTAGGGATGGCGAACTCGAAGAGGACGTGCCCACGCGCATGTAAACTTAGCGCCTGCTTGAGCAGCCGGATCTGAGCGACCCAAGCGCCCCGCTGTTCGTGCTCAAGGGCAAAGCCGTGATGCCTTACCAGCGTACCTAAGATCGATGCTTCATCTGCTTCAAGAAACGCATCAATTGCTGCCCCAAAATACGCGGTTCGCATTAACATGTGCCTATGTTCCCGTTAGCTCTTCAGATGCCTCATCTTCTGATCCAGTGCCTGCCACTTCCGAGACACAGCCTCGACAATGCGACACTACTTTTCAGAGAGGCGATCACATTGTCAGTCAGCAAGTACCCAGGCAGACGTGATCTGGACAGCATCACCGTCGAGGAACTCACCCCCGACCAACCGGTCAAAGCCGTAGCTGTCAAAGAGGATATAGTCGGCAGTACTCTCGTCGACTGCCCTGACAACGGTATAGTGGGTCTTGGGCTCCTCCGCATCGTTGTCGGTCTTCTCGATGAAGATCAGGACGCCGGAAGAGGAAGCCAATGCGCGATGGATTTCGAAAGGCCTCTGCTCCCGGACACCACGGCTGCCCAACTTAAGCATGACCCAAGGGATGTCTGCGAGATCGACTCCGGCAGTAAGGACTTCTACCAGGTCGCCATCGTCCTCTTCAGAGATTGCCCTGATCACATCCTTGAACCTCTCCCAAGCCGAGAATTCGTCCGCCGGGATGTCCTTTGCCAGGCGCATAAGGTTGATGCCTGCGTAGATGCTGCACAGGCTGTCCAAACGACCCTGCTCGATAGGTCGGATCTCAGAGCACATAACCATCTCCAGTATACAGCGTTTGCATTCTTCATTCTCACAAATCACTTACGCCCAGATGCCGTGGGCGCTGGGCGTCGGTCAAGCAGCATCAGCTGCCTCCAGTCGTTATCCTGTGGAGGACGGGCGTCTGCGTATGATATCGACAATCGCGCCGCAGGTCGTTTGGCTGGCTTGCTGCTAGGCCGGCTTATCGGAACCGGCAGCCAACGTGATATCGCGCTTTTCGTTGGCTCTCGCGCATATCGTGGCCATGAGGAGCGAGAGATGGGCTTCCGGTCGATCTTATCTGATGAATTTCCAGAACTGCGCATTGCTGCCTATGCAGAGGTCGGCGATGATCGCGACAGGGCCTATGAAGAAATGAATAGCATCTTGCGTGACCGCCGTATTTCCGGCGTGTACAACATTGGCTCAGGCAACCAAGGGATTGCACGTGCCTTGCGGGAAGCTAGGCAAGCAAGGGAAACGATCTTCATTGGCCATGACTTGACCAATGCTTCTCGCCTCTTACTGCTCGAGCGCACGCTAGATGCGGTGATTGATCAGAACCCGCGTGTCGAGGCCCGCGAAGTGGTCCGCATGCTGGTCTCGGCTGTGCGCGGGCGGACTGAACCCGATTATCCGCCCCGCAACCAAGTCATCTTTCGAGAGAACATCCCATTTGACTAAGAGAATGCCTTCCTCACCCTGCTTCAGAATGAACGCCTTCCGTTCCCCCGGTGAACTGCATGCCTAATCGTTCCAGTTCTCCTCCCAGTCAAGGAAGGCTAGCTGAAAACTCCGATTTCAAACGGTCCAGTTCTTTGGGGCAGAGCATAATCGCGTTGCCTCGGTCGGTCAGGTCAGAGTTTCACGTAGTTCCGCCACGGATGCGCTTCCTTGAACCCGAGTACGTCGCGGATCTTCTGATTGGAGATCGGGGCTTCATCCACGCCCATCGGCCGAGTAATTGGCGTATTTGGCGCATACTTTGCTAGAAAATCCGCCGTCGGCATGTCTGCGGTAATGGTGTCGTTCACCGCGTTGAACACCTGATAGCCAAGCCCGTCCTTTTGCAGACAGAGGTGCACGATTTCGCCCAGATCGCGGGCGTCGATATAGCTCCAGGCGTTGCGCTTGCGGCTCATCGGATCGGCTAGATAGCCGGGGAAGTTGGCGTATTCATGCGGCTCGATCACGTTGCCGATCCGCAGGGCGTAGACATCGGCGCCATAGCGCATCGCGAAGGCGCGGCCGGTCTTTTCGTTGACAACCTTGGATAGGCCGTAGCTGTCCATCGGGTCGCTGTCGTAATCCTCCTCCAGCGGGAAGGCATGATAATCCTTGTCACCTTCGGCAAAGCAGACGCCATAGGTCGTCTCGGAACTGGCGAAGATCACCTTGCGCACCCCCAGCTTCATCGCTGCTTCCAGCACGTTGTAAGTGCCGACCGTGTTCTGCGCGAAGGTGGTGTTGTCGGGGTTGATCATCACCCGCGGCACGGCGGCGAAATGCACCACGGCGTCGGGGGCTTTCGGCGGTGCGCCTTCATCATAACCGTCAAAGCCGAAATGGGTGGTGAAGGCATTGAAGACTTGGCCGCTGTCGGTGATGTCGGCGATCAGCGTGTTCACCCCCGGAAGGTCGAGCGGCTTGAGGTCGACGTTCAGGATCTTGTAACCCTTTGCCAGCAGATGGGGCACGGCATGGCGACCAGCCTTGCCGGTGCCGCCCGTAAAAATGATGCGCTTGGTCATGAAACTCTCCGTTTCCTCGAATCCGTCCAATGGTCCTGATTAGCCCGTCGCGGCCAGCATCACCCCTGCCTGGGTGGCATCCGCGAGAAAGCACCTTGGTGATGCAGCTTTCTACCAGCACCACCACCCGGTCGCCAATGGCAAGCACTCCCGGCAGACCACAAGCGCGCGGCAGTCAATGATCTGGTGTCACGCGGTGCCGTGGAAGCCGCATCCTTGAAAGGCTTTGCGCGCCGCTGCACCGTTATTTTGATGTGCCTGATCGGTTTCTCTGAGGTTGCTGTCACCGAGCGTCGTGGTTGCTCTTGTTCATTTATGCCGAGGTAACGGTGTAGGCAGGGCCGCCCCAGTCTTCAGCAATAACGTTCCACGGAGGCCATCTGTTGATCGCCGTAACGGGCGCCATGGGCGAAGCCCGCAGGAAGGATACAGGCGATCGCCGCAATGTCAGTGGGATCAAGATCCGCAAGCTGCCAATCGCGGAGATGATCCGCCGTCCGTGTGCCCGGGATTGGAATGATGTGATCCCCCTGCGCCAGGACCCATGCAAGGGCCGCGCCCGGAACCGTCCAACCGCGCTCGGCGCATAGGTTGCGGAATGGCGCAATGGCAGCGAGATTTGCGGAGAAGTTTGGCTCGATGAAACGCGGGTTGGTGTCGCGGAAGTCGATGCCTACGCGAAATTCTCGTTTCAGCGGCTCGCGCCCGAACATTCCTCGGCCCAAGGGAGAGAAGGCAACGAAGGCTACGCCAAGCTCTCGACAGGTCTGGATCAGGCCGAGCTGAGGCTGCCGCGTCCACAGGGAAAATTCGTTCTGCACCGCAGTCACAGGATACTCGGCATGGGCACGACGTAGTGTCGACGGCGCAACCTCAGACAGGCCATAGCCGCCGATTTTTCCCTCCCGCACCAGCTTTGCCATTGTTCCGGCTACATCCTCGATCGGGAGGTCAGGCTGGCGACGGTGGATGTAGAAGAGATCCACATGCTCGCGTTTCAGTCGACGGAGCGACTCTTCAAGACATTGGCGGATATAGGGTTCATCATTGCGCACAACGCGCGGCGGGCCGTTGATGATGCCGCACTTCGTGGCCAGGTGCACATCTCGGTGCGCCCACTTGCCCATGATCTGTTCGGACACGCCCATTCCGTAGATGTCTGCCGTGTCGAAATGGCTGATACCGGCGTCCAGTGCTGCATCCAGACAGGCAAGCGAGGTCGCTTCATCCGTAGCGCCGAACATTCCGCCAAAGCTCATCGCGCCAAATCCAAGAGCGCCGACCGTGCGGCTGCCCAGCCGTCTTTGTTCCACTTGTGCCTCCTTTACCGCCGTGCGGCAGAGAAGCGCGGTGCGCCCTGCCGTTCAAGCGAAAGGGCTCACGGCGCTTCTTCATGAATATGGTTTGAACGACCCTAAACCCGTGAGCAAGCTCGGTCTCTAGATGTGTGGCAATCCGGTGGAGGCTTGCTAGCGGCTTGAGCACCGGTGACCTTCCGGCCCAACACAAGGGGGCGAGAGATTAGACACTGGTGACGCAAGGTGCAGCTTCATTCGCAAGCAATCTGTTGATGAAGCAAAGCGACAATATCCTTCTCGGACAGACCGATCTCAGTCAAAATCGTGCGCGTTCCGCCGCCAAGCCGCGGCACGGGACGGTGGACGCTGCATGGAGTGGCACCAAGCTTGATTGGAAAGCCTGGCACCTTGACGGTCGGGCCGTCCTGGAATGGCACGTCGAGCACCATTTGCTGAGCAGCCACCTGAGGATCATTGAATACCTGATGCAAATCCTGAACCATGCCGCAGGGAACACCAGCTGCGTTCAGGATGGCCAGCCAGTGGTCCCGGCTCTGGCCTGCCATGCGAGCGTTGATCATCTCGCGCAGTTCTTCCCGTGCCGCCATACGCTTTGAATTGCTGTCATAGCGCGGGTCCGCCATGACCCAGCCAAGGTCCAGTCGGTCGAGAAAGCGACGCAGGATCTGGTCATGCGAATTGGCGACTGCAATCTGACCGTCCGAGCAGGTGAACAGGCCGTAAGGATAGACAAGAGGATGGTCGTTGCCTGTCCGTTCCGGAACCCGGTTCGTCGCAAAATATTCTGAGGACAAATAGGCGAGCAAACTGATCAGACCATTTACCATGGCAACTTCGACGGTCTGCCCCTTGCCGGACTTTTCACGTCCCACCACGGCCGCGAGGATCCCGAGTGCCGCGTAGATGCCTGCGACCAAGTCGCTGACCGGCGCGGCAGCGCGCATCGGTGGACCGTCCGGCTCACCGTTGACGCCCATGAAGCCGCTCATCGCTTGGGCAATGAAGTCGAATGCCGGGCGGTCGACATAGGGACCCGTGCTGCCATAGCCGTTGACGCTGGCGACGATCAGGCGCGGATTCAGGCTGGTCAGGTCGGCCTCGCCCAACCCCATCCTGTCCAGTGTTCCGGGGCGGAAGTTCTCGACCAGGATATCGGCATTGGCCAGCAAGCGCTTCAGGACCGTCTTGCCCTCCTCTGTATAGAGGTCCAGAACGAGAGAGCGCTTGTTGCGGTTGAAGCCGGCGAAGTATCCGGAATGCCCTTCAGTCATCGTCCCCTGAGCGCGGACCGGATCACCCTTCGGCGGCTCGATCTTGATGACATCCGCGCCGAGATCGCCAAGGATCATGGTGCAGAAGGGTCCTGACAGCACCCGGGTGAGGTCGATCACGCGCAGCCCGTCCAGGGGGCCTCTTGCAGCTTCAGCCATTCGCGGTCCTCACGCTGTCCATGGAGGCGGTTTTCAGGCGCGGCCCGGCCTTCATCACCTGCCCCGGCAGTTCGCGGCCGACGATCCGTTCGGCCAGTTGAGCGGCCCTGATCAGCCGGTCCAGATCGGTCCCCGTCTCGACGCCGCTTTCCATCAGCATGTAAGCCAGATCCTCGGTCGCCACGTTTCCTGTCGCCCGCGGAACGAAGGGGCAGCCGCCAAGGCCGCCGATGCTGGATTCGTAATGGGTGATCCCCTGGCCGAGACCTGCATAAGCGCAGGCCAGCCCGACGCCGCGCGTGTTGTGGAAATGCAGCGCCAGCGTGGTGCTCTTGCCCAAAACCGGCCTCAGGGCCTGCACGCGCTTGACCACCAGCGCGGGCGTCGCCATGCCGGTCGTATCGCCGAGGGTGATATAGTCCATTCCCAAGTCCACATAGGCGCGGGCCTGATCCACCACCGCTCGGGCATCGACCTCCCCCTCGAAGGGGCAGCCAAAGGCTGTCGCGATGGCACCTTGCAGACGCACGCCAGTGCCTTCGGCAAGGCGCGCAACATCTGCAAAACCCTTAAGTGAAGCAGTGCGACTGCGGTTCACGTTCTTCAGGTTGTGGCTTTCCGATGCCGACGCGAAGAGCACCATTGCATCGACGCCAGCCTCGATCGCGGCTTCGGCGCCTCGCATGTTCGGCACAAGTGCGGTCAGGTGTGCATCTTCGCGATCGCGAAAGGCGGCAAGAACCTCGGCGGCATCGCGCATCTGCGGAACGGCTTTCGGGGACACGAAGGAGGTGATCTCGAAACGGCGCAAGCCTGCGTCCAGAAGCGCCTGGATCAGGGCGATCTTCTCGGAGGTCGGAACGAAGATCGGCTCGGACTGCAGTCCATCGCGCGGTCCCACTTCGGTTAGAACCGCATGATCGGGAAATCCCGCGATGACTGCGCTCATCCTGTCATTCCCTTTGTGATAAAACGCTTCATTCTTGGATGCCAAATTGGTATACCGATCGCAACGGAGGCGTCAATGACGGCAACTGCAACCGGCCCGGAACAGCAGGAAGACAGGGGCCTCCTGTCCAGGATTCGGTTTTCCATCCTGTCGCTGGAGCTTGCCCCCGGTGAGTCGATCAGCGAACGCTCGCTCGAGGCGCAGTTCAAGATATCGCGAACCCCGGTCAGGGAAGCGTTGTTTCATCTGATCCGCGACGGGCTGGTGATCCGCAAAGGGCGGGGCTATGCCGTGGCCCCTTTCGACATGGAGGAGATCGACGAGGTCTTCGCCTTTCGCGACATCGTCGAACCGGCAGCTGTCAGGCTGGCGGCGCGGTTGGCCACGACTGCCGAAACCAACGCGATCCGCCAGAGCATTATGTCGGCACACCGGGAGTTCACACCTGAAAGCTGGCTGGCACTGGGACTGGATTTTCACGTCCGCTGCGCCGCGTTGGCCCGCAACCGCTGCCTGACTGCGGCGATGCAGGACGTGACGATGAGGACGGTTCGCGCGCGCTGGCTGACCTTCGCCTCGGAAGAGGGCCGTGCCACCACTCATCGCGAACACAGCGAGATCCTGGACCTGATCTGCGCTCGTGACGGGGACGGCGCGGCGCGCGCGGTGCTTGCCCATTCGGCGGCAGTGCGCCAAGAAGTTCGTGAGGCTATCGAAGGCGCACGGCGCTTCATGGGACGACGGGGAGTCGTGAGGCGATAGAAACGTCATCATCTTGGGAGGAACGGATGATTTGGAAATTGAATGGCTTGCGGGCCGCAGGCGTGGCCGTGGCTGTGCTGATCGGCGCGCCGGTATCGGCGGCGGAATGCATCGCGCCCGCCGACCCGGGAGGCGGATGGGACTTCACCTGCCGCGAGGTTGGCCGCCTCTTGGCCGAACAGGGCCTGGTCGAGGGCAATGTCCGGGTGACGAACATGCCGGGCGGCGTGGGTGCCGTCGCCTATGCCAACGTTGCCGGCAAGCGCGCCGACGACGGGGACCTGGTGGTGGCGACCTCCACCGTGGGTGTCACGCAGATCGCCCAAGGAAAATATCCCGGCGGAACGGAACAGATGCGCTGGCTGGGGATGCTGGGCGCCGATGTAGGCGTGATCGCCGTCGCCAAGGACAGCGACATCCAGACGCTGGACGATCTGATGGCGAAGCTGAAGGAAGATCCCACCTCGGTGGTCACCTCCGGCTCGTCCGGCGCGGGCGGTTGGGACCATATCCGGCTGCTGCTGGTGGCCCAGGCCGCGGACATCGACGCGATCGACCAGATCCGCTGGGTGCAGTTCGACGGAGGCAGCCCTGCCGTGACCCAGATGATGGGCGGACAGGTCGGCGTCGTCTCGACCGACTTGGGAGAGATCAGGGGCTTTGTCGAGTCTGGCGACATCCGAGTTCTGGCCGTCCTGGCGGACGAGCCTGTGTCGGCCTTTCCCGACCTGCCCACGGCGAAATCGCAAGGCTATGACGTTACCGGCTATAACTGGCGCGGCTTCTACACCGGAGGCAAGGTCAGCGACGAAGACTATGCGGAATGGGTCGATAGGCTGAAGACACTGTATGAGTCTGACGCATGGCAGGAGACGGCGAAAGCCAGCGGCCTGGAGCCCGTGTGGCGTGGCGGCAATGAGTTCACGTCCTACGTGACTGAGCAAGAGCAGCAGATGGCCGAGATCTCGCGCCAGATCGGAGTCATTCAGTGACCGACCGCTTGGCCGGCGTCTGCTTTTTCCTGTTGGCAACCGGATATGTCTGGGTGTCGGC
>VGDE01000131.1 GCA_016869875.1 Alphaproteobacteria bacterium
CTTCTGCAGGTGAGCCACTAGCGCAGCAGCTCCGTCCAGTCGCTTGGGCAGTCCCTCCGGCGCAAACGGAAACTCGAAGATGACATCCTCGGCGAACATGTCGAGCATGGTATCCGCAGGGGCGAGACGCTCGCCCAAGGCGGCACGGAGCAGGTCGGAGAAGTTGTCGAACTTGCCAGTCATGGCCGAACCTCATATGGATGGAACGATAACGTATCGACGATATAGGAGGGCGTTCGTTGGAACGCAACCGTTCCGTTGAGGGAGCCCGGAAGAAACCTTCGGGTGCCGCAGTCAAAAGTGCGAAGCTTACAACCGCCCTGTATCGGGCCTTCTTCGAGGAGTGGGCGGAGCGAGGCTTTGCGGCCGTCAGCCTTGAACGGGTTGCGGCGAAAGCAGGTGCTGGCAAGGCCGCGATCTACCGCCGCTTCTCCTCCCGCCAGGAGTTCGCGGCAGCTGCTGTAACTGAGTTGGGCCTGACGATTGCCATGCCGGAAGACACCGGCAGCCTAGAAGCGGACGTCCTCGCGTTCCTCATCCGCTTGAGGGCTGTCCTTCGACACCCTCTGATCCGTCGCATCCTGCCGGATTTGCATGCTGAAGCCGCGCGTTCTCCTGAAATGCGGATTCTTAACACGCGGGTGGCCGAAGCCCGGCGAGCGCAAGCCCAGGTGATTCTTGAGCGTGCGATCAAGCGGGGTGAACTCGACGCAGCTGTGGATCGCGATCTGGCTCTCGATCTGCTTCCGGCAGCTCTCTACTGGCGCATGGTGGTCTTGGGGATCTCGCCCACCCGTGACCAGCTTGCTGCAGAGGCCGCCGCGATTGTCGCGGCGTTGCAGGCTTCGATGCGCACTAGCTGAGCCTCTTAAAAGTGAGAACCCTTATGTAGCCTGACTGGCGGCTTGGCGGCCCATTCCTGCCGTTCGACCTCGGTGAGGCGCTGCATTGCAGCTTCACCAAAGCGGACACTGAAGCACGGCGCAGCAAGATGGCCAGGGCAGCAGCGTCTCCTCCGCGGACGGCGCTGCTGTTAGGCTAGTGGAAGCCATTTCATTCAGCCAGCGCCAAACCAATAGCCTTTGGGTACGCATCGCCCGTCGTCAGCAGCGCCGGAGCGACTATTACACCTTCCCTTGTCAGGACAGGTTGATCCTCACCGTTGCGCCGGCCTCTTTGAGGGCGTCAAGAAACCACTCTGGCTCCATCAGCTGTTCCGGAAAATACAGCCCCGGCGGGAATGCTGGGCGTGCCGCCAGTCCCAAGACTGTAGAAAGAGAGAGAGCAGCACTCAGCCCAGTCAACGCAGCCTGTCCACGTGTAAACTCCAAAGTCGAGCGTCGCACTGTCTGCCGACCGTCGATCTCCCCGGTGATTTCAACGATCACTTCGGTTCCAATGGTTTCTCCGCGCAAACGACTTGAGGATACACCGCTCGCAAGGTCGAAGCGAACCTCGCCTGCGCCTGATGCCGCTTGAAGGCTCACGATGTCATAGGGGGCAAACGCCTCGGCTGAGAACTCCCGACCGTCAATCGCCTTAATGGTTCTCTTTGCCTCCGCTCCTGCCAACCACACACGGCGACCATTGCTGAAGGCCAGCGCACCAGCGCCGCCCAGCTCCATGTCTTCCAGAGCGGCAGGTCCGGTCGGGTCGAGATCATCGACAACTGCCGAAATCTTGATCGAATGAACAGTATGAAGGCCCTTCATCGAGGCCAGGGCCAAGAAAACGGTGGGCCCACCATGCCAGTGGCTGGACAGCACCACAGTCGAAGCCTTCGGACGGCGAATGAAATGAGCCATTTCCGCGCCGACCTCGACCAACCAGTTGCCGATACTGAAATAAGGTTTCTTGATATTGAGGGCGTACTGCAGGCCATGCAGACCTGCGTCAGGCACAAGCATCACGACGGCACGGACATCTGCTTCGACATCGAGTCCGAGGCGAGGCTGTGCCGTATCAACCTTGACTGGCTCAGCAAAGCCAATTTCGTGCGCAAGCGCGGCTGCCTTGTCAGTATTTCTGCCTCCAATCAGGATCGGAACATTTCGGTTATGTCTACGAAAGTGACGAACCATCTGCTCTCCGACGACACCTGTGCCGCCAACGAATAGGATTTTTCCAGTCATTCAGGTTCTCCAGTCTTGTAAGCAAACATGGGACAACGGCGGCGTGTGGTCAGCCTGTCAGAGACAGGCCACCGAGGCGTCACCATGGCTGGGGCATCAATGAGGGAACTGCTCTTCCAGCCAATCGAGGACGATCTGATTGGCCTCGTCAGGCTGCTCCTCTGGCGTCCAATGCCAGGTATCGGCAATGACGTGTTTTTCCAGGTCCGGCACATAGGCATCCATGCCGTCGGTCATGCTGGATCGCAGGACGGCGTCATTTTCGGCCGATATCATCAGGGACGGGACGCGGATTGTTTGATCGACTTCAAGACCCGCTTTCCAATTGCGGGTGATGTTCCGGTACCAGTTGATAGCTGGAGTGAACCCGGTGCGCTCATACTGGGTGACATAGAAATCAAGCTCTTCGGCACTGAGGACATCCTGACCTGGGAACTCTGCCGGCGCCGGCTGTCCGTAATATTCCATGTTCTTTAGTTCGACTGGCATTTGGCTCCAGCTATCAGGGCCCCCAAGGTCCTTCCGAAGGGCAGCGCGCAGCGTTCCGCGAGGATCATTGTTCATGGCGGTGTCAGCAATGTCGCCATCCTGGAACATCAGCACATACATGTCGGGGCTGTAGACTTCCCGCATCTGGGCGATTGGATCGCGTTGAGGATCGAGAGTGAATTCGGCTCCCTCAGGCAGCACAGGTGCGACGAGATCGTGGTGCAGCCAGAGGCCCCAATGAGGGATATGCGGTGTGTTGAATGAGACGACGCCTTTGGTTCGCTCTTCATGGAACAACGCCATCTGCCAGGCGAGCAGCCCGCCCCAGTCATGGCCGACAAACACGGCCTTTTCGACGTCCAGGCTGTCGAGCATGCCGACAACGTCACCTGTCAGCATGGCGAGGTTGTAGTCTTCCACATTCTCAGGGGTATCACTCAGGCCGTAGCCGCGCAGATCAGGGACAATGACGCGATAGCCTGCGTCGACGAGAGCCGGCATTTGGTGGCGCCAAGTATAGGCCAGACCAGGAAATCCATGGAGAAGAACGACCGCGGGTCCGGAACCGGCCTCATAGACCGCAAGCTGGATACCGTTCGTGTTCACCATCTCAACCGGCGGCATGGTCGGAGCGGGAGGTGTTGGATTGCCGAAAGCAGGAACTGCCGTCAGTAATGCGACGGCAGTGAACCCCGCGAGGACTGCTCTTCGTGTCAGGTCTATCATTCTTTCACCTTTGGTTCATGTTGGCTCACCCCAGTGGCGCAGCCACTCGAGGTCGACAAAAAGCTGTGGAAGTCCCTGCCAACTTCTATTACATTAAGTAAGTTACGACTAGTAACATTGCGAGCGGGGCCGTCGATGTCAACCAAGGAAATGCGTGTGCCCAAAAAAATGCCAAAGGCGGATCGTCGGGCTCAACTGATGGCCGTGGCTCAGGAGATTGTGCGGCAGCAAGGAACGGATGCTCTGACTCTTGCAGCGCTTGCGGAACGTGCCGGCGTGAGCAAGCCGATCACCTACAATCACTTCGAGACCAGAGCGGGGCTGTTGGTGTCTCTTTATGGTGAGATCATGAATAGGCAGGTGAGCGCGCTGGCCAATGCCGTCGATGACGCCGTGCAAGAGTTGGGCCAAGTGGCCCTGATTATCGCTGAGGCATATATGGACTGCTACAAGTCCATCGGACCAGAGTGGCATGCCATCGGCGCGGCTCTGAAGGGCAGCGCTGAAATGGACAGTTATCAGCGCCAGATGATCGAGGGACATGCCGCGTTTTTCGGCCGTGTTCTGTCGCCGCTGACCGATCTGCCCGAGGAGGTCACTCTTCGTCGCTGCGTCGGAATTGTTGGCGCGGCCGAAGCAATTTCAGACGCTTTGGTTCGCGGCCAGACAACTTGGGAAGATGCGGTGTCAGACCTGACTGACCTGATCGTAAGATGGCTCGGACGATAGGATCACTGCTAGCTTGGCGGGTCCGGGAATAAACCAGTAAAGCGCAGGGACTGTAGTGCTACTCCTGCCAGCGCATCTTAGGCGTCCTGAAGGTGGCCGAGGCTGGCACCTATCGCGTGTGCGCGGCGTAAATGGGCAGTACCTCTAGTCTGATTGTCAGGCAAAAGAAGTTCGAGAGTGACTGATCGGGCGCCACAATAGGCAAAAATGCCCTGCTCAATCTGTGCCTTCATCGCCGCCCAGTATCCGTGTTTTTCATAAGTACGGAGATCCGCACCCCCAATGGCAACCAGATATATATCAAGGTGCTCAAGCTTACCGACAACGCCACCCTCCGCGTCAGCTTCGAACGCCCAACCATTGGAAAACACCCTGTCGATCCACCCCTTGAGAAGTGCTGGCATTGCCCACCAGTACACGGGAAAGACCAGAACAAGGGCGTCGGCCTGGTCAAGGCGGTCCTGTTCGCGTCGCACCTCCTTGCCGAGCGTGCCGCCGTGTTGGCTGGTGCCGATATCCTCTAGCGTGAACCGTGGGTCGAAGCTCTCAGCTGACAGATCAACTACATCGGCAGTATTTCCAGCTTGACGGCTGCCGGCAGCCACTTCACGCGCTATGCGTCCAGTAAGTGCGTCCTTATCTGGATGAGTGAAAACAACGAGAGAACGCATGCCAAGCCTGCCTGTTCTTATATTACTAGTAGTAAGTTACAATCAGTAGTGACGTTACTGTAGGAGGTCAAGCTTGTTGTGGGCCTTTGTTTCTGCCGATCGTAGGAGGAGTAGACGTGACCGCGAATGAGCCGAGGAACTGCATAACCTTCCTGTCAGCACCCGTTGGCCATTACCCTCTAACCGAAATCGTAGAAGACGCCGGCTATTTGACACCCCGCGTTCATGAGCGGAACGTCTTCGCCATCTTCCATTGCCTCAGTCGCGACGGCCATAGAGGCGGCGAGCGCCGACGGCCTCTAACTGCCGCAGATGACGAAGCTAGCCGGACAGCCTGCCGCCGACATGCTTTATCCAGCGCACCACTGGAAGACTGCTTTTCGCCTGTCACCTCTGTCTCCGCTCATGCAGAGAAGGTGAAGCTGCACGTGCAGCGATCGGCAGCTGCGTCCCGCATAGCATAGGTTCATGTGGTGCGCAGCGAAGGGCAGCTATTATTGCTATGATCCCTCAACGCTCGGTGTTCGTTGCAGGACCCGATAGACGGTCGGCCGCGACACATCGAACAGCTCGGCCAGATCGCTGATCGAGTAATCTCCTGTGTCATACATGCGCCGAAGCTCTGTTTGGCGTCGATCCGACAGCTTTGGCTTTTTACCCTTCAGCTTTCCCTTCGCGCGGGCAACTGCCATACCCTCTTTGGTCCGCATGCGTATCAGGTCGGCTTCGAACTCGGCGAAGGTAGCAAGGATGTTGAAGAACATCTTTCCCATCGGGTCGGTCGGATCATAGACTGACGCACCCAAAGCAAGCTTCACCCCTCGCTTCGCCAGCTCGTCCGCGATGGCACGGGCGTCCGGAACCGATCTCGCCAGCCGGTCGAGTTTCGGGACCACCAGTGTGTCGCCGGTTCTGACGGCGGCCAGGGCCTGTGCCAGTCCCGGTCGGTCGCGATTTGTCCCGGTCAAGCCGTGGTCAGTGTAGATGCGTTCCTCAACCACATCGAGATTGCGAAGGGCGACCTTTTGTGCCGCGAGGTCCTGTTTGTCGGTCGAGCACCGGGCATAGCCAACGCGAGTTTCAGACATGGGCGCATCCTTGGAACGTGACTTAGCGGAAGTGGGGGCAGGTGGCTCGCATTTGTAACACAAAAGGCCCGGTTAGTGATAATATCATCGTACCATCTAAACGAGAATCGGATCTGCCTTCAAACACAGGGACTGGCTCGGAAGCGGTCAGGCGTCCGTTGAGCGTTCCCCTTGCGGACATCAGGCTAGGCCGCGCCTTGTCGCGACCGGAGGCGAAACCTTCGTCGATGCGCGGCAGATCGATGCCGCTGCGCAAAGTGCGTCACATTTCGGTGCCAGCGTCTGCGAGCCGTTCGACTTCGACGCCCTGATATAACCATGAGCAACACCGGCCTCGTCAGAAAAGACCAAAGGCAAGTCGCAACGGGACGGTGATTTTCCCAACGAGTTTACTGGTAGTTCCGCAAGATGAAGATGTGTGACCTCCATGGCTTTGTGGCGGGGGTTCTCCAGAGCTAGGTGGCACCGATGACGAGGGTGGCGCGGGCTGCGTGGACGACGTCGTCGGTGACGGCGCTGAGGTCGTTGATCTTCAGGATGCGTCCGATTTGGACGAAGAGGCGCTGGAGCAGGCGAAAGTTGCCTCCCGTGATGCGGGCGATGGAAGCGATGGCCTGAGCGTCGGTGAAGTCGGCCTCGTTGAGCTCGAGGCCAAGTCGGCGCCAGTGGCGGGTGAGCACGAAACTGAGCTCGTCGCCAGTGAGGGCGCGGTAATGGTGGGCGAAGCCTACGCGGCTGTAGAGCTGGGGATAGCGCGCGAGGCGCCTCTCCATGCCGGGCATGCCGATCAGGATCACGCCCCGGCTGGTGCGGTCGAAGATATCGCGCACGAGCTCGAGGGCCGCAGTCTGCATCCGCTCGGCTTCGTCAATGATGATGAGCTCAACCATGCGGTTCCGGTCGCGGCGAAGGACTCTGCCGCCCTCACGCTCGATCTGCGCCTCAATGCAGGCGCTAACCAGGACAAGGCTCTGGCCCATGGTGTCGCGCAGATCGCGCAGCGTGCCGATGATGGTCGGGGTATAGAACGCCGTGCGCGTGCGGGCGAGCTTCTCCTCGAGGGCCTTGCGGGCGTCCATGCTCAGGCCCCACCCCTCGATCATCGGCTCGGCCTCGTCCCAGTGGGCGTAGCGGCGCGCGGACAGGGTCTTGCCCACGCCTGCGGGTCCGAAGCACAGGCCGATGGTGCGGTGCCGGCGCACGGCGGTGGCAAACTCGACGAAGCGGCGGTGCTCCTTGGTGGCGATGAAGGCGCCCGCGCGCTCGACCTCCGTCAGGCTGACCATTAGTCGTCCTCCTCGTAAAGGCGCAGCCTGATGCGAGCGCGCGAAGGCGGCTCCGGCGGAGCCGCGGTCTGGGCGGGGCCACCAGCGATGGGCAGGAAGTCGGCCACGCGCGTGATCCTTTCGCCGATGCCGGCCCGCAGGGCCATGCGGTGCGCGCGCCGCGCCGCCTCGATGTCCTTGAGCGTGACCGCCTCGCCGGCGTGCTCCTCGCTGATGGCCCGGCAGACGAAGCGGTCGCGGTGGAACACCCGGATCTCCGACAGGTCACGCGGGTCGAAGCGGACCGTGACCGCCTCGCCAACGAAGCCGGCAAGGGTCGGGCTTGTGTAGCGCAGGCCCTCGAAGCGGATGCCGTCGCGCTGCACGATCCTGGGCTTGGCGTGCTGGACCAGGAGCAGGTCAAGCTCCTCCAGGCTATCGGGCAGGCGCGGCAGGAAGGCGCCCGCGGCCCAAGTCTCGCGCGGAGCCTCGCCGGTGCCCGAGTGAGAGCGCAGGTTGTAGGTGCCAACCACAAAGGCGCCGATCGCGCGGTCGAGCTCGGCCAGGGACAGCCGCGGCGCGCTGGCCGGCCGACCCCCGACAAGGTGCCCGGGCAGCTCGGGCAGGAGCTCTGTCGTGATGGTGCCGAAGAGGCGCTCGATTTTGCCCCGGCCTTGAGGGCGAGCCACGGTCGAGTAAATCAGCCGGATGCGCAGATCGGCCGCGACCTGCTGGAGGTGAACGCTGGTGAAGTCAGAGCCATGGTCGACGTAGAGGACGTCGGGGATGCCGCAGACTGCCCAAGCAGCGTCTGCCTTGCGCCAGATCGCCTGCCGCAGCGCGAGCGAAGTATTGAGCGCCGAGGGCGCGCCCAGGAACACCATGTAACCCGTCACCGCCCGCGAGTGATCGTCGATGACCGTCGTGAGCCACGGCCGTACGGGCTTGCCCTTCTGGTCCAGGATCAGGACGTCCAGGAGCGTGTGGTCGGCCTGCCAGAGGGCATTCGGCGCCTCCGCCCGGTGACGATGGATCAGCTCGAAGCGATCGCGGAAGGCGGCTGGCCCGTCCTGTGTAAATGCTGGATCAACTTTCCTCAGAAGCGCTGGCGCAAAATTCCCCACCCTTCGGGTTCGGCGATCAGCCGTTCAGTTGATGGGCGCCTCCGTTTTTCAGCGGCCGACCGCGGCGCTTGGGTAGTGGCGGCGGGGTGATGTTGGCGTGCGCGCGCGTATGTTCGGGCATCAGGTCGGCGTGATGGCGGAGCCGGTAGCTGGCGCCCTCGATCTGGACCACGACGGCATGATGCAGCAGGCGGTCCAGAAGCGCCGTCGCGACAACGGGATCACCGAAGATCTCGCCCCATTCCGCGAAGCCCCGGTTGGAGGTCAGGATCATGGCGCCTTTTTCATAGCGCGCGTTGACCAACTGGAAGAACAGATTGGCGCCACCGCTGGTGATGGGCAGGTAGCCGATCTCGTCGACGATGAGCAGGGAGGCGCGGGCATAGAAGCGGATCTTCTCGGCCAGGCGTCCTTCACGCTCGGCCCTGGTCAGGGCTTCGATCAGTTCGGCAAGGGAGCACCGATACACGCTGCGGCCTGCCTTCACCGCGGCAACACCGATCGCGGTAGCGAGGTGGCTTTTCCCGGTGCCTGGCGGGCCAAGGAAGTGCAGCACCTCCGCCCTCTTGATGAACTCGAGCTCGGCCAGCGCCATGATGCGGTGCCGGTCCAGCGAGGGCTGGAAGGAGAAGTCGAAGCTTTCCATCGTCTTGATCGGCATCAGGCGCGCGGTTCGCAAGGCGACGCCGATGCGCCGGCCTTCGCGCAGGTTCAGCTCTTCTGCCAGAAGTTCGTCGATTGCTTCGATGGCGCTGATCTCCCCCTTCTCCAGTCGGCTGAGGGTGTGGTCCAGCGTCTCCAGGGCGCGGGCCATGTGCAGGCTGACCATGCTCTGGCGGATGCGTTCGGTGACCGGGATCATGGGTGGCCCTCCTGCGCATTCGCCAGCCGACGCCCGACGGCTTCATAGAAAGCCAGGGAACGCCGGGCCACAGGGGCGTCGACCGAAGATGACGGGACAAGCATTGCCCGCCGTGTAGCCGGAACGGGCTTGCGATGGCCGGGATCGATACGGCGCTGGTTCTTGCCCTCCAGCACCGGATGGCTGGCGATCAGCTGGCCGTCCTCGAAGATCCGGACCTCGGTCGGATGGTTCTGGACCTCGACGATCCGCCGCCGCGTGGTGTCGGGAACGCTGTATTGGTTGCCACCCACCGCGACCATGCCTTCCTGGCTGATGCGCCGTTCAACCGTCAGCACCGCATCATAGGGGTAGGCAGGCAAAGCCAGAAGATGCGGCTTCTCTTCGGCAAAGTGCTCATCCACGACCCGGTTTGTTGTGGCATGCACCCGAGGATTGGCGATGGTCGTGCGCCATTCCTCGAACTGCGCGTTCAGGTCGTCCAGATCGCGGAAGCTGCGCCCGAGGAAAAAGTCCTGCCGGACATAACGGAACGGTCGCTCGACCTTGCCTTTCGTCTTGGCCCGATACGGCTGACAGGCCCGTGGCGCCGACCCATAGTGAGCCAGCAGCGCCACCAGGGAGGCGTTGTAGGTCACGAC
>VGDE01000132.1 GCA_016869875.1 Alphaproteobacteria bacterium
CGATGTCGGTGAGGATCAGCCCGGTCGAGGCGCGGGTGAAAAGCCGATGGCCCAGCAGGTCCTCCAGCCGCTGGATCTGCTGGCTGACGGCGGCCTGCGTCACGCGTAGCTCGATCCCGGCGCGGGTGAAGCTGCCCTGGCGGGCGGCCACCTCAAAGGCGCGCAGCCCGTTCAGCGGCAGGTTGGGTCGATCCATGGGCATCACATCAGCTAATGGCGCACCTTAGGATTTGTCGTTTGAGCGGTCTGCCGTCAATGGCTTATACCGGCGACGCGGCATTAGGCGCGCAGACTGGCCCGAACCCATAACATCATCCCATGCCGCCCGCGGGCGGCGCGACCCCGGCTTTGGCCGGGGTCCTGACAGAGGTTGCCCATGAAACACACCATCGCCGCCTGCCTCGTGATCGCCGGCCTCGCCGCGCCCGCGCATGCCGAAACCATCGAGGACGCCGCCCGCGCCATCGAGGCCGAGCTCGGCGGTCGCGTCGGCGTCGCCCTGCGCCGCCAAGGTTCGCCGGCCGAGTTCTTCGGCTATCGCAGCGACGAGCGCTTTCCGCTGTCGAGCACCTTCAAGGCGCCGCTCTGCGGGGCGATCCTGACGCTGGTGGATGCGGGCGAGGATCAGCTAGACCGTGTCATTGGCTACAGTGCTGCCGACCTGGTGACCTATTCACCCGTCACCGAGACGCGCGTTGACGGCGGCATGAGACTGGCCGAACTTTGCGAGGCGACCATCACGCTCAGCGACAACACCGCCGGAAACCTGCTGCTCGAGCGCGTCGGCGGCCCGGAAGGCTTTACCGAGTATCTGCGAGCCATCGGCGATGAGACGACACGGCTCGACCGATGGGAAACCGATCTGAATGAGGGCACGCCTGGTGATCCGCGCGACACCACGACACCCGAGGCGATGGTGGCGACGCTGGAAAATCTGCTCTTTGGCGAGATCCTGTCGGAGGCTTCGCGAGCGCAGCTGAACACATGGATGGAGGCGGACCAGGTGGCGGACGAGCTGCTCCGCGCCAGCCTGCCCGCTGACTGGATCATCGGCGACAAGACCGGCGCCGGCGGTCACGGCTCACGCTCGATCATCGCGGTGATCCGGCGGCCGGATGACACGCCCTGGCTGGCGGCGGTATATCTCACCGAAAACGAAGCGGACATGACCACGCGCAACCAAGCCATTGCCCGGATCGGCGCCGCCATGGTCCGCGAGATCGCGGCGCCGTAAGAATACGGACTTTACATGGACCTGGTGCCGTGGAGCCCGGACGAGGTTCGCGAGGCGCTGGACGACATCGAGGCACTGGTGACGGGCACTGACCGGAGGGACAAGGGATGAGCCACCCAAACATCTTCATCACTGGCGCCGGCGGCTATGTGGGCCGCAACCTCATCCGCCACTTCACTGCCGCCGGCGCGCGGGTGACTGGCCTGGCGCGCAGCGACTCGAGCGCCGCCACGATCGCTCAGCTCGGCGCGATGCATGTGCGGGGCGACATGCTGACAACGGACCTAGCGCCGTTGATGGCGGGCGCGACCGTCCTAATTCACGCTGCCGCAGATCTTGATCACGGTCCCGCAGACCGGGCTTTGCGCAACAATGCCGAAGGCACGCGTCGTGTCTTTGCCGCAGCTTCCGAAGCGGGCATTTCAACCGCCGTCCACATCAGCTCGGACTCGGTGCTGCAGGATGGCCGGCCGCTTCGTGACGTGGCCGAGAACCACCCGCCGCCGCGCCGCCCCGCGGGCGCCTATTCTGCCGGCAAGGCCGAAGCCGAGCGCCTGGCGCTCGCCGCTGCGGCCGGTATGAAGGTGATCGTCCTGCGCCCGAGGATGATCTGGGGACGCGACGACACCACGGCCATGCCCAAGCTCATCGCCATGGTGCGCAGCGGTCGCTTCGCCTGGATCTCGGGCGGCGACTACCTCAGCTCGACGACACATATTGCGAACCTCTGCCACGCCGTGGACCTCGCCCTGCAGCGGGGCGGCCTGGGCGAGATCTACCACATCACCGACGGCATGCCGCGCTCCTTCCGCGAGACAGTCTCGGCACTTCTGAGCAGCCAAGGCCTGCAGGTGCCAACGAAGTCGATGCCCCGGAGCCTCTTGCGAGTGATCGCCAGCGCAGGAGAGTTGATGCACCGCGGCTCGGGAGGCCGACTGAAGGGTCCGGTCTCTCGGCAAGAGCTCGCGACAAGCGCGGTTGAGGTCACGCTCGACATTTCGAAGGCGCAGCGGGAGCTGTGCTACAAGCCGATCATTTCGTGGCAGGAGGGCTTGGCTGAGTTAGCGCTCATGTCGGTGAAGCAAAGTGCGTGACCCATGGCATGTGTAGACCAAGAAACATAGTAGCAGCAGGAGCTGGCCTTTTTTAGCCTTTGCCTCGCATGACACAGCCCTCGGATGATCTTGCTGCAGCGTGCATCAACGTCCGGTTCTGAGGAGCTGCACTGCAGCTATCGATGAAGAACCAGCGGCGGTTCTAGGCCGACATATGTGTTGAGATCCATGCAGAGATGTTCCGGGCGTGTTGCGCGATTCATTCGGATGCGCCCGACTGCATCCTTCACCACACCTGCAGGAAGGTGCACTCGCCAGCAGGCACTGGCGGAACCAATTGCCGTCCGCCGTGCTCAACGCTCGGTCAGCTGGCCGTAGTCCAGCATCATGTAGCGCGCCGGCTCGTTCTTCTTCTCGCTGCCCTCGTCGCTCATGATCAGCAGGCGCGGCTCGCCGTCGATCACGATCGAGTCGATGGATTCCACGTTGTTGAGGTTGATGATGTCCGGCAGCGCGATCGGCTCGGGCTGGACCGCCGGGTTGCCGCTCCACCGCCACAGCTGCGAGAAGCGGTTGCCCTCGAAGCCCTCCAGCTCGTTCACGATGAGGAAGGCGTCCAGCACCGGATCGTAGCTGAGCGCGCGGATGCCGCCGCCCTGAAGCTCCAGCAGGATGGGCGCGCCGAAGCGGGGGCGGGCGCGGCCGGTGAACATCTCGGACGGGTTTTCGATCACGACGATGATGCCCTGCGTGCCTGCCATCGGTGCCCGCAGCCCGACATAAAGGTGCCCGGACCGGCGCACGAAGGCCAGCCCCTCGATGTTCAGCGCGTTCATGTCGATATGCTGGCCCGTCGCCTGCAGCACCGCCTCGCGCAGGGCCGTGTCGGCGGCCAGCGTGTCGCGCAGCCCGCCATAGGTCGCGATGTCGCTGACGCCGTTTCCGGTGATGCGGAAGCGCAGCATCTGCTCGCGGTCGGCCTTGCGCTCGCCCTTCTGCGTCAGGCTGTGCGAGGTCGTGGCGTAAAGGAAACCGTCCGCGTCGATGGAGAGGCCCTCCAGATCGGTCAGCTTGCGGCCGAAGGCGCGCATCATCCGCACGTCGAGGGCGTTGTCCTCGACCAGCATCCCGGTCTCGTCGATGGTCAGGATGTTCAGCGCGCGCGAGGCTTCGTCCTCGACCACCAGCAGCCGGCCGTCGGGCAGCTGCTGGACGGCCGATGGCTCGTAGATGTCGTCGAAGGTCCCGATCCCGAGGTTCCGCAGCCGCACCGAGGCGTCGGTCTGGCGCGGAATGAAGTCCAGCGACAGCTTCAGCAGCAGGAACGAGAGCATCGTGGCCAAGAGGCCCCACCGGAAGACGGTATAGCTCATGTTCAGCAGGCGGAACTTGCGGTCCGCGACCAGCGCCAGCCAGTAAAGCTGGTCGCTCATGCTGTAATAGATCCGCTCGCGGTTGCGCATCATGTCCTGCATTTCGGCCCAGTAGGCCTCAGGCGACAGGCGGACCCGCTGTTCGTAGATGAGGACGTTCGTCGGCCCCTCGGCCGGGGCGCCGTGGCGAGGTCGGGTCATGTAGGCCCGCAGGTCGCGCAGCCGCGCCTCGCGCCGCCTCACCGCCAGCGCCCAGTCCCGCAGCCCGGTGAACAGGTCGCTGCGCTCGGGCGAGGCCGAGAGCAGCGCAAACACGATGGACGTGGCCGCCGTCACCAGGAACACCCCGGCCGGGAACAGGAAGGCAGGGGAGGATGCAAAGATGAACGCGCCCGAGATCATCAGCGCCGAAATGATGAACCCGTTGAGCGAGATCATGATGTTCGCCTTCATCGCCGCCAGGGCGATCGTGTCCAGCTCGGCCCGATAGCTGTTGCGGAACATCGTCTCGACCGCCTTCTCGGTCCCGATGGGCTTTTCCTTCTTGCGCTTGATGGCCGGCGCGTCAGGCGCAGCGCTTTCAGCCGCCTCGTCCAGCGGCTCGGTCTCGGCATCAAGCTCGGGGGCATGTCGGGGGCGGGGGCATCCGGGTCCGGGATCAACCCGGTGCGCGCGTTGTCCTTGTTCTTGCGCCCCTTTGCCATCCTGTCCCTTTCATCGGTGCATCTTCCGCTTGCGATGAAGACACCGCGCGGGCGGCGAGTTCCGTGCGGCTGTCACGAAGTTGTCACATGTCAATCCGGCATTTGGGAAGAGAAATCGACGGCAGACCCTCAGCTGTGGACGCCAGCGTCCACAGCCGCACCGTGCCCGAAGTCGGGTCTGAGCGCGCCAGCTCAACAGGTGCGCTGAGCATCACCCGGCGCTGCGGCCGGTCAAATTCGCTGCGCCGAGCTCTAACGTCCGCTTCGGGGAAGCTGCACTGCAGCGCTTGGAACGACAACACGCCCCGCCGGAGATATTTGTTGCTGGACCTGACCCAACTGACTGTCGCCGAACTCCTTTCGCTCCATGCCCAGGTAGGCGAGGAGCTGCGGACGCGCGGCGTGGTGCGCAGTGCCAACAACCCAACCGGCGATCTAGCCGAGCATCTATTCTGCGCCGCCTTTGGCTGGACCCAAGCACCAAATTCTGAGCGAGGACACGATGCTACCGGTCCGGACGGGACTCGTTTCCAGATCAAGGGGCGGCGGGTCCACCGACGCAACCCATCGCGCCAGCTATCTGCAATCCGTGACCTTAGGGGCGGACATTTCGACATACTGGCTGGCGTGATCTTTGATGACGACTTTTGCGTGGTTAGGGCAGCGCTAATCCCCCGCGGCGTAGTGGAGGCGCGCTCAACTTACGTTGCCTACACGAACAGCCACAAATTTATCCTGCGGGAGGATGTGTGGTCTGCCCCTGGGGTCCGAGACGTGACTGCCGAGGTCGCGGCGGCGATGCCCTAATCCTACCCTTGATGAAATCCTCCAATAGCTGGAGCCATGCAGCAATCTGCCCTACAAATCGCTGATGAGTTTGGCGCAAATGTCTTTCATCCTCTGACAACGGACCCGTAGAATGATCAGCTATGTCACCGTCGGTGCCGATGACATCTCGGCCGCGAAGCGATTTTACTCAGCGTTCCTTCCTGCCCTCGGTTACGAACTGGCGGAAGGCCCGGAAGGTTTAAGCTACGAGCTCCCCGAGCTTCCTGATGAGCCTGCCGTCTCTCCTGCCTTCTACGTCAAACGCCCTTTTGATGGACAACCAGCATCGGCTGGCAATGGCGTGATGGTCGCCTTCCAGGCGCAAAGCCAGCAAGAAGTCCGCGAGCTTCATTCAGCAGCGCTCGCTGCCAACGGCCGTGACGAGGGGCAACCCGGCTTCCGCGCCTCGTATGGCCCTAATTTCTACGTCGGCTATCTTCGTGACCCTCAAGGCAACAAGCTTGCGCTGTACTCCAACGATCCGAACGAGCCTGGACGAGATGAGTAAGCCACCATTTGGGCACACGCGATGAAAGTTAGCTTACGTTCCGCAAGCTGCCGGCGGCGCGGCGCTACGGCACCGACGCTAGGAGCCCAAACCGGACCTTGCTACTATAGGGGTTTGGTGAGAATACGGCTCCCTTCCACTTCTGGATGAAAGCCGCAACTCTCGTAGAACGATCGAGCCGTAACCGTGCTTTCAAGTTGGCATCGCTGAACGTCCTGTAGCCGTAGCTTCGCCTCTATGGCTGCGAGAATTGCCTTGCTGACGCCTCTAAAGCGCGCTTCGGGATGGACGTAGTTCAACAGGATTTCCCCGCCTAGCGTCGCCATCCCGACACCGACGATCTTGCTATCCCGTTCCGCCACCAACATTACTGCATCATCGCGCGCGATCCACCGCCGCCAAGTTGCCACCGTTTTGTTGCCAAGCCACCCTTCGAGTTCTGTCGGATCGTTCTGATGATCTGCAACGCATAACTCAGCAATCGAGCGGCGCAGAGCATCTACTGCCTCGGCGGCATCGGCCGCGGTCGCTCTCCTGATCTGGATACCCATCTAACTTTCCTCACCATAGACCAAGCATACTCGGGCGCTGCCCCGCAACGGCAACTCCGTCCCGCATAGCAGACGGATGAGGACGGCGGTTAAGGGGCAGCCATGCGGACGAAGCTGCCCCTCCCCGCGGGTGCAGCCTTGTAGCCTACTGCCATTGCAGAAGTCGCTTCGCAACGCGGGGAGCAGACTTGCGGCAGCACCGCACGGCATTTGCTGCACTAGTCAGAAGCGGACCTTCGGGCGCGGGAAGCGCGTCATTTGCATGGACGGGCTCGACTTGTACGATATGCTCGAGCAAGAAATTACGCTTACGCAGGCTCTGGAATGCGAAGTTCCTCCAAGGCCGCGACATTTGGCCTGGATAATCTGTAGGAACGAGATTGGCGCAATTTAACAACTGGTGCGTGACAAAAGATGGGCCCGTAGGTGCTCACCTTCGTCGGGTGATGACCGGACAGGCCGCACACCTCGAGACGGGTATTCAAGCGACCGCTGCTATCGTGCCAGGGCACTACGCTTCAGAAGAACATGTGGCGCGCGCATTCGCCCGGCTCGGCAAGCCAAAGGCGGCAGCGTTGATCGAGGCCAAGCTGCCGACGACCAAGCAAATTCGGTCCGGCGACCTCGGAGAAATCTACGCGACCGAATGGATTGACGCACATAGCGGCGGCTACCGCGCCCCAATCAAGCGCCTGCGCTGGAAGGACCATCGAAACATGGCAATGCGCGGCGAGGATGTGATCGGGATATTTCATGACGCCCAATCGCAGCGCCTCCATTTTCTTAAGACAGAAGCAAAGAGCCGTGGCAAGCTTACCGCGCAGGTGCTCAACGACGCGCGTGCCGGTCTCGACAAGGACGGCGGGCTGCCCTCGGCGCACGCCCTGTCTTTCATATCAGAGTGTTTGCTCAATCTTAACAAGCTTCAGTTGGCTGACGCGATCGACGACGCATTGCTTAAACATGGTATTCCCTCGCAGAACGTCCAGCATCTACTTTTCACATTCTCCGGCAACGCGCCCGACGCGCTGCTGACCGCTTCCCTTCAGGCCTATCCCGGCTCTATCAACCAATGGGGCATCGGGCTGCATGTGGAAGGACACGCCGCCTTCATCGGCGCCGTCTATGATCGAGTGATAGCCAATGCCAACGACCCTTGAAGCGATCGCGGTCGATATTGAAGAAGCAGCGACCGCCGGCTTTAGGGGGCGGCTGATCGCACGTGGCCAGGCCCGCGCGATCATCTGGCGCGACGGCGCCCTTCCAGCCGACGCACCAGCCTTTGCGCCCCAGCTTAGCTACGACCTCCATTCCTACGCCTATGCTTTGCTAGGCCTTGGCCTGCGCCTTCGCGAGCTCGGCGGCGACGCAGCTCAGGCGCGCATTGCCTTTGAGCAGGCGGCAACGGCTCTCGAGGCGGTGATGGCCAAAGGTGACCGCCAGGAGATGGATCGCGACTTTCATTTCGTCATGGCCGCTGCGGCGTATCACTTGGCCCATCTGTCGGCGCGGGCTTATTCGCTGCTCGCGATAGTCGAGACGGAGGAAAATTTTTCACCCGCCGAGCGAATTCTCGCGCAGTTGATGCGCCGCAACTTCGGCGCCCTGCGCTCCAGCGTCCTCGACTACCGCGCCTCCGGCCAGGGCAGCGACTCTCGGATCACCGCCGATATCCAGACCCGTCTTAATCAGGCAGAAGCCGTCGCCGCCCCGCCCGAGGACGGCGACGACTTCCTTTTTGACAGTCTAGACGTCGCGCTCACCGACGCCTTTATGGCCGCGATGTCGCTCTTCCTACTTGCGCTCGAACGGGGTGAGCGGCCGCTGGTCGACCAAGCGCTGGAGCGGCTGCGCATCAGCCTCGCGATCTGCAGCGAGATGAATATGCTGCCGCAGTGGTGGGTGCATCGCGTGGCGATCCACCTCCTCTCGGACCTTTGGTCGAACACCTTCAACGAGAGGGTTCCGCGGGACCCAACCGGCGGGGCCGCGGCCGACTGGCCGAACCTGCGCGAGCTGTTCATCGCGAGCCTGCAGCGTCGCGCGAAGGCAGAGATCGATTTCTGGCCGTCGCAGACCGAGGCGGCCGCACGAGCGGCCGACCAGTCCGATGACCTTGTGGTGTCGGTCGAGGAAAGGATCGAATGCTCCTGGTTGGCGCCCTCGACCTTCAACCCGGGGATCGGCTTACCCTCGATATCACAGACGAGACCATAGCCTTGATCCACCGCCGGCCGCGACGTGCCTCGGTCACGCGACATCGCCATTCAGCCTGCATCGGTGATGATCCAGCCGCGCTCCTTCTGATGACCGATGACGGTGGCCAGCACCGACACCGCGATATCATCGACATCACAAACGCCGATCCCTGCCACCACCAGATCGAAGAACACGTAAACGCCCGCCCGCAACTCGGTCACGCCGGTCAGATCGCGTGCGAAATGAGCCGTGGGCGTTGATCCGACGCTGACCACCGGGCACGGCAGGTCTGCCGCTCGCAGAATATCAGCTGCCTGCACCGCCGCCGCTCGCTCGCGCTCGGCAAAGGCTGCCAGAGCGTCCGCGCCGGTGACGTTGTAGCTTTCGCCTGCATGGGTGACGATGCCGCGCAGATTGTCTTGCAGGATGCGGCCTAGGTCCGCGATGCGCGGATCGTCCGGCGCCAGGCCGGACGGATGGCCATCGCAGTCGATCTCGATCAGCGCAGGATCTTGGCAGCCGCGACAACATGGGCTTGGGCCGAGGAGTCCAGCACCACCGTCAGATCACACCCTGCCTGCCGAAGCGCCTGCACGCACGGCGGAGAGTAGAGGCTCGAGCGGGCCAGGGACAGCAGGCTGCACTGTCGCCGGAGGCTGAGATTGGGATGGTCCTTCGTCAACGCTTTCTGCCTCCAGTGTCGGGAATGAGACTGGAGGCTTCCGACAAAAAATCCCGCTCAATCACCAGCTGGTCGATCTTGGCGTGCAGTTTCGCGACCTCTGCGGTCGATATCGTCGGCTCGGTAGTCTCCTTCGCGCCGAGGGCCGATGCCATGTTTTCGATCGCCGTCCGTTTCCAGCTGCTGATCATGGTGGGGCGGATATCGCCTTTCCTGGCCAGCTAGGCCGTCGTCAGTTCCTCGCGGATGGCTTCGAGGACCACCTTCGCCTTGAACGCTGCTGAATAGCGTTTCCGTGTCGTCATCTCAGGTCAGTCTTCGTCAGGCGCTACAGCTTCACACCTGGTCCAAAAACCCCCGCCCCCCTCTCTCCCTGAGGCCCGAGATCACGCCGGGACAGGCTTCAGACCATGCCGGGCACCATCTGGTGATGGCCGACAACCTGCCGCCGCCTGCCGTTCCGGTGGCTGACAAAGGCTGTGCCTCTGACACGATCCGGGAAGATGTCGAGCAACGCGACGCCGTCCCGATGATCCCGAGGCGCA
>VGDE01000133.1 GCA_016869875.1 Alphaproteobacteria bacterium
GCTGGCACAGGTCCTTTTTTTATCAAATGGTAAAATATGGAGGGCAAGATTCTGCAAATATTTCGGGCAGCCTCGCTCCGGGACCCCAGCCCGAAAGGCAGGTGCCCAGAACCGCTGCCGCGGTGCCTCCGCCCGGCGGAGATCGTCAATCCCCCTCATCGAACGGTCGAGTGCATCAAGAAGAAGCTTTCGTGACGGCCCTGCGCACTCTAGGCTGCTGCCACGCTTGATGCCTTGGGCGGCATGTCATTTTATCGTCATGCAGCGGGACTAACGGGTGACGGCAGGTGACATCAACAAGGAGGATTTTTTCGATGACACGGATGAACCGACGCGGGCTCTTGCGCGGGGCTGCGGCCACCGCGGGAATGACGCTGGCTTCGCCCTATCTTGCTCGGCGCGCGATGGCGCAGGGGGCAGGGACGGTGAACATCTTTGCCTGGGCCGGCTATCTGAACGACGAGATCCTGGGTGCCTTCCGGGAAGCGACCGGCATCACCCCGAACTTCACCCCCTATGGCACCAATGACGAATTGCTGAACCAGCTTCGCGCCAACAACGGTGCCGGTTTCGACCTGATCTGGCCGACCGTCGACCGCGTGCCGAACTATGTCGAGTTCGGCCTGGTCCAGCCCATCGACGAGACCCGTATCGAGGTGGATCGCGTGTTGCCCAGCGCCTGGGAAAACTCGGTCAACCTGGGGGCTGTCGTGGACGGCGCGCGTTATCAGATCCCGACCGACTGGGGCACCGAAGCCGTGGCCTTCGACACCGAACAGATGCCGCTGGAATACGGCACGGCCTCTTATGGCGACATCTGGAACGAAGGCGCGCAGGCGACCGTACGCGCCCATTCCGCGCTGATCGGCCTTGGCCTGTGGCTGGAAGCCGAAGGCAAGCTGCCGCGTCCGCTGCTGGACGCCTTCAAGACCCCCGAGGCGCAGACCGAGATCTTTGACGTGATCCTGGCCGAGGCCACGGCCCGCAAGGGCAACATCATCCAGTTCTGGAACAATGAGAACGAGGCGCAAGGCGCGTTCCGCGTCAACGGCGCCAATATCGGCCAGACCTGGGATTCGACCGCCGCCACCTTGCAGCGCGAGGGTCAGCCCATCGGTTTCATCGCGCCCAAGGAAGGCGCGCTGGCCTGGATGGAAGGGCTGTCGATCCCGACGGGCGCCGAGAACCTGGACAGCGCATACGCCTTCATCAACTGGTTCCTGACGCCGGAAGCGGGTGCGATGTACACCAACGCGACCTCGATCAATTCGACCGCCGTGGGTTCGGACCAGCTGATCTCGGACGAGGCCAAGGCGTTCTTTGCCGCCGCCTATCCCGGCGATGCGCTGGAAAAGCTGTGGTGGTGGCCGATCCAGGAAAGCTGGTACGTGACCAAGCGCAACGAATACCAGGACCGCTTCCTGTCAGCCTGACCCATCAGGGGCGCCGCACAGGCGCCCCCAGCAAGGAGGACGGATGTCCCATTCAGTCGAACTGGCCGGGATCGGCATGACCTTCGGCACGACCCGCGCGGTCAGCGACGTCAGCTTCAAGGTCCAGGCCGAAGAATTCTTTTCCATCCTGGGCCCTTCGGGCTGTGGCAAGACCACCATCCTGCGCATGATCGCTGGCTTTATCGAGCCGACCGAGGGCCGGGTGCTGATCGGCGAGCGTGACATGAAGGGGCTGGGCCCGAACCAGCGCCCGACCGCGATGATCTTTCAGTCGCTGGCGCTGTTCCCGCTGATGTCGGTGCGCGACAACATCGCCTTCGGCCTGGAGGCGCGCGGCGTCAGCCGGGCAGAGCGTCACAGGAAGGCCGACGACCTGCTGCGCCTGATCGCGCTGGAGGGCTATGGCGACCGCATGCCCGGAGAACTGTCGGGCGGCCAGCGCCAGCGCGTGGCGATCGCACGCGCTTTGGCCGTTGAGCCGGGTGTCCTGCTGCTGGACGAGCCGCTGTCGGCGCTGGACCTCAAGCTGCGCCAGCACATGCGGGCCGAACTGCGCGCCTTGCAGAAGCGGACCGGCGTGACCTTCATCTATATCACCCACGATCAGTCCGAGGCGCTGGCCATGTCCGACCGCGTGGCCGTCATGTCCGCAGGCCTGCTGCAGCAGGTGGCCACCCCGCGCGAACTGTATGACAACCCGGCCACGCCCTTCGTCGCCCGCTTCGTGGGCGAGACGAACGCCATCGCCGGCCGCATCGCGATGGTCGAAGGCGGCACCGCGCGCATCGACACTGACCTCGGTCCCTTGACCGGGCGCGCGGGGCAGGGCGCGACGGTCGGAGCGGCGGGCACGATCTATGTCCGCCCCGAGGCGCTGATGCCCGGCACCGGGACGAACGCCCTGACCGCGCAGATCGAGCGGGTGGATTTCGAGGGCGCCTTTGCGCTGGTTCATGGCCGCTTTGACGGCGGCGCCGCGCTGGCAGCCTCGATACCCTCGACGCGGCTGGCGGAGGCGCCCGTGCCGGGAAGCCGCGCCAGCTTTGCCTTTGCCCCCGAACATGCGGTGGTGCTGGGCGATGGGTGATCTGAAAAACCGGTTCGGCGGGGGGCTTTCCACGATCTTCCTTGCGCTGGTCTTCTTCTGGCTGGCGGGAATGGTCCTGGCACCGAACCTGATGATGATCGACTATGCCCTGCGCCCGAACCTGCCACCGGCGGCGCTGGGCGGGCCGGACGACACCTATTCGCTGTCGAACATCCTTTATCTGGCAAACGAGCCGACGCATCGGGCGATCTTTCTCAAGACGATCTGGGCCAGCGGGCTGGTTGCAGCGATGACGTTCCTGGTCTGTTATCCGATCGCCTTCTGGATGGCGCAGCGCGCCACCGTCGGGCAGTTGTCGATCGCGCTGTTGCTGATCATCATTCCCTTCTTCATCAACGAGGTCCTGCGCACCCTGGCCTGGTTCATCATCCTGGCCTATCGCGGCCCGCTGAACAGCGCGCTGACGGGCATGGGGATCATCGACGCGCCGATCCGCTGGCAGGGCGATGGCGGCGTGCTGGCGGCGATGGTCTATGCCTATATCCTGTTCATGCTGCTGCCGATCTACAATGCCATTGAAAGCCTGGAAAAGGCGCAGATCGAGGCGGCCCGCGATCTGGGCGCTTCACCTTGGCGCATCCACACGCGCATCGTGATCCCCCATGCCAAGGCGGGGATCGCGACGGGGTTCGTGTTCACCTTCATGCTGGCGGCCGGGTCCTATGTCGCGCCCGCATTGCTGGGCAGTCCTGGCAGCCGCTGGTTCACCGAGATCATCTACAACTGGTTCTTCGAGGGCGGCGACTGGAACCGAGGTGCGGCCTATGCGCTGGTGCTGCTGGTCCTGTGCCTGTCGGCGGTGCTGATCACGCTGAAGATCGCCCGCGTCAACCTGGCGGATGTCGCGAAATGAGCGGGGCAGATCGTATCTTCCGGGCAGTCTTTGTCCTCTATCTGGGCCTGTTCATGGTCTACCTGTTCGCGCCGCTGATCATCATGGGCGCGGCCTCCTTCAACGAAAGCCGTTTTCCGACGGTGATCCCCTGGCAGGGCACGACGCTGGACTGGTTCCGGGCGATGTGGGCGGATGCGGCCATGTGGCGGTCGCTGTGGACCTCGGTTCTGGTGGCGGTCTGCGTGGTGGTGATCGTGGTGCCGGTGGGGACGGCGGCGGCACTGGTCCTGACCTCGCTGCACCCGCGGGCGCGCAGCTTTGCCTATGCGCTGATGGTGTCACCCCTGCTGACGCCGGGGGTGGTGATCGGGATCTCGACCCTGATCCTGTGGCGGCAGATGGGCGTGGGCGGCGGAATCTTCCTGATCGTGCTGGCCCAGGCGACCTTCATCATCTGCTATGTCATGCTGATGGTGATGGCACGCTTGCAGCGCTTCGACCGCACGCAGGAGGAGGCCGCCCTGGGCCTGGGCGCATCCCGCGTCATGGTGTTCCGCCGCGTCCTGCTGCCGTTCCTGCGGCCCGCGCTGCTGGCATCAAGCGGGCTGGCGGTGCTGCAGTCGATCGAAAACTACAACACGACGCTGTTCGTGCGCGGGTTCGAGACTCCGCTGACGGTCTTCATCGCGACAAAGGTCCGCACCGGTCTGACGCCGGCCGTCAATGCGCTGGCGCTGATCATCATCGTGGCGACGGTGATCGGGGCCATCGCCTACGAGATTGCCCGCCGCCGCAACGGGACACGAGGCTAGCCGTTCGGCAGGATCAGATCAGCCTGACGGCTTTCGCGGCAGACCAGCATCATGTTGGGCAGGTCGTTCCCCTCCAGCCTGGCCTGCGCCTGCGGGGCGGGAAGGTCCCGCCACCGCGCGGCCAGCCTGTCGCGCAGAACAGGCTCGGGCACGTCCAGCATGACGGTCAGGGCGAAATGACGGTCGAGATCGCGCCAGCCGGGTTTGTCCAGCAGCAGATAATTCCCTTCGACCAGGATCAGGCGTGCCTCGGGGGGGATCTCGCGCGCACCGGCGCGCGAGATTTCCAGACTGCGGTCAAAGACCGGCACCAGCACCGGCCGCCCGTCATCGGCTGCCAGCCGTTCCAGCATCACAGACAGCCCGTCCAGATCGAATGTATGAGGCGCGCCCTTTCGTGCCAGATCACCCCGCGCGGTCAGCAGCCCGTCATCCAGGTGAAACCCGTCCATCGGCAGCAGGGCGGCCGCCGGCAGGTTCTGCAACAATGCTTCGGCCACATGGCTCTTGCCGGCGCCGGGAGGACCGGCCAGCGCCACCAGATGACGCCCGGGGCCCGTTGTCATGCCCGCAAGCCGGAGGTGCAGTTCTTCCATCTCGATCCGTTGGTTCATCGCGATCCTCCGTTTGTGCCGATCTGTCCACCAAGCCTGCCCTCTGGGCAAGAGCCAAGCAGGCTTGTCCCGGCGCGTCTCGCGGGGAATGATGTGCCGGGCAAAAGGGCAGGAACAGCGTGGCGCAAGTAACAGAGCCGATGGCGGCAAGGACAAGGCGCCGGAGCAGGACCACGGGCTGGTCGCTGACGCGCCGGGGACAGCGTCTGGCCGCGCTTGCCTTTCTGCTGATCGTGGGCTGGGCAATGCTGGTGCAGGGGAACGCCTGGTTGGCCAACCGCTCCATTGCAGCCACCGTTCCGCAGGGCGAGAATATCCTGCGCCTGGCCGTATCCGGTCTGCGGGGCGAACTGGCCCGTTATGAACGCCTGCCCGACCTGATGGCGCGGTCCCCCGTCCTGACCAGGGCACTGGACCCGGACGTGACGCAGGCCGACATTGCGGCGGCCAATCTTTACCTGCGGCATGTCACGCAGCTGATGGGTCTGTCTGATGCCTATGTCATGACGCCCGACGGCACCACAGTGGCGGCCAGCAACTTCGACCAAGATCTCAGCTTTGTCGGCGAGAACTTTGAATACCGCCCATATTTTCGGGATGCGCTGGCGGGAATGCCGGCGCGGTTCTTTGCCTTGGGCACGACATCGGGCAAGCGGGGCTATTACTTTGGGGCAGTGGTGCGCGACAGGGGGCGCATTCTGGGCGTTCTGGCGCTGAAGGTCGATGTCGACGCGATCGAGGACAGCTGGCGGGCCGCCGAATACGAGATGATCGTGACCGACAGCGAGGGCATCGTCTTTCTGGCCAGCCGCCGCGACTGGCAGTTCCGTTCCCTGAACCCGCTGACGCCCCAGGCGCGGGCGCGGGTCGCGGCCACCCGCCGTTATGATGACGAGCCGCTGACCGTCCTGCCGCTGCGCCCCACGGGCACCGTCGGCGCGCACCAGACACTGCGCCTGGACCTGCCGGGTGCGCATCGCGAATTCGTCGCCGTGTCCGAGGCGATGCCGGAGGCGGGATGGACCGTGCAGGTTCTGTTGGACACGGCGCCTGCGCGGCGGCAGGCGCTGACAGCCGCGGTGGCGGGACTGCTGGTCATCGGGGCGGCCTTGGCAGGGCTGATGGCCTGGATGCAGCGCCGCGCCCGTTTGAGAGAGCGCCTGTCGATCCAGGCCGAGGCGCAGGCCCAGCTGGAAGGGCGTGTCGCCACCCGCACGGCCGAACTGGCCCAACTGAACGCCCGGCTGGAGGCCGAGGTGGCCGAGCGTCGTGCGACCGAGGCCGAACTGCGCCGTACGCAGCGTCATCTGGTCCAGTCGGCCAAGCTGGCGGCCTTGGGGCAGATGTCGGCCGCCTTGTCGCATGAACTGAACCAGCCCCTGGGTGCGGTGCGGAATTTTGCCGCCAATGCCCTCACCTATATCGACCGCGGCCGTGTTCCCGAGGCGCGCGACAATGTTTCGCGCATCCTGTCCCTGACCGACCGGATGACCGAGATCGGTCGTACCCTGCGCAATTTCGCCCGCAAGCCCAATGCCCAACTGAGCGAGGTTGACCTGCACGACGTCCTGCGCGACGCGCTGGAGGTGATCGCCTGGCGCATCGGCAAGCGAGAGGTCGACCTTCAGGTCGATCTGCCGCCCGGTCCCCTGATCGTGCGGGCAGGACCGGTGCGGTTTCAGCAGGTGATCGTCAACCTCCTGTCGAACGCGCTGGACGCGCTGGAGGGGCAGCCCGACGCCACCATCCGCGTCAGCGCGCAGTCCGCCTCGGACCACATCGTGCTGAGCGTCGAGGACAACGGTCCCGGCATTGCCGAAGGGCTGGAGGACCGCATCTTTGATCCCTTCTTCTCGACCAAGGGCGTGGGCAGCGGATTGGGGCTGGGCTTGTCGATTTCGTTCAATATCATCAAGGACTTTGGCGGCGAACTTCGCCTTGTGCGTCAACCGCGCGGGGCGTGCTTTCGCATCCATCTTCCACGGATCGGAGAACCCGCATGAGTGTCGGACGCATCCTTCTGGTCGACGACGAGGCCGACATACGCCTGTCCACGATGCAGGCGCTGGACCTCGAAGGTTTCGAGGTCGAGGACATGGCCGATCCGCAGGCCGCGCTGGAGCGGGTGGGCTTCGGCTATGACGGGGTCGTGGTGACGGATATCCGGATGCCCGGCATGGACGGCCTGACCCTGATGAGCCGCATCCGGGACATCGACGCGGACATCCCGGTCATCCTGGTCACGGGCCATGGCGATATCCAACTGGCCGTGCGGGCCATGCGCGAAGGGGCCTATGATTTCGTCGAAAAGCCCTTTGACGGGCAGCAGCTGGCCGAGATTGCGTCACGGGCGATGGGCTATCGCCGGATCGTGCTGGAAAACCGCGTGCTGCGCGCGGCGGCGGGGCAGTCCGACGATCTGGAAACGCGGCTGGTCGGGCGATCAAACGTGATGATCGACCTGCGCCGCCGCCTGCGTACCATCGGCCCGACGGAGGCCGATGTGCTGATCGTGGGCGAAACCGGCGTCGGCAAGGAGGTCGTGGCCCGCGCGCTGCACGATCTGTCGCCCCGTGCGCGCAAGCCCTTTGTTGCCATCGACTGCGCCGCGCTGCCTGCGGCCCTGATCGAGTCCGAGCTGTTCGGCCACGAGGCCGGCGCCTTTCCCGGTGCGCTGCGACCGCGCTATGGCAAGTTCGAACATGCCCGCGGCGGTACGATCCTGCTGGACGAGATCGGCTCGATGCCGCTGGACGTGCAGGGCAAGCTGCTGCGGGTGGTGCAGGACCGCGTCATCACCCCCCTTGGCGCGAACGAGGACCGGGTGCTGGACGTGCGCTTTCTCGCGACCTCGCGCCGTCCCTTGGAAGACGAGGTGGCAGCCGGCCGGTTCCGCGCCGACCTGCTGTATCGGCTTAACGTGGTCACGCTGCATGTCCCGCCCCTGTCCGCACGACGCGAGGACATCCAGCTGCTGTTCATCAAGCTGGCGCAAGAGGCGGCCGCCCGGCACAGGCGCCCGCCTGTCGCCGTTCCCCCGCAACTGCTGGCCGAGGTCGCCGAGCGGCCCTGGCCCGGCAATGTGCGCGAATTGCGCAACGCCGCCGACCGGCACGCACTTGGCATTGCCCTGCAACCGGCCGATGATCGTAGCCCCGAGCAGATGCGCCTGGCGCATCGGGTCGCCGCTTTCGAACGCGACGTGATCGTCGCCACCCTGGCTGCGCATGGCGGGCGCCTGAAGCCGGTCTATGAATCGCTTGGCCTGTCACGGAAGTCGCTCTACGAAAAGATGCAGAAATACCGGATCGACAAGACGCATTATGCCGATGCCTACGACGAGGGTGAGGCGATGGGGGGAAATCCACCCATCGACTGAAGCCAATGTCACCAAATCCACCCAGACTGCCAGCGGGGGCGGCAGATTTTGCGGCAGCGGATGCATGGCGGCGTTGCGCCAGAGGCATGGCTGGACGTAGCTGGACCCATGTTGGCCGCAGCAGCCCTTGCGCCCGCGGCCAGTGATCAAAATCTGGGAGGATTTCATGCGTTTCATGACCGCCGCCGTCGCGGCCGCCACCGTTCTTGCCCTGTCGCCTGCCCATGCCCAAGAGGATCGTGCCGAATGGCCATCCAGCCTGACGATCGGCACCGCCAGCCAGGGCGGCACCTATTTCATCTATGGCACCGGGCTTGCCGGCCTGATTTCGCAGAACCTCGACGTGAATGCCTCGGCCGAGGTCACGGGCGGCCCGGTCCAGAACTCGACCCTGGTGGAAACCGGAGATCACCAGATCGGTCTGGTGACAATGGGTCCTGCCTATGAGGCCTGGACCGGCAACAGCGAACTGGCGCCTGGTGTCGAACATGCGTCGCTGCGCGCGCTGTTCCCGATGTACCAGACCCCGTTCGAGGCCGTCGCGCTGCAGTCTTCGGGCATTGCCGACGTGACGGACATGGCCGGCAAGCGCGTGTCGGTCGGTCCGGCAGGCGGCACCGCCGCCACCTATTGGCCGCGCTTTTTCGAAGTGCTGGGGGTCGAGGCCAATATCAGCTATGCAGGGGCCAATGACGCGACCAGCCAGGTCAAGGACGGTCTGATCGACGCATTCGCCTTTGCGGCAGGCGTCCCCATTTCGGCCTTTGCGCAGATTGCGGCGGAGAATCCGGTCAACATCTTCGGCTTTACCGAAGAACAGCGCACCCAGATCCTGGAGGCGATGCCGGAAGTTTCGGCCTTCGAGGTTCCGGGCGGGATGTACCAGGGCTTTCCGGAAGGTCATGGAACGGTGGCGATGTGGAACTTTGCCGTCGCCCATGCGGATATGCCCGAAAGCCTTGCCTATGAAATCACCAAGCTGGTGATGGAGAACAACGAGGCGATGACGCAGATCCATGCGACTGCCGCCGAAACCTTGCCCGAGAATGCGGACAAGAACACCTTCCTGCCCTATCACCCCGGCGCGCTGCGCTATTTCGACGAAAAGGGCATCGAGATCCCGGAAGAGCTGCGCGGCTGACCGCGGTCTGCCGGGGCCCCGTCGCGGGCCCCGGTTCCTGTTCATCCCCGTGATCCGTCCTGCCGCAGGTGTCATGCGGCGCATCTTGGAGAAGTCCCATGTCTGTTGTTGCTGCTCCTGCGGCAGGAGGCGCTCCGGTCATCGCGCAAGGCGTCGATGAAGAGCCGATGGCACCCAACCAGCGCGACGCCCGCGCCCGCGTCGGCGTGCTGATCGCGGTCATCTGCGCCGCCTATACCGTCTTTCACCT
>VGDE01000134.1 GCA_016869875.1 Alphaproteobacteria bacterium
CGCATCGCGCGGCCATGCCCGCGGCGGCGACGGGTGCAGGCGATCCAGTCGCGCGAGGCTGTCGCCCGCGTGCGGCAGATAGGAGCACAGGTGGATCAGCAGCCGGACCGGATGGCGCTGCGCCAGTGCCTCGGCCACGATGCCGCCCATCGAGTGGCCCAGAACCACGGGCGCCCCGGGCAGGGACGCCACGCAATCGGCAAGGGTCGTCCCGGGTTCGTCGGGCAGGTCGGGGCAGGCGACGCCGTGCCCGAGCGCGCGCAGGGCATCCGCCACCCCGTCCCAGCACCAGCCGCCATGCCAGGCCCCGTGGATCAGCAGGATGTCGGTCATGCCGCGATCCTGCCGCGCGGGTGGCGCGCCCGCAAGTCCTTGACCGCCAGCCGCCAAGGCAGTCTTGATGCGCCAAAAGGGGACCTTTGTGATGATCGACAAGCTGGAAATGTTTCTGGCGGTGGCCAAGGAGGGACATTTCGGCCGCGCGGCGCAGTCACTGGGGATCACGCAGCCCACCCTGTCGGCGGGGATCAAGCAGCTGGAAGAGCAGTTGGGCGTTCTTTTGATCTTTCGCGGCTCGCGTTATGGCGGGTTGACGCCCGAGGGTCAGTCTGCGCTGGTCTGGGCGCGGCGGATCGTGGGCGACACGCGCCAGTTGCGCGACGAGATGCGGGCCGTGCGGCACGGGCTGTCAGGGCGGCTGCGGATCGCGGTGGTGCCCACGGCGCTGACCTGGGCCGCCCGGATCAGCGCGCGCTTTGCGGCCGCCCATCCGAATGTGGGCTTCACCATCCTGTCACGCACCTCGGCCGAGATCCTCAAGATGATCGACGACCTGGAGGTGGATGCCGGGATCTCGTATCTGGACAACGAGCCTTTGGGGCGTGTCAGCGCCGTGCCGCTTTACGACGAACGCTGCATGCTGGTGGCCCATCGCGATCACCCGCTGGCGGCGCGGGACCGGGTCGCGTGGTCGGCGCTGGATGGGCAGTTGTTGTGCCTGTTGACGCAGGACATGCAGAACCGCCGCATCATCAACCGCACGCTGTCCAGCGCAGGGGTCACGCCGCAGGCGACGGTCGAGTCGAACTCGACCGTGGTGCTGGTCTCGCATGTGCTGGCGGGGGACTGGCTGACGATCCTGCCCGAGGACATCGCGGGCTTTCTGGCTCAGGGCAAGCCGCTGCGGCTGATCGCGCTGGAGGGCAGCGACCCCGGTCATGCCGTCGGCCTGATCGCGCCGTGGCGCGAGCCGCACACTCCGGTCCTGGAGGCACTGCTGGGCGAAGCGCGGCGGATGGTCACCGATAGATAGCGTCTATCGGTTAACGGAACTGCGATATTGATTTCCGATTGACAGGCGTGCTTGATGTGCGGCGAGACGTTTCGAAAGGCCAGCCATGCTTGAACACGCGCCAGCCCCCGCCGCGCCCTCTCCTGCTGCCGAGGAGATCCGCGATGTGGTCCGCCCCTTCATGGGGTTGGAGGGGCCGCTTCTGCCCATGCTTCATGCGATTCAGGAGGTCTGGGGCCATGTGCCGCAGGCCGCCGTTCCGGTGCTGGCCGACCTGCTGAACCTGGGCCGGGCCGAAGTGCATGGCGTCATCAGCTTCTACCACGATTTCCGGGATCATCCGGCGGGCAAGCGGGTCCTCAAGATCTGCCGGGCCGAGGCCTGTCAGGCGGTCGGCGGCACGGGCGTGGCGCAGGCGGTGCTGGACCGGCTGGGGGTGGACTGGCATGGCACGACCCCGGACGGCGCGGTGACGGTCGAGCCTGTCTATTGCCTCGGCCTTTGTGCCTGCGGCCCCGCGGCCATGCTGGACGGCCGCGTGATCGGCCGCATCGATGCCGACCGCATCGCCGCCGAACTGGGGGTCAGCGCATGAAGATCTGGGTTCCGATGGACAGCGCCGCCAAGGCGCTTGGTGCGGACGACGTGGCCCGGGCCATTGCCCGCGAGGCTGCCGTGCGGGGTTTGGACGTGCAGATCATCCGCAACGGCACGCGCGGCATGATCTGGCTGGAGCCGCTGGTCGAGGTCGATGCGGGCGAGGGGCGGATCGGTTATGGCGCCGTGACGCCCGCCGATGTTCCGGCGCTGCTGGACGGGCGGCTGAACAGCCTCGGGCCCGTGGACATGCTGGACTGGATGCGGCGCCAGACGCGGCTGACCTTTGCGCGCTGCGGCGTGATCGATCCGCTGGATCTGGACGATTATCAGGCGCATGGCGGCCTGGCCGGCCTGCGCCGCGCCATCGCCATGAGCCAGGCCGAGATCGTGAAGGAGGTCTTTGACAGCGGCCTTCGCGGGCGCGGCGGCGCGGGCTTTCCGACCGGCATCAAGTGGAGGACCGTCAGCGACGCCGTGGCCGATCAGAAATACATCGTCTGCAACGCCGACGAAGGCGACAGCGGCACCTTTGCCGACCGCATGATCATGGAGGGCGATCCCTTTACCCTGATCGAGGGCATGGCGATTGCCGGCCTGGGCGTGGGGGCGACGCGCGGCTATGTGTATCTGCGTTCCGAATATCCCGACGCGATCCGGGTGATGGAGGCGGCGGTCGTCATCGCCCGCCAACGCGGCATGCTGGGGCCGGATGTTCTGGGCAGCGGGCGCGCCTTTGACATGCAGATCCGCACGGGTGCGGGCGCCTATGTCTGCGGCGAGGAGACCAGCCTGCTGAACAGCCTGGAGGGCAAGCGCGGCACGGTGCGGGCCAAGCCCCCGCTGCCCGCGCTGGAAGGGTTCATGGGCAAGCCCACCGTTGTCAACAACGTGATCAGCCTGGCGACCGTCCCGGTGATCTTTGAAAAGGGCGCGCAGCATTATGCGGATTTCGGCCTTGGCCGGTCGCGCGGCACGGTGACCTTGCAGATCGCGGGCAATGTGCGCCATGGCGGGCTGTTCGAGACCGCCTTTGGCATGACCCTGGGCGAGGTGGTGAACGACATCGGCGGCGGCACCCTGTCGGGCCATCCCGTCAAGGCCGTGCAGGTGGGCGGCCCCCTGGGCGCCTATATGCCGGTCAGCAAGTTCGACACGCCGATGGGATACGAGGAATTCGACCAGAAGGGCGGGCTGATCGGCCATGCCGGCCTTGTCGTTTTCGATGACACTGCCGATATGCTGCAGATGGCGCGTTTTGCCATGGAATTCTGTGCCGTCGAATCCTGCGGCAAGTGCACGCCCTGCCGGATCGGTGCGGTGCGGGGGGTCGAGACGATCGACCGCATCGCCAACGGCGACCCCGGCGCGGCGGCCCTGCTGACGGACCTGTGCGAGACGATGAAGGATGGATCGCTTTGTGCGCTCGGGGGCTTCACGCCCTATCCGGTCATGTCCGCGCTGACGCAATTTCCCGACGATTTCGCCACCCATAAGGAGGCAGCGGAATGAAAGACTTCATCATCCCCCAGTTCGCACCCGGCGACGACCGTGACATGGGCACCCCCGCCCGCAACGGCGCCCCGGTCAGCCTGACCATCGACGGATTCGAGGTTGTCGTCCCCGAGGGCACGTCCGTCATGCGCGCCGCCTTCGAGGCGGGGATCGAGGTCCCCAAGCTCTGCGCCAGCGACAACATGGAGGCCTTTGGCTCCTGCCGGTTGTGCGTGGTCGAGATCGAGGGCCGGCGCGGCACGCCCGCCAGCTGCACGACCCCCGTCACCGAGGGCATGATTGTCCACACCCAGTCCGCCAAGGTCCGCAAGATCCGCAAGGGGGTGATGGAGCTGTATATCAGCGACCACCCGCTGGACTGCCTGACCTGCGCCGCCAATGGCGATTGCGAATTGCAGGACGCGGCGGGTCAGGTCGGCCTGCGCGACGTGCGTTATACGCCCGGCGACAACCACTTCGACCCTTCGGGCACCGGCGCGCGCAGCCAGTCCGAGGCCAGGCTGCGTGGCGGCGTGCAGGCGAACCCGCAGTTCACGCCCAAGGACGAGAGCAACCCCTATTTCACCTATGACCCCAGCAAGTGCATCGTCTGTTCGCGCTGCGTGCGGGCCTGCGAAGAGGTGCAGGGGACCTTTGCGCTGACCATCGAGGGACGGGGCTTTGACAGCCGCGTCAGCGCCGGCGCCGGCTTTGACAACTTCCTGAGCAGCGATTGCGTCAGCTGCGGAGCCTGCGTGCAGGCCTGCCCGACGGCGACCCTGCAGGAAAAGTCGGTGGCGGAACTAGGCACGCCCACGCGCTCGGTCATCACCACCTGCGCCTATTGCGGCGTCGGCTGCAGCTTCAAGGCCGAGATGAACGGCGACACGCTGGTCCGCATGGTGCCCTACAAGCACGGCAAGGCGAACCGGGGCCACAGCTGCGTCAAGGGCCGCTTTGCCTATGGCTATGCGTCGCACAAGGACCGCATCCTGAACCCGATGATCCGCGACACGATCGACGAGCCATGGCGCGAGGTCAGCTGGGACGAGGCGCTGAGCTTTGCGGCAAACCGGATGAAGAACATCCAGGCAAAGCATGGACGCCGTTCGGTGGGCGTCATCACATCCAGCCGCTGCACCAACGAGGAAACCTATCTGGTGCAGAAGCTGACCCGCGCGGTGTTCGGCAACAACAACACCGACACCTGCGCGCGCGTCTGCCATTCGCCCACGGGCTATGGTCTGGGCAGGACCTTCGGCACCTCGGCCGGCACGCAGGATTTCGACAGCGTCGAGCAAACGGATGTCGTGCTGATCATCGGCGCGAACCCGACGGACGGGCACCCCGTCTTTGCCAGCCGGTTGAAGAAGCGCCTGCGCGAAGGGGCCAAGCTGATCGTGGTCGATCCGCGCCGCACCGACATCGTCCGCTCTGCCCATGTCGAGGCGCAGTATCACCTGCCGCTGCGTCCGGGCACCAACGTGGCGGTGGTCAGCGCGATGGCGCATGTGATCGTCACCGAAGGGCTGATGGACGAGGCCTATATCCGCGACCGCTGCGACTGGGACGAGTTCCAGCACTATGCCGAGTTCATCAGCGACCCGCGTCACGCCCCCGAGGCCACCGAGGCGCTGACGGGCGTTCCGGCGGCCGACCTGCGCGCGGCGGCGCGCCTGTTCGCCACGGGCGGCAATGGCGCGATCTATTACGGGCTGGGCGTGACCGAGCATTCGCAGGGATCGACCACCGTGATGTCGATCGCCAACCTGGCGATGCTGACCGGCAATATCGGCCGCCCCGGTGTGGGCGTGAACCCGCTGCGCGGCCAGAACAACGTGCAGGGCGCCTGCGACATGGGGTCGTTCCCGCACGAGCTGCCGGGATATCGCCACGTCAAGCTGCCCGACGTCCGCGCGATCTTTGAGAAGGCCTGGGGGGTCGAGATCGACTCGGAGCCCGGTCTGCGCATCCCCAACATGCTGGATGCGGCGGTCGAGGGGACCTTCAAGGGGCTGTATTGCCAAGGCGAGGACATCCTGCAGTCGGACCCGGACACGCATCACGTGGCGGCAGGCCTGCGCGCGATGGAATGCGTGATCGTCCATGACCTGTTCCTGAACGAGACCGCGAACTATGCCCATGTCTTCCTGCCGGGCAGCAGCTTCCTGGAAAAGGACGGGACCTTCACCAATGCCGAGCGTCGCATCAACCGCGTGCGCAAGGTCATGCAGCCCCGCAACGGCTATGAGGACTGGGAGGTCACGCAGATGCTGGCCAATGCGATGGGGGCCGGCTGGCATTACACCCATCCTTCCCAGATCATGGAGGAGATCGCCGCGACCACGCCCAGCTTTGCCGGTGTCAGCTATGAGCGGCTGGAGGAGCTTGGCAGCGTCCAGTGGCCTTGCAACGAGGCGGCGCCCACCGGCACGCCCCTGATGCATGTGGACGGCTTCATGTCGGGCAAGGGCCACTTCGTGATCACCGAATATGTCGCGACCGATGAACGGACCGGCCCGCGCTTTCCGCTGTTGCTGACGACGGGGCGCATCCTGTCGCAGTACAACGTCGGCGCGCAGACCCGGCGGACCGAGAACACGGTCTGGCACGACCAGGACGTGCTGGAGATCCATCCCCATGACGCCGAAGTGCGCGGCATCAATGACGGGGACTGGGTGCGGCTGGCCAGTCGGGCCGGGGAAACGACGCTGATGGTCAAGCTGACCGACAGGGTCGCTCCGGGTGTGGTCTACACGACCTTCCATCACCCGGCGACGCAGGCTAACGTGGTGACCACCGATTTTTCGGACTGGGCGACGAACTGCCCGGAATACAAGGTCACCGCCGTGCAGGTCAGCCCCTCGAACGGTCCCTCGGACTGGCAGGAGCGTTACAACGAGCAGGCTGAACGGTCACGGCGGATCCTGTCAGCCGCGGAGTAAGCGATGATCTTGCCTGCCCCCGTCCATTCCGTGGACGCGACCCATCACCGCCCGGGCAGCCGCGCACGCGTCACGCGCGCGCTGCCCGAGGAAACGCCGGTCGCCATGGTCTATGGCGGCTCGACGCAGGCGGTGATGATGGCCACGCCCTCGGATCTGGAGGATTTCGCGGTGGGCTTTTCGCTGACCGAAGGGATCGTCACGGCGGCCGACCAGATCGACCGTCTGGAGGTCATGGCCCATCCGCGTGGGGTCGAGGCGCAGATGTGGCTCAAGGACGACCGGGCCGAGGCGCTGGCTGCCCGGCGGCGTTTCATGGCGGGGCCGGTGGGCTGCGGGCTGTGCGGCATCGACAGCCTGGATGAGGCGACGCGCGCGCTGCCCGATCTGGCGGGCGTCGGGCCGGTGCTGGATGCTGCGCAGGTTGCGGCGGCGACCGAGGATCTGCGCGAGTGGCAGCCTTTGCACGACCAGACGCGGGCCGTTCATGCGGCGGGCTTTCTGCTGCCGGGGCAGGGAATCGTGCTGGCGCGCGAGGATGTGGGCCGGCACAACGCGCTGGACAAGCTGATCGGCGCCCTGGCCCGGCAGGGTGTGCGGGCGGCGGATGGTGCCTTTGTGCTGACCAGCCGCGTTTCCGTCGAGATGGTGCAGAAATGCGCCATCGCCGGAGCGGGCCTGCTGATCGCGGTGTCCGCGCCCACTGCCCATGCGCTGCGTCTGGCAGCCGACGCGGGCATCACCCTGGCCGCCTTTGCGCGCGGCGAAGGGTTCGACCTTTTTTCCCATCCCGAACGGCTGAATGCCAAGGTATCCGATGTCGCCTGAAAAGATGGTCCTGATGGCCAACCAGATCGCCGCCTTCTTTGACACCCAGCCGGGCAGTTCGGCGGAAAAGATCGCCGCTCATATGCGTGACTATTGGGAGCCGCGGATGCGCAGCCAGCTGACGGATTATCTGCAATCGGGCGGCGCGGGCCTGAAACCCTCGGTCCAGGAGGCGGCGCGCCTGCTGTAAGGCCGCGATGCAACCGCCGCCCCGGTTCGCGGGTTGGCTGGCCGGGACATAGGCCAGACAGCCGGGGGCGGGCGCTTCATGCAGGACAAGACGGATCGATTCGACCTTGGCGCGGCCAAGGTTTGCGTCATCATGAACCGCGGTTCGGGCCGCAAGAAGCACCGGGAGCTGGCGGAGATCCTGGAGGAGCGTCTGGCTCCGGCCTGCGGCCAGTACCAGTTGCGGCAAAGCAGCAAGGGCAGCGACCTGCCCCGGTTGGCCCGGCAGGTGGCGGGCGAGGATTTCGACCTGGTGATCGCGGCCGGGGGTGATGGCACGCAATCGGCGGTGGCCGGGGCGCTGGCGGGAACCGATGTGGTCATGGGTGTGCTGCCGGGCGGGACCTTCAACTATTTCGCGCGCGATCTTGGCGTGGGCGAGACGATCGAGGACGCGCTGGACACGATCCTGGATGCGCGGGCCGAGCCAGTCGATCTGGGTGATGCCAATGGGCTGATATTTCTGAATAACGTCAGCTTCGGGGCTTATCCGCAGATCCTGAAGACCCGCGAGGGGATTTACCGTCGCTGGGGCCGGTCAAGGCTGGCGGCCTACTGGTCTGTGCTGGTGGCTTTGCGCCGCCTGCGCCGTCCGATGCAGCTGGTGGCGCGGGTGGACGGCGAGGCGCGGCGCTATACCAGCGCCTTGGTCTTCGTGGCCCGCAGTGCCTATCAACTGGACAGCTTTGGGCTGGAGGGGGCGGACGAGATCCGCCGCGGCCGGTTCGCGGTGCTGATCGCCAAGGCGCGCCAGCCGCTGCCGCTGATCCGTTCCGCCATCCGCCTGGCCTTCGGGCACAGCGCCAAGGACGACGATTTCGACCTGATCGTGACGGATGAACTGCAGATCGAGACGCCCAAGCGCAGGCAGCTTGTGGCGCATGACGGCGAAAAGACGGTGCTGAACAGCCCCTTCCGGCTGAAGGTGCGCCACGGGGCGCTGCGCGTGCTGTTGCCGGCCGACGGGACCAGCAAGACCGCGCCGGTCGAAAGCTGATCAATGGCGCGCATCCTGCACCTGACCGACCTGCATTTCGGATTTCACCGGCAGACCCTGGTCCAGCCCCTGCTGAGCCGCATCACCGAACTGCGTCCCGATCTTGTGGTCATCACGGGCGATCTGACCCATCGCGCCCTGACGGACCAGATGCAGGAGGCCCGGCGCTTTCTGGACCGGATCGAGGCGCCGCTGATGCTGATGCCCGGCAACCACGACATTCCGCTGTGGAACCCGGTTGCGCGCATGTTCTGGCCGTTCAGGGGCTTTCGAAAGCATTTCGGGCCTTTGCTGGCCCCGGTGGGGCGGGTGGACGATGTCCGCGTGCTGTCGGTCAACAGCGCGGACCCTTATGTCTGGCAGCGGGGCAAGATCCGCCAAGGGGAAATCGGACGCATCATCGGGGGCGTCGATCCGCTGGGCACGAACATCGTCGCCCTGCACCATCCGTTGCAACAGCTGCCCCGCGTGGACAAGGCGCTGGCGCGGCGTGCGCGCGAGGCGCTGGGACGACTGGAGGCTGCGGGTGTGCAGGTCGTGCTGTCGGGGCACCTGCACCGCTGGGCGCTGGACGAGGTGCTGGACACGGGACGTCATCCGCGCGTCCTGCAGATCCAGACCGGGACCGCCCTTTGCGCCCGCATCAGCGACCGCTGGAACGAGTTCGTGCTTTTGCAGGTCGACGGGCCCCGGATCGTTGTCGAGCGTCACAGGGCGCCGATGGACAAGGGCGGGTTCCAGCCGCCCGATCTGGCCGCCTACAGCCGTGCCTCTGGCGTCTGGCGGCGCGTTTAGGCGTTGAGTTTCCGCGCGATTGGCGTTATGGCAGCCGCAGTCATACGGGCGACATGGTCAGAACGGACCGCTTTCGACAGGTCGGGCGCATTGCCTCGACCTTTTGTCGTTGCCCTGAATGGCAGCATAAAGACCGGCGGAGCCAACCGTCAGGCCGGAAAACCGACACAAAGGAAACTGAACACGCATGTGCGCTAAAGCGACCATGGAGGAATTCGAGGCCCTCCTGAATGAAAGCCTCGAAATCGACACGCCGGACGAAGGTTCGGTGGTCAAGGGCCGGGTCATCGCCATCGAGGCGGGCCAGGCCATCATCGACGTCGGCTACAAGATGGAAGGCCGCGTCGATCTGAAGGAATTCGCAAATCCCGGCGAAGA
>VGDE01000135.1 GCA_016869875.1 Alphaproteobacteria bacterium
CGCTGGTAGGGGCGTGACCGATGGCCACGAAGACGCCATCCGCCGGAACCTGGCGCGTGCTGCCATCCTGAAGGCTGCGAAGCAGCGCCCCCGTCACGCCCATGGGCGTCTCGGCGCCCGTCACCTCGGCCAGTTCGTGATTCCAGATCACCTCGACCTTGGGATGGTTCAGCAGCCGGTTCTGAAGGATCTTCTCGGCGCGCAGGCTGTCACGTCGGTGAACCAGCGTCACCTTGCTGGCGAACTTGGTCAGGAACAGCGCTTCCTCAACGGCCGTGTTGCCGCCGCCGATCACGATGACCTCGCGGTTGCGATAGAAAAACCCGTCACAGGTGGCGCAGGCGCTGACGCCGAAACCCTTGTACTTTTCCTCGGAAGGCAGGCCCAGCCAACGTGCCTGCGCGCCCGTGGCCAGAATGACCGCATCCGCGGTGACGACCCGGCCGCTGTCGCACCGGGCGGTAAAGGGACGCTGTTGCAGGTCGAGGTGCGTCACCATGTCCGTGACGATCTCGGCACCCATCGCACGGGCGTGGGCCTCCATCTTGACCATCAGATCAGGCCCCTGGATTTCGGTTTCGCCGGGCCAGTTCTCGACCTCGGTGGTGATCGTCAGTTGCCCGCCGGGCTGCATCCCTTGGATCAGCATCGGCTCCAGCATCGCGCGCGAGGCGTAGACGGCTGCCGTATAGCCCGCCGGCCCCGAGCCGATGATCAAAAGTTTCACATGGCTGCGTTCGGTCATCTTGCGCCTCTTTCCCGGTTTGTGCATGAGGTAATCGCTCCGGGGCCGGACTGCAACGCATGACACCCGCACCATCCATCCTCGGATTCCGAGAAAGAATGTTGCGCAAAGCCGGGGCGCATTGTAGTTTCCGGCAACGCCTAGACCGAACAGAAGAAAGACCAGCATGGCCGGCGCCAAACTCGACGACATCGACCGCAAGATCCTGGCCGAACTTCAGGCCGATGGCCGGATGACCAACGTCGAACTGGCCCGGCGGGTCGGCATCTCTGCCCCACCCTGCCTGCGCCGCGTGCGCACGCTGGAGGAACTGGGCTATATCCGCGGTTATCACGCCGACATCGACGCCCGCGAACTGGGCTTCGAGGTCCAGGTGTTCGCCATGGTCCGGCTTGCCTCCCAATCCGAACGCGACCTTTCGGCCTTTGAGGCGCTGGTCATGGGCTGGCCGCTGGTTCGCGAATGCCACATGCTGAACGGCGAGATCGATTTCATCCTGAAATGCGTGTCCCCGGACCTGTCGACATTTCAGCGCTTCCTGACGAACAGCCTGACGGCCGCGCCGAACGTGGCGTCGGTCAAGACCTCCCTGGTGATCCGGGGCGCCAAGGACGAGCCTGCCGTCCCCTTCGAGATCGTCGAGGAGCGGGTGCGCGAGGCAGGCTGACCCAGCCTCGTCTATTCGGCCGGCACCGCCCTGCCCTGCCGCCCCCGTCGCTTGTCCGCCTTGCGCAGGCGACGGCGCCCGTCCCAAGCCAGCAGCGTCGGCGTCAGCAGCAGCGTTACTGCCGTCGCCACGATCAGTCCGCCGGCGATACCCGTGGACAGCTGGATCCAGAACTGACCAGAGGGCGCGCCAAAGAACAGGTCGCGCCCGACAAAGTCGATGGTCATGCCCATCACCATGGGCAGCAGGCCGATCACGGTCGTGGTCGCCGTCAGGATCACCGGACGGAAGCGTTCGGCGGCGGCGCGACGCGCGGCACGGTCCGGGTCCAGGCCATTGTCCCGATGTTCATTGTAAGCGTCGATCAGCACGATGTTGTTGTTCACCACCACGCCGGCAAGCGCCATGATGCCGATGCCGCTCATCACGATCGAGAACGCCTCCTGCCGGATCATCAGGCCCAGAAAGACGCCCGCGATCGAGAAGATGATCGCGGTCAGCACAAGGAACGCCTGAAAGAAGCTGTTCATCTGGATCAGCAGGATCGTGAACATCAGAAAGACCGCCGCCACGAATGCGCCCATCAGGAAGGTCATCGCCTCCTCCTGGTCCTCGATCTCGCCGCCAAAGCCGACCTCGACCCCTTCGGGTAAGTCCGCCTGCTCGATGGCGGCGCTGATGCGGTCCAGTTCGGCCTGAAGGGTCGTACCGGGTGCCAGATCGGCCGACAGGGTTTGCGTCTCGCGCGAGGCGATACGGGTGATCGCGGCCGGCGCGGGCGCCGGAACGATCTGCACCACGTTCGAGATAGGCACCTGTCCCGCCGCCACATTCACCCGCAGCGCCGCCAGGTTCTCAAAGTTCCGCTGCTCGGGGGGATAGCGGAGAGCGATGTCCACCTCGTCATCGGCAAAGTCAGGAAGATAGGTGCCGAGGTTCACCCCATTCGTCAGCAGCTGCACCGCCGTACCGATCGTGTCCATGTCCACGCCATAGCGGGCCGATTCCTCGCGGTTGACCACCAGCCTGATTTCGGGGTTCGGGCGGGGCGTGTCATTGGCAATGTCCACGAAACTGCCCATCTCGACCATCATGCGCTGAATGGCCTCCGCCGAGGCCTGAAGGTCGGCGCGGTTCGTGGCCGACACCTCGATCTGCACCGGGCGTGAGGCTGCGGGCCCCGAGGCCGCCGCCTCGATCTGGATGCCCAGGCCAGGAACCTGGGTCGTGGCCTGACGCATCTTTTCGATGATCTCGCCGGACCTTTCCCGTCCGCGCCAGTCCGTGAACTCGACCTGGATCTGGCCGATCACGTCGCTGGACAGGCTGGAACGGACGCGCTCTTCGACCGACCCGATCGTGCGTGAATAGACGCGCTCGATGCCGTCAAAGCCGATCAGGCGGCTTTCCACCAGCCGCACCAACTGGTCGCTTTCCTGCACGGAGAGGTTGCCGTTCGCGGTGATCTGCACCTGCGCACGTTCGGCGTCCGTCACCGGAAAGAACTCGACCCCGCGTCCCAACTGGCCATAGGCGTAGAACACCACCAGCAGCGACAGGATCGACAGCCCAAGCGTGGTCCCCGGTCGGGCAACCGTCCAGCGCGAAAAGCGGTTCATGAACGAGGGCACCTCGTCCGTGTCGGGCTCGGGAGAGACGTCCTCGCCCCCGCCGCCAAGGATCGTGCCGCTGACCGGCACGAAGATCAGCGCCATCAGCAGTGACATCAGCAGGGTCGCGATCATGGTCGCGGGCAGGTAGAACATGAACTGTCCCGCCAGTCCCGGCCAGAACAGCAGAGGAAAGAACACCGCCAGCGTTGTCGCGGTCGAGGCCGCAATCGGCCAGGCCATGCGCTGCGCCGCCAGGCGGAACGCCTCGACCTTGTTGTGACCCTTGGCGATCAGACGCTCACCCAGTTCGACCACAACAATGGCGCCGTCGACCAGCATGCCGACCACCAGGATCAGTGCGAACAGCACGATGACGTTCAGCGTAAAACCCAATGCCCAGATGATCAGGATGCCGCCCAGAAAGGAGCCTGGAATCGCCACGGCCACCAGCAGCGAGGCGCGCACGCCCAGAAACAGCACCGTCACCAGCATCACCAGCACCACCGCCGCGATGACGTTGTTCTGCAGATCGGACAAAAGGTCGCGCATTTCCTGCGACTGATCGTTCATGAAGACGATCGCCACCTGCTGCGGCCAATCGGCGGTGGTTTCCTCGACAATGGCACGCACCGCCTCGACGGTGTCGATCACATTGGCGCCGGCCGACTTGCGTACGTCAATGGCCAGCGCGGGCTGCCCGTCGATACGGGCAAAGCTGGTCGCGTCCTTGAAGGTCTGCCGGACCTCGGCCACGTCCTGGACCCGCAGCACCGTCGGCCCGTTCACCAGGATCGGGATCGACATGATCTCATCGATCTGGACCACGGTTCCGGGGATCGAGACGCCAAGCCGGCCCGCGCCCGTGTCAAAGGACCCCGCCGCGATCAGCTGATTGTTCGCCTGCACCGCCTGCGACAGCTGTCCCGGCGCAATGCCATAGGTTTCCATCGCCAGCGGGTCGACCAGGATCTCGAGCTGATCTTCACGCTCGCCCGTCAGGTCCGCCTGCAGGACGCCGCTGACCGTTTCGATGCGGTCGCTGAGCTGGCGACCAAGCCGGATCAGGTCACGCTCGGGCACCTGGCCCGACAGCGCGACGGTCAGGATCGGAAAGGTCGACATGTCGATTTCGCGCACAAACGGGCCGTCGGCGCCCGGCGGAATGTCCGGGTCGGCATCGTCCACCGCATCCTTGACCGACTGAAGGGCGCTGTCCTGATCAAAGCCCGGCCGGAATTCGAGGGTTATCGATGCAAAGCCTTCGCTGGCGACGGTTTCCATTCGCCGCAACCCGTCGAGCGAATTCACCTGCCGCTCGATGGGCTCGGCCAGCAGCTTGGCCGCATCCTCGGCCGACACGCCGCTATAGGTCACGTTGACGATGAAGATCGGGATGTCGACCTCGGGCATCGACTCCTTGGGGATGGTCACATAGGCGGCAAATCCCGACACGATCAGGGCCACCATCACAAGGATGACGGTCCGTGCGCGGGAAAAGGCGGCAGCGATCAGTGCGTTCATCCCCTGCCTACTCCACGATGGTGCCGGACGCGGCGGCCCGGGGTTCGGCCGCGTTGGCCGCGCCCCTCAGCGCTGCGCCATTGTCGGTGGCGGAAGGATCGGCAGCCTCCGCTACACCGCCGGCCAACTCGGCCTCGCCGCCCAGGATGTCGCGGAACTGCTCAGGCGTTTCGCTGATGCGGGCCTTTTGTCCATCGCTCAGCGCGCCTTGTGAAATCGTGACCAGCTGCGCCTCGTCCGCCAGCCCGGTCACCCAGACCGCCTCGGCGCGCGCCTGCACGATCTCGATCGGCACGAAACGGAGGGTCTCGCCGTCCGCATCGACCGCAAAAACACCGATGCGGCCCGCATCGTCCAGCCGGATCAACGCGGGCGAGATGCGATGCGCACGCTGTTCTTCCATCGGCAGCGAGATTTCGGCGCTCAGGCCGGCCGGGATGGCCTCATCGGGATTCGGAATCTCAAGCTCGACACGAAAGGTGCGGGTTTCGGCGGTGGCGACCGGAGCGATAAAGCTGACGGTGGCTTGAGCCTTGCGCCCGCCCTGAAAGACGACATCCCCGACCTGCCCCAGGCTGATCGAGGTGATCTCGCTCTGGCGCACCTGCACTTCGGCAACCAGCGGGTCGTTGTTCACGATTTCAAGAACCTCGCCTCCCGCATCGACAAAGCTGCCCAGGTCCGAAATGACGCGGCTGACCGTGCCGGTGATCGGCGCCAGCAGCCGCGTGTTCTGCAGCTCAAGCTCGGCCGCGCGCAGCCCCGCGCGTGCCGCCTCGAGGGCAGCGAACCGGGACTGCAACTCCGCCTCGGAGGTGACGCCGCGGTCGCGCAGCTGCCGCGCTGCCTCATAGTCGCGTTCGGCCGAGCGCAGTTCCGCCTCGGCCCGTGCAAGTCCCGCCTCGCGGTCATCCGCCGACAGCCGCGCCAGCTGATCGCCTGCCTGCACGACGACGCCCTGCTGGACGACCTCCTCGACGATTCCGCCGGTGCGGGCACGCAGGACCGATGTCTGGTTGGGGACGACGTTTCCGAACAGCACCGTCCGCGGCCGGATCACCTCGGCTCGGCTGATGCTGGCGGCGACATTGGGAACGGGCACCTCCACGGGTTCGGCCACGGGGGGAGGTTGACGATTCATCATTCCCCCGCCGATCCAGAAGATCAGGAATCCCAGGATCGCCAGGAACACCAGGGTCGAAGAAGACAAGATACGAGACATCGTCATCCAATTGTTTTGAAGCATGACCGGTGTCGCAACGCCATTGTCCGCCGGCCGATCCCGTTGGCTGCGCCATAGATGACGAGTGCATAGCCGCAGGTCAACCGCAGTCCGCCCTTGGGAGCGGCGGCTGCCGGCGTTTTGAACGGGAACAAGCAGTGGTGGCCCGTGAGAGATTCGAACTCCCGACCGGCCCGGTGTAAACGGGACGCTCTACCACTGAGCTAACGGGCCAAGGCGCCAAGGGCGTCTGCGGGGCGATAAAAGCGCGAGGAAAAGGATTCTGCAAGCCGGAAACCGGCTCAATCACGGTCTTCGGGATGGCGCAGGGTGCGGCAGCGCCCCGCCGCCACAAGATGCACGGCGCCCTGCCGCAACTCGTCCTCGGCAAGGTGCGACATTGGCTGCCCCAGCGCGACCAGCCGCAACATCCGCAAGGTGATCCCGTGGCTGACCACAAGTGTCGGACCGGACAATGCCTTCAGCATCTGGCGGCAGCGTCGCGCAAGCGCCTCGAGCCCCTCGCCCCCGGGACAGCGATCATACCACGCAAGCGGAGGACCTGAAAACAGGTCCGGTTCGTCCCGCCGCAAATCCGAAAGAAGGCAGCCGGCAAAGGACCCGATGCCGATCTCGGCCAGCCGTTCGTCCAGCCGAAAGCGGCCTTCCCCCCAGATCAGTTCGGCCGTCCGGCGGGCACGCCCCTGTGGACTGCACAGCCGGGTGCCCTCGACAGAGATGACCAACTGAGCCTGCCAGAGCGCCTGCCTGACACCCTGCGGAGTCAGAGGTGCATCCAAGGCTCCTTGCAGCCGGCCCTCGGCGTTCCACGCTGTCTCGCCATGACGCATCAGGTAAAGGTCAGGCAGGTCACGCATCGCGGTCAAGTTCTGGGTATCGGAGCGGGTGAAGGGACTCGAACCCTCGTGGTGAGCTTGGGAAGCCTCACGCATCTTCTGCAGGTCATTGCGATCAGGACGCTTTTCCACGGCTTCGGGAATTTCTTCGGGATTCGGCACCGTCAAAGATGCTGTCCCCATCTAGCGCGTTGGCCAGGTCCTGGTCCAGAACATGAGTGAACGGATCGTTGTGCTGACGTCAGCGTGTCCCAGCATCCGGCTCACCAGCTTCAGGCTTCCGGTCTGGCGCAGAAGCCGCATCCCGCCGGTCTGCTCAGGTCGCGGAACCTGAAGTCATCGATCCCGGCCAGGGGCTGGCTCGCATATGGACTATGTGCGGGAGGGTGCGGACACCCCGACGTGATCCGCATCCTGCAGACAGAGCTGTCCGAAACTCCTCCATGATTCCCACATCGGATTGCAGATCCGGCTGCGACAGGGAGACAACTCCCTGGGCTCGGCCGGGGTGGAGTTCGAGATCCTGCGGGGGATCGACCTCGCTGGAAACCACCCTGCTCACCGGCACGACCTTCGAGAACGACTATGTCGGGTTCACCGTCAAGTCGTTTCCGGCAGGAAGTCACACCGTGCGGCATTCCTACAGGACCACGACCACTGGGTATCGGCAAATACCTCGCGCCTTCGCCTGGCCATCTTTGCGAGGTTCCGCTGATGATCATCTGCACCAACCATGAAGAGGCCGCAGGGGCGTCTGTCCGGTGCATCCCTGCCCCTGACATGGAGAACGTGCTGCTGAACATGTCGGACGGGCATGTTCCGCGCCCCGGCGCCCCGCCCGAGAGCACGTGCCTGCGTCATGGGGCGGTGGTCGAGATGCTGCCCCGGCCGCAAGGCAAGCACAGCCTGTCCGGTACGGCGCGCGAGCAGTGGGTTGACCCGCGCACGCCCACAGACATCCAGCGGGCGCTCTGTACTTCGCGGCAAGCTGCCTGCTGGACAAGAGCGAGCTGCTGATCCGCATGGCGGTGTCGGCCATGCTGCCGCCCGAAGAGGCGGAGATCGCCGCCGGGGAGGAACAATCCCGCCGACCATCGAGGCGGCGCTGCACGATCTGCCGGACGAGCTGTTCCCGCCCAAGACGCAGATGATCGGCCGCATCAAGTGGCGCTCTGACACCGTCATCAGCCGCGTGAACCCGGTCAACCCTCCTGCGGCCGTGGTGCTTGGCGCAACCGAAGACCAGCTGGGCAAGATCTTCGGCGTCCAGACAGCAGGCTGACCGGAGCCACGGCAGACGACCGATCGCCCGCCCTGACCGGCGGGCTTCTTCATGTCCAACCACAGGAGGCAGTCATGTCCAGCAAGGCCCCCGTCAGCGGCATTCTTCAGGATGCAAACCTGGATCCCATCGTGGGCGGCAAGATCGTTGCCACCCTCGCGGGCTCCGACATTTTCGACAACGGCGTCCGGATTGTCACAAACCGGGTCCAGGCCACCACCGATGAACGGGGACGTTGGTCCCTCGAGATGATCGACAACGGTGAAGGCGCGGACGCCTCCTCCACCTGATCGGTGGAGATCTTCAACGAGTTCGCCGCCTCCGTGCACAAGGCTGCCAACCTGTTCATTGCGACCGACGATCCGATCACCCTGGGCGCCTGGAAAAGATCAGCGCCGCCAACAGGCAGGCCGCCACCGACGCCACACGGTCGCGCCTGATCACGGCCACCACCTTTGCCGAATAGGCGGCGCTGCCGGCTAACCAGAAGCGTCTCAACGACGTCGTTCTGGTGACGCGGCCCTGAGATTGCGATCAAGATCCATGACGGCCTGAACATCCACCTCTTCAGCGGCAACCGGACGGTCCATTTCTGCGATCAGCTGGCGGCACTGCTGGACGCTGAAGGCAACAGCCGGACCGGCGATCTGCCGCCCGCGCCGATGGCCTCGCCCGCGACAGTGGCTGTGGGCGAGAACGTCAGCCTCACGCTTGGCGCCTTCAACAAGGCCAGCAGCGTCTTCGGCCTGCTGATGCAGCGCGGGCTCGATCGCACGGGTGAAATCACTGACGGGGTGGTCGCCAGGCGTGGCAGGTCCATATACCTGGACCATCACGGCAGCTGTTCCGGGCGGAACTCTTACCGCAGATCCGGTCAATGGCACGGCAGAGGCGCTGGCCGTGGTGCCGCCCCCGAGATGCGCGCCCTGTCCTACGCCTGTGTGGACGCCGATACCCTCCCCCCTGACCGGCAGCAAGGTGACAGCCATTCAGGTCCAGGGCACCGGGGGCGTGACGCGGGCGCTTTCCGGCACTGGTTCGAGCAACCTGATCACGAAGGCTGTGAACGGGCTCCGCTTCACGAACGGCCGCTTCCTGACCGCAGCGGGCATCCCGTCCAGCACGGCAGACGGTTCCATCCTGCTGGTCAAAGTGACGTTTGAAACCGCCACAGGCACGGGTCAGGCGCTTGACTTTGGCGAAACCGTTCTGCGCCGCGCTGCGGCCGTCCTGCAGGTTTCCGTCCCGCAATGGACCGCACCGATGGCTCAGGACGTCGGTAACTTCGCGCCGCCGCAGCGCGTGGTGATGGGCGTCGAGTTCGATCAGGTCGCGGACGGTGCGCGTAACCGCAACCCCGTCGCCAATGTCTCTGAGGCGCGA
>VGDE01000136.1 GCA_016869875.1 Alphaproteobacteria bacterium
CGCACCATGTTTGACCCTTCTGGCCGGAGCGAAACGTCCAGCCGGGCATCGCCCGCGCGCAGAACCCAACTGCCGCCCATGTCACGAAGGGACAGGTTCCTGCCGTCAGGATCGATCAGCGACAGCAGCATCCCGTTCGGCGAGGACCCGTCCTGCCGAAAGGCAAATTCGACCAGCATCGCCTTGGCCTCCAGCGGGGCGGATGCAGGCAGGACGCAGCGCAGGCTGACATCGGGCGGAACGCCGACTCCATCCGGTCCTGCCTGGACTGCGGCCCCTGCCGGATGAGCCCTCAGCGTCAGAACCGAGCGGTCGCCCTGCAGGTCGATCGATGCCAGCTTCCCCGGGGCGGACCGCGCAAGAACTAGGGCGTCCTGGGCCCGGACCGCCGGGGACAGGCCCCGGCTTGCTGCGACCGGCCGCATCCCCGCCCTTATCCGCTCGAGCTTCCGGCGGCGGGCGGCCTTTTTCTTTCGAGGGTTGTTCATGTCGATGTCCGATATGTTCAGCGAAACCGCAGGCCGGCAGCCGCAAGGACGGGCGCCCTGAGGACCTACTCCGGCAAGGGGACGGCAGTACGTTGTTTCTGGCGCTCGAGGTTTTCGGTCAGCGGATGGAAGGTGGTTCCGTGCAGTTCGTTGATCCGCGCCAGGTCGGCCTCGCGCTGCTCGTCCGTCAGCGCAGGCCAGGGTACGTCACCCTTGATCATGCCCCTGTCGCGCAAAGCTTTCCAGGTCCGGGGAAAATCCATCTCGCCAAAGGACCCGCGGCCCGGGCGCATTGCGCGGCCCGGCACCCAGTCCTGGACAAGGGTGTTGACCTCGAAGGCGGTGATCCCTTTGAAGGCCTCCAGCTGGCGCACGAAACTGGGCGAAAAGTCCATGCTGCGCCGCGTCAGGATTGCGGTCCGCTGCGCCGCATTTCCCACATAGGCCAGCATGTGCAGGGGTGAACAGTCCACCGTGATGACGTCGCGCGCCGCCTTGTACTGCGCGATCTGGACTGCAGCGGGGTGCTTCTGAGGATGGAACATCTCGTATCCCTCCTCGGCCAGATAGGCCTCCAGCATGCTTTCACCCACCAGTCCGCCGCGCTGCGGGGGCAGGAGGCTGCGGGAGATATAGATCCGTTCAGGACCGTCAGCCGCAATGCCCGCACCGGCATTTGCGTTGACAAATTCGCGGAACTTGCGGCTGCCTGTCGTCAGGTCGCCCATGCCGACCCCCTGCCGCGGCACATGGAGGTTTTCCACAACCGTGGGCGCCAGCACGCACCGCACCGGCAGGTCAAGGCCCAGAGAGTCCATCAGCGGCCGCAGGGCCTTCAGCATGTTGTCGATGTTGCCCGACACCTGCTTGGGCGTGAAGATCACCCCCTCGACCTGGTCGCGCAGTTCGCTCAATGCCCAGGCACGCGCAAATGTTTCGACAATGAAATGCCCGAAATGGCCATAGATGATGCCGCCGAACATCCAGCTGCCGCCCAAGGCCTCAAGGCTGTCGTCCTCAGGCATGTCCGGCGCGGAATTGACCGCCTCGCGGCTGTTCGACCAGCTGATCGAATTTTCGACCATCACGCCCTCGGGCGTCAGCACGCCCGAAGCCTGCTGCCGTCCGCGGCCTTCGGTGGGCGGTGGAACCACGATCGCGTTTCGAACCAGAACCAGGTCGTCTTCGGCGTCCAACGCAAACATCTTCACCCGGCTGTTTTCAACGTTCCAGATCCGCGGGTCCTGCGGACCCCGCACTCGCCTTGCAGATGAGAAACGATCTACAGGAGCGGGCCAGATCAGTCCAGCTTTTCCCGCCACTTTTCCGCAGGCCATTGCAGAGCCCAGAGGCCCTGCCGTCTGGCCTCAGGCCCTGCTCCGCGCTCCGGCACAGTCAGCAGCGGTCCGCCAGCAGGACATCGGGCCGCATCCGCAGCCGCTGGGGCCACCCTGACCTATCAGTCGATCAACCGGGTCAGGTAGGCGCCATAATCGTTCTTGGCAAACTTCGCGGCGCGGGCGCGCAGCTGCTCGACCGTGATCCAGCCGGCGTTGAAGGCGATCTCCTCCGGGCAGCCGGTTTGAAGGCCTTGGCGGTTTTCCAGGGTGCGCACAAAGTTGCCGGCATCCAGCAGACTGGCATGGGTGCCGGTGTCCAGCCAGGCAAAGCCGCGGCCCATCCGTTCGACCTGCAGGGTGCCGTCGTGCAGATAGCTTTCCAGAAGGGTCGTGATCTCCAGCTCCCCCCGCTCCGAGGGTTGCACCGCGCGTGCGCGTTCGGGGGCCGTGCCATCCAGAAAATAAAGGCCCGTGACCGCATAATCCGACGGCGGCACCCTGGGCTTTTCGACAATGGCGCGCGCGCGCATCTCGCTGTCGAAGTCCACCACGCCGTAGCGTTCGGGATCGGCCACGCGATAACCGAAAACCGTGCCGCCGGTGTCGCGGCTGTCCGCCACGGCCAAAAGCTCGGGCAGGCCGTGGCCAAAGAAGATATTGTCGCCCAGCACCATCGCCGAAGGGCAGCCGGCCAGGAAATCCTCGGCGAGGATATAGGCCTGCGCCAACCCGTCGGGTGACGGCTGGATGATCCAGGTAAAGCTGACCCCCCACTGGCTGCCGTCGCCCAGGAGACGCTGGAACTGGACCTGGTCCTCGGGCGTGGTGATGATCGCGATCTCGCGGATGCCGGCCAGCATCAGGACGGTGATCGGGTAGAAGATCATCGGCTTGTCGTACAGCGGCAGCAGCTGCTTGGAGACGCCCATGGTGATCGGGTAGAGCCGCGTTCCCGATCCCCCTGCCAGGATGATTCCCTTGCGCTGTGTCATGCGTCGTCCCTCAGCTGTTCTAGAACGCGGGTCAGCCCGGCCCGCCAGTCGGGTCGCGGGATGCCGAAGTCGCGGGCGATCCGGCTGCAATCCAGCCGCGAGTTCAGCGGACGACGCGCCGGCGTCGGATAATCGGCGGTCGGAATGTCCACGACCTGCGCCCCCAGCCCTGCCTGCGCAAAAATCTCGCGCGCGAAATCGGCCCAGGACACGTCCGGCGCCCCGGCGAAGTGATAGATCCCGCCGCGCGAGGGATTGTCCTGCAGGGTGCGGATCATGGTCAGCGCCGCGGCGGCGATGTCGGCCGCAGGTGTCGGGCCCCCCACCTGATCGGCCACGATGGTCAGCCGGTCACGCTCGGCCCCTAGGCGCAGCATCGTCTTGACAAAGTTCGACCCGTGGGCTGAGAACACCCACGAGGTGCGCATCACGGCCCATGTGCCGCCGGCCGCGGCGATGCCCTCTTCGCCCGCAAGCTTGGTGGCACCATAGACGCCCAGTGGCGCGGTCGGCGCCTCCTCGCTGCGCGGACGATCGCCCGCACCGTCAAAGACATAGTCGGTCGAGACATGCAGAAAGGGAATGCCCAAGTCCGCGCAAGCCCGCGCCATGGCGGCAGGGGCCTCGGCATTGACCAACCGCGCCGTTTCCGCATCGCTTTCGGCCCGATCGACCGCAGTATAGGCGGCGGCATTGATGACTGCGGCGGGGGCGATCCTGCGAATGGCGGCCGCGCAGCTTTCAGGCTGGGCGAGATCTGCGTTTGTCCGATCGAGGCATGTGGCCTTTGGGGCGAGGCGGGCGAGTTCCTGCGCCAGCTGGCCGGTGCGGCCGAGAACCAGAAGCTGTTCCATCATCCCGTCCCCAGGCGGCGGCCCACGCCCTCGCGCTCCAGCAGCGGCTGCCACCAGTCGCGGTTGGCCAGGTACCAATCGACCGTGCGGCGCAGGCCCTCCTCGAGCGTGACGGAAGGGCGCCAGCCCAGTTCGGTGCGGATGCGCGACGGGTCGATTGCATAGCGGCGGTCGTGGCCGGGGCGGTCGGCGACAAAGGTGATCAGCCGGGCATGGGGCGCGCCCTGGGGATGCAGCTCGTCCATATGGGCGCAGATGGTGCGCACCAGGTCGATGTTGCGGGCCTCGTTCTCGCCGCCGATGTTGTAGCTGCGCCCCGCCTGCCCCCGCTCCACCACCAGAAGCAGCGCATCGGCGTGATCCTCGACATACAGCCAGTCGCGCACGTTGCCGCCGTCGCCATAGACCGGGATCGGCTGGCCGGCCAGCGCCTTCAGGATCACCACCGGCACCAGCTTTTCGGGAAAATGGTAGGGCCCGTAGTTGTTCGAGCAGTTGGTCAGCACCACCGGCAGGCCATAGGTCTCGGCCCAGGCCCGCACCAGGTGGTCCGATCCCGCCTTGCTGGCCGAATACGGGCTGCGCGGGTCATAGGGCGTGGTTTCCGTGAACTGCCCCGTCGCGCCCAGGGAGCCGAAGACCTCGTCGGTCGAGATGTGGTGAAAGCGGAAGCTGTCGGGCCGCCCTTCGCGGGTCCAGTGGGCGCGGGCGGCCTCCAGCAGGTTGAAGGTGCCGATCACGTTGGTCTGCACAAAGGCGTCCGGCCCGTCGATCGAGCGGTCCACGTGGCTTTCGGCGGCCAGGTGCATGATCCAGTCGGGGCGGTGCCGCGCCAGGATGCGGTCCAGCGCGGAACGGTCGCGGATGTCGGCATGTTCGAAAACATAGCGCCCCGACTGCGCGGCATCCGCCACGTTGGCCAGGTTGGCCGCATAGGTCAGCGCATCGAGGTTGACGACCTCGTGCCCGCGCGCGACCGCCAGCCGCACCACCGCCGAGCCGATAAAGCCCGCGCCCCCGGTGACAAGGATCCTCATGCCGCCGCCTCGTAGGTGAAGGGGGACTGCCAGTCGGCAAAGGCGGGTGCGGCGCGGTCCTTGTCCGACAGGACCGGCTCGTCCACGCCCCAGTCGATGCCCAGGCTGTCCCAGGCCACCGCCCCGTCCGCGGCGCGGTCGTAATGGTCGGTGCACTTGTAGACGATCTCCGTGTCGGGCTCGCGCGTGACGAAACCGTGCAGAAAGCCTGCCGGGATCCACAGCTGGCGCCCGTTCTCGAAGCTCAGCTCGGCGCCGAACCAGCGCCCAAAGGTCGGGCTGCCGCGCCGGGCGTCCACCGCCACGTCGAACAGCCGCCCCCGCCCGCAGCGCACCAGCTTGCCCTGCGCATGGGGCGGCGCCTGGTAGTGCAGCCCCCGCACCGTCCCCGCCTGACGCGACAGCGAATGGTTGTCCTGCACGAACTCGGGCAGATCCACCCCCGCCTCGCGCAGCGTCCGACGGTTCCAGCTTTCCGAAAAAAAGCCCCGCCCGTCCCCGTGACGCACCGGCGTCAGAACCAGAACATCCAAAAGAAAAGGCCGCTCAATCTGCATCGACAATCTCGTATCCCAAAAGGTCCGCTTGCGCCGCGTGCCGACGCGGCCTGCCCAGACGGCAGGACCCGCTGCGTATCCATGCAAAAACCCGGCTGGCCTGTCCAGACAGTTCGTGGCCCGCAAAGGCCCTGAGAGACAATTTCCGGATGTTTTCGTTAAGACCATTTCACCCGGCCGCCGGCCTCACGGGCGCCTGCGCAAAGAGCCTGCCGCCCTATTCGGCGGCCAAAGGCAGGCGATGGCGCGCCAGAAGGGCGGCAAGTTCGGGGCGGCACGACCCGCAATTGCTGCCGGCACCCAAGGCCGCGCCGATGGCCTCGACACTGTCCAGGTTCTGCTGTGCCAAGGCGTGCAGGATCGTGTTCATCCCCACATTCAGGCAGGCGCAGATCGTGGGGCCGGGGTCGGGCAGATCAGCCGACGGACGGCCGGCCAGAACATGCGTCCCCTCCTGTCCCAGCAGCCCCGCGAGGTGGTCGCGCGACAGAAGCACGGGCCCCGGCGCGATGAACAGCGCCGCCTGCAAGCGGCCCTGGCGCAGGAACGCCATCCGGGACATGCCGCGGGCCGGGTCCTCGACGCGGATCGTGGGCTCGTCCAGATCCAGCAGCGCGGCCGCCCAGGCCGGCCAGTCGGGGGGTGCGGCGGCATCCGCCAGTTCGATCTGCCAGCCGCCCTCGATGCGCGCTTTGGCCCAGTATGCACAGCGCGGCACAATGTCCCGGGCCGTCAGCAGATAACCGTGCCAGGCCGCCTGATAGCGCGAAATGGCGACCGCGGCGGACTTGCTGGCCGGTTGCCCGGATACCGGGTCAGTGGTGCCGGGTACCAGCGCGCCGATTTGTCCACTTGGGCCGGTCTGACCGGTCCAGTGGATGGGCGCGAAGGGGTGTCCCGGCGCCACACGGTCGCTGACCATGACCCGCAGGACGGCCCGGCCCTGGTTGTTGGACAGCTGCGCCAGATCGGCATGCGCCAGGTCCAGCCGTGCGGCATCCTGCGGGTGAAGTTCGAGATAGGGTTCGGCCAGATGGCGCGACAGGCGGGAGGACAGCCCGGTCCGGGTCATGGTGTGCCACTGGTCACGGATGCGTCCGGTGTTCAGCAGGAACGCGGTTGCGGGACGCGCAGGCAAGCTCGCCCGCACCGGTACCATCCGGGCGCGGCCGTCAACCGTGTGAAACCGGCCGTTGCCGAAGAAACGCCCGCCGCGCTGTCGCGGCCCCTGCGGCCAGTGAACTGGCAGAAGGCAGTCATAATCGGCGGCGGCAAGATCCGAGATGTCGAAGTCGCTGCCAAGCTGCCCCGCGACCCCCGACAGGGCCGCATGTTCGGCAAAGATCTGCGCCGGATCGGCCCATCCAAATCCGTCAAAGCCCATCCGCTGCGCCACTTGCGCCAATGCCCACCAATCCGGTTTCGCCTGGCCCGGCGCAGGCAGGACGGTCCGCTGGCGGCTGATGAGGCGTTCCGAATTGGTGACCGTGCCCTCTTTTTCGCCCCAGGCGGTGGCGGGCAGCAGGACATCGGCCAGCCGGGCCGTATCGGTCTCGGGCCAGGCCTCGCTGACGGCGACAAAGTCGCAGGCGGCAATCGCCCGGGCAACGCGACCCGCCTCGGGCATGGTGACGGCAGGGTTGGTATGGATGATCCACAGGGCCTTGATGCGGCCGTCCTCGACGGCGCGGAACATGTCCACGGCCTTGAGGCCCGGCCGCTCCGCCATGCGGGGTGCGTTCCAGAAGGTCTGGGCGGCGGCGCGGTGGTCGGCGTTCTCCAGTTCCAGATGGCAGGCCAGCATATTGGCCAGGCCACCGACTTCGCGCCCGCCCATGGCATTGGGCTGGCCGGTGACGCTGAAGGGACCCATGCCGGGCCGCCCGATGCGGCCCGTGGCCAGATGGCAGTTCAGGATCGCATTGACCTTGTCGGTGCCGCTGTCGGACTGGTTGATGCCTTGGGAATAGACGGTGACGACCCGCTCCGTTTGGGTCCACAGGTCCAGGAACCGCGCCAGATCGGCAGGATCGAGCCCCGTGGCCCCGGCCCTGCTGGCACGCGCGGCGGCAACCGCATCGGCCAGTCCCGCGATATGGGGCAGGAAGTCGTCATTCAGGCGCCCCCTGTCGGCCAGATGGCACAAGAGCAGGTTGAACAGGTGCGCGTCCGCGCCTGCCGCGATCGGGAGATGCAGGTCGGCGCCCTCGCAGGTGGCTGTCCGGCGCGGGTCGATCACCACGATCGTCATGTCGGGCCGCGCGGCCTTGGCGGCCATCAGGCGCTGGTGCAGGACAGGATGGCACCAGGCCAGGTTCGAGCCGGTCAGGACCACAAGATCGGCCAGTTCCAGATCCTCGTAAAGGCCCGGCACCGTGTCGCTGCCAAAGGCGCGGCGATGTCCCGCCACCGACGAGGCCATGCACAGCCGAGAGTTCGTGTCGATGTTCGCACTGCCGATGAAGCCCTTCATCAGCTTGTTGGCGACATAGTAATCCTCGGTCAGCAACTGGCCCGACACATACATCGCCACAGACTCCGGCCCATGCTGCGCAATGGCTTGGCCGAAGCGCTCCGCGATCAGGTCCAGTGCCTGGTCCCAGCCCGCCTCGACGCCGCCGATGCGCGGGGTCAGCAGGCGGCCTTGGGTCGCCACCGTCTCGCCCAAAGCTGCGCCCTTCACGCAAAGGCGGCCCCGGTTGGCGGGGTGATCCGGATCACCGGCAATCCGCAGCCCGCCCTGCCCGTCCGGCGTGGCCAGAACCCCGCAGCCCACGCCGCAATAAGGGCAGGTCGTCCGGACCCCTGCACTCATGCTGCGTTTTTCCTGTGAAGGTGGGCTGCATCCATCAGGACCCGGCCTGCTTGGACACGAACGGCAAAGGTGCGGACGCTGCCGTCATCCGCGCCCTGCGCCTGGCCCGTGGCCATGTCGAAGACCCAGTTGTGCAGCGGGCAGGTGACCTGGGCGCCGTGGACGATGCCTTCGGACAAGGGACCGCCCTTGTGGGGGCAGCGATCGTCCAGCGCAAAGACCCGGTCGTCGGCCGTGCGAAAGATCGCGACGCAGCCCGCGGACGTGCGCACCACCCGCGATCCCTGGCGCGGGATGTCGTCCAGCGCGGCGATGTCGATGAAATGGCTCATTCTGCAGCCCTCAATGTCAGGTCGGCGACGGGCGCCCATTCGGAAGGGCGGGCGGCGTGGTCCGCCCACGGATCGGTCTGATGGATCGACTGCGACAGCGCGAACCGCGCGCACAGCGCCGTCCGGGTTGGCGCGTCCGTGATCTGGGCGCGGCACCAGTCGAGGCCCACCTTGTCCACCCATTTGTAGATGCGGTGCAGGTAGCGCGCGTTCTCGCGGTAGAGCTGAACAAAGGCCGCGACGGCCTCGGCCACCTCGTCCTCGGTGGTGACCGTCAGCAGCGGCTGCGTCTCGCGCACGTCCATGCCGGCCGCGCCCGCAACGCTGACCTGAAAACCGCTGTCCACGCAGATGATGCCGATGTCCTTGCAGGTCGCCTCGGCGCAGTTGCGGGGACAGCCCGACACGCCCAGCTTGACCTTGGCGGGCGTCCACGATCCCCAGAGCAGCTTTTCCAGCCGGATCCCGAGGCCCGTCGAGTCCTGCGTGCCGAAACGGCAGAACTGCTCGCCCACGCAGGTCTTCACCGTCCTGAGGCCCTTGGCATAGGCATGTCCCGACACCATGCCCGCGTCGTTGAGGTCGGCCCAGATGGCGGGCAGGTCCTCTTTCCGCACGCCCAGCAGGTCGATGCGCTGCCCGCCGGTGACCTTGATCATCGGCACCCCATAGCGGTCGGCGGCATCCGCAATGGCGCGCAGTTCGGCGCTGGTGGTGACACCGCCCCACATGCGCGGCACCACTGAATAGGTCCCGTCCTTCTGGATGTTG
>VGDE01000137.1 GCA_016869875.1 Alphaproteobacteria bacterium
GACGCGGCTGACGTGAAGCTCTTGAAGCCCAACATCGGCCTCACCCGGCGCTTGATGAAGCGGTGGTCCTGCTCGACCAGGTTATTGAGATATTTGATCCGCACCATTTGGATCGGGATTGGGCAGCCAAACCGCTTCAACATACGATTGATGTCCTTGATGCCTTGGGTGTTGGCCGCGCTCTTGTCGATCACGATCTTGCGGAGAAGGCCATTCACCTCCATCGCGCGGGCAAGGAACTTGATGGCTGCCGGCTTGTTCCGTCGCTTCGACAGCATGAAGTCCAGCGTCTTCCCGAACTTGTCCACGGCCCGGTAGAGATAGACCCACTGGCCTTTGACCTTGATGTACGTCTCGTCCATGCGCCAAGATCCGTCGGTGGGCCGCTTGCGGCGACGCGCATCCTCGGCAACCTGACAGGCATAGCGCTCCACCCACCGATTGAGCGTCGCATGGTCAACCCTAACACCTCGCTCGGCCATGATCTCTTCAAGGTCGCGGTAAGACACCCCGTAGCGCAGGTAGAAGAAGACCGCGTAGAGGATAATGTCTCTAGGGAAGTGGGTACCCTTGAACGAGATCGTCATCACATCCTCCCCATCATGCTGCTCTACTCGACCAAGCGTAGCTCAGCCTGGAGTATCAGAAGAGTTTGCGACACAGCCGATCCCCCTGCCCCTCAGCCGCCGCAGCGCCCATCGTGCCAGCTGCATAGCCTCAGGGTCGGAGTTGGCGCGGGTCTCCATGAGGTCGCGGCCGATCTCGTCGCGGCGCAGGATCAGGCCCTGCGCCCAGAGCATTGCCTCCGCCAAGGCAACGGCGTGGTGCGCCTGTACCCGGTGCCAGAGCTTGGGATCGTCAGCGTCAAGACTGGTGCCCGTGCGGGTGCGGGTGCGGGTGGGGGTGAGAAAGAACCGCTGATGGTCAGCATGATGACTTGCCATATCCTCACAACCGTTCATCTTTGACGAACATTGAGGAGGTTTAGCACGAGCCATTTGGAACGGCTACGGGCGTAGAGCCAGCGCAGGAGCTGAACCGACAGCGCGCGTTGCACAGGGGCCAAGGCACCTGCCCCTGTTGCGCCGCTTGTTTCCAGTGTGGATCTTGCCTCCGCAAACAAACGACCGTTTACTGGCGCTACATATAATTGAAAACGCCGTTTATAGACGACAGACATGAGTGAAAAAGGTCGTTTAGCGGCCGCTCCTGATCCTGAACATCCAGCCCTCGCCATGGCTCTTCTCGGCTACGCCCGCGTATCCACCGACAAACGGACCCTTCCGCCCCAAACCGCGGCCCCACGGGTTACCGGCTGCGCCCGGATCCATGAAGAGTAGGCCTCCGGCGGCAACCGCGCCCGGCCCGTGCTGGTGCGCCTTCTGGAGACCATCCACTCGGGCGACACCCTTCTAGTCGTACGCATCGACCGCCTCGCCCGGTCGCTGTCCCATCGCCTCCAGATCCTGGAACGGATCGATGCAAAAGGGCTTTCTCCCGCTCACTGCAGGACCCGATTAATACGGCCAGCCCTCAGTGCAAGTTCACCCTGCAGGTCCTAGGCGCAACCGCCGAGTTTGAGCGCCTGCGATTCGGCCGCCATCCGCAAGGTGCGGCTGGCCCGCCAAGAGGGCTACCGCGAGTGGCTCCTCGAGACAGCACAGGACTAGGCGCCGCTGGTGCGCCGGCTGCGCCCGGAGATGCTCTGGGAGGATCTGCTGCGCATTTTGAGTGGGCCCCTTCCCAGGCGCGTCCTTGTAAACAGCCCGCGACACTTCGGGCTGCCCGTGCTAGGTGTTTACGGCGGCTTCTTACGCGATGATTTTTATTGGCGCTGCGCGGCAAGGGTACCGACAACAGTTAGCTGGCCATCAGCACGATCGCCGCGCTGACTCTACCGCCTCTCTGCACGCGTTTTTTGATCAACTATTGGGATGCGGATGCGCAAGCTAACCAAGGAGCTTCTAAACTGGCGGCTTTCAGCTGTCAGGATGCTGCAGCGGGCAACGAAGCTGTGCACATTGATTACCATCTGAAACTTACGCGGCTCTCACCCGCGTAAGGTAGCGACAACAGATCACACTGCCGCCGCCCACAATGTCCAATAAGAGCGCATCACCCAAAAGACCTGATACGGAAGTATTCGCCGGAAGGTCTATCCCTCAATGCACCTTGAATGACTTTCTCTAATCTCGCCGACCTGGGCCACCAGATGTTTCGGTAGGTAACCCATGGATTACCATCGACACCGTTCGAGTAACCCGCGGGTTACTCGTCTTTGAGGACATTCTGGAACGCCTCGATAGCTTTCTGCAGTCGCGCCCTCTCGATTGAGGAGAAGTCCGTGTTGGACAGGATGCGACACTCGCCCTTTCGCGCCGTTACTTTTGCGGAACCTACATGGAACTCATACTTCACAGCCTTTTTCCCTACGGACTTCTTGCCTTGGTCCACCTGTGCGGCGGTCCCGCTAATGATGCGAGACAGGAGTGCGTTCTGTTCATCCGCAGAACTTGCAGACTTCAACTCATTCTTGAGAACCTCAGCTTGATGCGGGAATGCCTGGATTTGTCGCGCCACTTCGACTCCCAGATTCCGTGAAATTGCCTTGGGGAAACGGATTGCATCTCCAAGCTCCTGTAACAGAAACACAAAGCTCCGGATGTAGGAGCGTTTCATTTTGTGAAGCGAAGCATAAAGCCGTCCGACAAGCGCATCGGCCTCATGCCCTTCCATTCCTTCATCATGCGCCGCGGTTATGGCCACTTGAGCCATTTCCGCAAAGCTAAGGTCCTCACGAATGACGTTCTCCTCGACCATATCAATGTAAAGGTCGATCCGGCTGGTTGGGCCTTTGGCAATGCGCGCAGTAACAGTCGAGAACCGCGCATCCCCGGTCTCGTGCCAGAGTTGCTTCAACGCTGTAAGGCGCCTCCAGCCCTTCTTCAGCTGAAACCCGTTTGCAGTGCTAAAAACCTCAATGGGTTCCCTCTGGCCTCGGGCACGGATTGACGCTTTCAGTTCCTCCATCTCGTCGGAGCCGGCAGCGCCATTAAGGTCGATACGGTCCCGCGGAAGATCGTCCGTCCGAATATCATCGACACGCAACAGTTCAAGAACCCTGCCCTCACCTTGCGCTGCGCGGAAAGCCTTGGCATCCGTCGCATTCTGCCTGCGTTGCTCAATGAGCGACTCCGTGCTTTCTGCCAAACTACCGGCAGCTTCCCGCACGGCGGCACCCATAGGCCCCACGTCCCGCTTACGCGGCTTGATGTCTGCAGGCGCCAGCGCCTCGAACCCAAACTTACCCTTGCCCGTCATGCTGCAGCTCCTCCTGCCTCGGTTCTCTGTTCCCATGCCCGCAGAACCGTCTCCTTGAATTCGAGATAGGCCGAGTCGAAGCTCTGCCGCGCACGCTTCCAAGTTTCTCGTGTCATCTGGCGGTAATCTTGCTCATAAACAGATTGTTGAAAACGACCAGATTGCTCGACAGCCCGCGTCATCTCGATGGCATTTCTGCAGACATCGGTGCCGAACACGTTCCGAAACGCATCGATCATTGCGACGTGCAGGGGGTTCGACGCCTCGAAACGCGTCATTAGCAGGCGGACATCATCGAAGGTTTTAGGAAGCACAATCCCCGCGTCCTTGGCAATGGAAGCGAAACCTGAAGAGATATCCTCCATGGCGTCCCCAAGCTGCCCCAAATAGCTGGTCGTCGAGTCATATTCCCAGTAACCGGGTCCAGAAGGGACGTAGAGAATATCGGCGGCAAAAGCCGCGTTCAGAGATTGATATCCAATGGCTGGGGGACAGTCGAAGATAATGATGTCGTACTGGTCATCTGGCAGCTCATCGAGATAGCGTGAAATACACCCAAAGAAACTCCAAGCCTTGTGGAGCGCGCGATACTGCGCGCTAGCGAACTCTACGAAAGCCGCATTGGCGCAGCTGGGAATGATGTCGATCGTCGCCCAAGCTGTCTTCTGGATGAAATCCTGTGCACGTTGCGCGCCAATCGACTGAACATCCTCGGGCAGTTCGTCGGAGGAAGGGTAGGGGCAGTCGGTAGGATCATCATAGGCCGCCACGATCCGATCTGCCTCGCGGCACAGGTCACGACACATGATGCCCCATACTGTATTCCATTCCTTGACCTCAACTAAACCCATCGAATGCGTGAGCGTTGCCTGTGGATCGAAGTCGATCACCAGGACCCGATAACCATCCAACGCCGCACCATTGGCGAGGTGATGGGCCACCACGGTTTTTCCGACGCCCCCTTTGAAGTTCGAAACAGCAACCCGCATCGCACGTCCCTGTGGCCGCCGCGGCATCAGCGTCTTACCCCTGAAGCGCAACCGGCGCCGCAGCTCGTTTATTTCGCTAAGGGTGAACCAGCGCTGGCGACCGTCTTCCTCAACGAGGCCTTGGGGCAGGGAGGGATCATCCGCAAGCTTCTTCCTTAACGTGTCCGCCGGCACATCGAACATGAACTGGCTTATCTCCCAGATCGAGAAGGGGCGAAGGGTCTTCTTTTCAGAGGGAGAGAAGGTTGCTTTTCTGACTGCAGCCTGCTGCGCGAGGCTCCGCTCGTTCATAGCTTGAAGATGTGTATGGTTACGCATGTAACAGCTCTCGTTTTTGGGCGCTGCACCATGAATAACGGGAAAATTATAAAACGCAAATCGAAGATTCTCTGCTTTCGATTACTGGGTGCACCATCACAAAAGACAGGATTTTTCGGAAGAAAGGACGGGACTTGGTGACACGATCTGCCATCTTTTATGAAAAGAGGTGACACCACAGCGGACTTAAGGTGACATCTTAGGTGTCCCCCTTAACCTAAATAACCGTTTTTTTCCTGAAATTCCTCCAGATCAGCTACTTTCCCGCTCTTACATTGGAGTTGACAGAATACGGGATCATGGCCAGTCTGGCTGAAGCAAGAATCGGAAATTTCTAAGTAGACCAGCGGTGGGAAGGGTCATGAAGCCGAAGCGATCAATGGGGCCTCATGCTTCCGTGAAGAAGTATGACTTGCTGACCGCAATTGCTGTCGCAGGTCTGAACGGCAAGCCAAGCTTTCAGACCTCTGTCCTACGGTTGGTCGCGGTCATAACGGCGCGCTACAACTGGAAGCTTGATGAACTCACGGTCGGCCAGCGGGATCTGGCAAAAATGTGGTCCGTTGATGAACGGACGGTAAAACGGGAGATCAAGCGCCTGCTCGACGCCAAGATCCTATTGCAACTGAGGCCGGGAGTGCGGGGCAGGGTCGCGGCATATCGGCTGAACCAAGATGAAGTCTATCGTCTCACCGCGCCTCATTGGGACCAAGTTGGAGCGGATTTCGCAGCGCGAATGGAAGATAGCCGGATTACCTATCCCGCTGCTGAGGAAAAGGTCGTGCGGGTCGACTTTCGGTCGAAGGTTCCTCAAGATGCTGCGTGGGAACGCACATTTATGCGTTTAGCGGAAAGTGATCCCCTCCTCTATCGCAGCTGGTTTGCCGCGCTTCTGTTCGAAGGCTTTTCAGCGGATGTCCTGAAACTGCGTGCACCGTCGTCGTTTGTAGCGCAGTACGTCCTCACGCACCACCAAAGCCGGATACGAGACATTGCTGGCATGGAATTTCCCTCTCTTAAAAGGATAGAGATCTGTCACCAAACGCCGTGATTCAGGCTGCTGCCTTGGAGTAAGGGCCGATATGTTGATCAGATTTAAGTCCTTTAAGACGACCAGAGACAGGAGATTGGTGCTGCAAAGAGGCCATCGCCAGCCGGGACCACCTGCTCCCCGTCGTAAAGCACGAGCCCCTGAAGGAACCTGTCTCCGACCGCCTCTCGCAACTTGCGCAGTCCCTTAAAATCCTCAGAAGAGACTGATGCCGCCGCCTTGATTTCAATGCCCGCCACGGCGCCAGCGGGAGTGTCGATGACGATGTCTACTTCCATTCCGTCCCGGTCGCGAAAATGGAACACCGCAGACTGCTGCTCACTCCAACTCGCGATCTTCCGAATTTCGCTGTAGATGAAGGTTTCTAGGATCGCGCCAAAGGCTGTTCGGTCTCTGAGGACTTGAGCCGGCGTGATTCCCCGCATCGCTGCCAGAAGCCCCGCATCAAGGAAATGCAGCTTTGGCGATTTCGTCAGGCGCTTGAGCTTGTTCGTGTACCAAGGCTGAACAGTATCGACAATGAACAGGCTTTCGAAGACGCGCAGGTACTTATGGGTTGTGACGTGATTCATTCCCGCAGCTGATCCGATCGACGAATAGTTGACCAGTTGCCCAGCATGCTCTGAGATCATGCGAAGCAGGCGCGGCATCGCCGCCAGTTGCTCGATATGTGCAATATCTCTGATGTCACGCTGAACGATTGCGTCGATGTAGTGCACGTACCAATTCTGCCTTCGTGGCCAGCGAACCCGCGCCAGAGCCTCCGGGTAACCGCCGCGAAGGACAGCCTCTACCAGGTCAGCCCCTAGGATACACTCGCCAACTTTTGGCCTGTTGCCGCTCAACATATTGTCGATGAAGCTTGAACGGCTTCCAAGAATCTCCGATTGAGCCAAAGGCAGAAGCGGAACCGTCTCCATCCGACCTGCAAGAGAGTCGGCAACTTTCGGAATTTTAAGGAGGTTTGCCGAGCCAGTCAGCAGGAAGCGACCGGGCCGCTTGTCGCGGTCTACCTCTGTCTTTATAGCCAGCAGCAGTTCCGGCGCCCGCTGCACCTCGTCGATTACGGCGCGGTCGATGCCGCGCAAAAAGCCAACCGGGTCGCTGCGTGCAGCATCCAGCGTCGTGGCGTCATCAAGAGTAAAGAACTCCATCTCCGGGCCAGAGATCTCCCGAATCAAAGTTGTCTTGCCCGATTGCCGAGGCCCTGACACAAGGACCACCCTCGTGTCCTCAAGGGCCTCCTCGATCCGCTTTCGGACGTAGCGCTCGAACAGGAGCGTGGTCATGGCGAAGCCTCTCACTGTTCCGCAGATTGAAACTAAGAGATCTGCGAATTGAAAGTCAATGGACCGCAATTTGAAAGCCCTATAGTGTGAGGACTTAATGTTCCAACAGCCCACCGCCAGTCCTATTGGCAGCTTAACGATCATCCGGTCCCTTCGAAACCAACGTTGCCAAACACCGTGCTGAGGCGGCTGTCTTAATCGACAGGATGATACCGAAGCTGAAGCAGGCAAGAGCCAGAGCTGACACTTTGGAGCTGAATTGTAGACACCATTCGTTCTCATTACCGCCTAACATCGCACACACCGGCCTCCGCACCTTGCGGCTGCTGACAGAATGAACATTGGAAGAATGACCTCCTAAACCCTATGATCGGCTGTGAGCTGACTGGGTCAGTGGCCTCTCCCGCGGCATTCTCCCTTCGAGGGTTGCACCAGATTGGCTGGTGCCGAGCCTCAAGAATGGGGAGAGACCAGATGCAGAGTAGCATGTTCATCGGGCTGGATGCCCACAAGGCGACTTTATCGGTCGCGGTCGCCGAAGGCGAGCGCGGCGGCGAGGTCCGCCACCGGGGGAAAATTCCACACCGCTCGGACCACATCCGGAAGCTGGTGGAGAAACTGGGCGCGGAGGGGCGTCATCTGTATTTCTGTTATGAGGCTGGACCGTGTGGCTATGGCTTGCACCGCCAACTTGTTGAACTGGGGCATGACTGCATCGTGGTTGCCCCTTCACTCATCCCTGTAAAGATGGGCGATCGGGTGAAGACGGACCGTCGCGACGCAGTGATGCTGGCGAAGCTGCACCAGGCTGGTGAGTTGACGGCCGTTTGGGTGCCGGATGCGGCACATGAAGCGATGCGCGACCTGGTCCGGGCGCGCGCGACAGCCATGCGTGTTGTCGGCAAGGCACGACAGCATCTGCAAGGCTTTCTGGCTCGCGCCACGGCCGCATCTATCCCGGCAAGAAAGGCTGGACAGTCGCCTACCGCCATTGGTTGACGACAGTGCGCTTTCACCATCCGGCGCAACAGATCGTGCTCCAAGACTATATTGACGCCGTCGCGGATGCTGAGGCTCGGGTAGAAAGGTTGACGGGTCAGATCGCGGGCCTGCTGCCGAGTTGGAGCCTTTCACCGGTGGTGGAAGCGGTTCAGGCGATGAGGGGCGTAGCCTTCATCGTCGCGGTGACAGTGGTGGCTGAGGTCGGGGATTTTCATCGTTTTGACAATCCGCGACAGCTGATGGCCTATCTGGGGCTTACGCCCTCCGAGCATTCCAGCGGCAACAGCGTGCGACGCGGCGGGATCACCAAGCCATGCAGCGGACTTGCCCGACGGGCGCTGATTGAGGGGCCTAGAGCTACTGAATGCAGGCGCGTGTCAGTCCGAAGCTTTATGCCCGGCTTGTAGCTCTGCCCAAGGCGGCACGCGACATTGCCTAGAAAGGGCAATTGCGCATGTGCCAGCGTTACCGGCACCTGATGGCGGCAGGGAAGACCAAGGTGGTCGTTATACCAACGGCCCTAAGCATTGACTGCTTTTGCGTATTCGCGAGTAGCAATTGATCGGACGCGCTCGGGGTCGTTTGCAAAGACGTTCTAGGCATCGCAGCATCGGTCGACGATGTCTGCGTAGGTGTAAAAGACAGTGATGGCGAGGCAGTTTTCGCGCAGATAGGCCCAGATGTTCTCAATCGAGTTTAGTTCTGGCGCATAGAGCGGGAGCGTCACGATGGTGATGTTGTCGGGGGTGCGCAGAGCGCTGGAGCCATGCCAGCCGGCGCCGTCCATCACAAGCACGGCGTGGGCGCCTGGCGCGACAGTTTTTGCGATTTCTACAAGGTGGGCATTCATGGCCGAGATGTCGGCACGCGGCATGACCAGGCCGCGGTTGTGGCGCGCGCCGGGAAGACGGCGCCAAAGATATAGGCCCACGTGTAGCGGGTATCGCGTAGCGCGCGGGGGCGGGTTCCTCGCTCAGCCCAGGTCCGGGTGAGCGTCTCTTGCTGGCCCACGCGTGCCTCGTCCTGATACCACACCTCCAATGGCTTGGTGATCCCGCCGCGTCGCACGCTGTTGCCGCTGGAATGCTCGGAGGGCGTAAGCCCCAGATAGGCCATCAGCTGTCGCGGATTGTCAAAACGATGAAAATCCCCGACCTC
>VGDE01000138.1 GCA_016869875.1 Alphaproteobacteria bacterium
GCATCATGATCGGCAGCGAGATCAGCCCCATCGAGATGACCGAGGCCGCGACCACGCCCGTGGTCGCCGCCAGCAGCGCCCCCACCAGGACCACCGCATAGGCAAGGCCGCCGCGGATCGGACCGAACAGCTGCCCGATCGTGTCCAGCAGCTCCTCGGCCATGCGCGACCGCTCCAGCACGATGCCCATGAAGGTAAAGAACGGGATGGCCAGCAGCGTGTCGTTGCGCATGACGCCAAAGACGCGGTCGCCAAGCGCCTGCAGCAGGTTCCAGCCCAGGTTCACCTGGTCGCTGAGCGGAGTCAGGAAGACCCCGAAGAAAAAGAACAACAGGCCGTTGGCCGCCAGCGCAAAGGCGATCGGATAGCCGAACAGAAGAAACGCCACCATCGAGAAGAACATGATGGGCGCAAGGTTGTGGGCGATAAGGTCGATCACGCGCGGTTCTCCGGCTCGGAGCTGTTGTCCCGGTCAAGGCCGGCGGTCATCAGGCCGGCCTCTTTCAGTCCCGCCTCGTGGGGCGAAACATGGGGGTTGGGGTCGGGAATGATGCGGCGCATCACGGCGATCTTCTTGATCAGTTCCGAAATGCCTTGGGCGAACAACAACATAAAGCCCGCCAGCAGGATCGCCCGGGCCGGCCAGATCATCAGGCCACCCGCGTTCATCGAGATTTCGCCCGTCCGCCAGCTGCTGCGCAGCGCGGGATAGACCAGATAGATCATGATGCCCGTGAAGGGCAGCAGGAACAGCAGCGTTCCCAGCAGATCGATCCAGTGCTGCGCCCGGCGCGACCAGCGGCCATAGATGACGTCGATGCGGATGTGTTCGTTTTCCAGCAGCGTGTAAGCGGCGGCCAGCATGAAGGCGGCGCCGTAAAGGTACCACTGCAACTCCAGCCAGGCATTCGACGACAGGCTGAAGACCTTGCGCACGATGGCATTGACCGCGCTGACAATGATTGCCAGCAGGATCAGCCATGCCACGCCGCGCCCGATCAGCGTGTTGACGCGGTCGATCCCGCGCGACAGGGCCAGAAGGCCACCCATGATGTTCCCCTCCCTCGTGGCGCTGCCCGTCCGGGGGGCAGGTTCCCGGGTTGGCCCGGGCGTTCTTCGCACCGTCGCGGTATGGTGCATCCGCCCCAGCCCGGTCAAGTTTTTCGCGGACTGACGCTAGGTCAACGCAGCCATGCCGACCAGGGCTGCCGTTTCCGCCAGCGCGGCCGAAGCACCCAGCACGTCTCCGGTCTGTCCGCCCAGCAGCCGGCAGGCCCGGCGCGACACCGCCACCACCACCGCCATGGCTAGCAGCCCTGCCAGGAATGCCGCCGGAACCGTTGGCGCGCAAAGGATCAGCAGCACCGCCCCGATCGCTGCGGCACCGGCCGTCGCCCCGCGCGAAGGTTGGCCTGCCCCCTGCCCCAGCCCGTCCGCGCGCGCCGCAGGAAGGCTTCGCATCAGCAGGACAGGTGCCACCCGCGCCGCTCCTGCGGCCCCGATCAGCGCCACCGGCCCCAAGGCGACCAGGGCTGCGACCCGCAGCAGGCTTATGCAGATCAGCGCGGTGGCGCCATAGCTGCCGATGGTCGAATCCCTCATGATGCGCAGCCGGTCATTGCGGTCGCGACCGCCGCCGGCATCCGCAAAATCGGCCAGCGCATCCTCGTGCAGCGCGCCGGTCAGCCAGACCGCCGCCGCAAGCGCCAGGGCAGCGGACAAAAGGTCTGGCCCCAGCCACCAGAGCGGCAGCCCAGCCATCGCCCCCACCAGCGCCCCCGCCAGCGGAAAGGCCCAGACTGCATCCGCCAGCGGAAGGACACGCGGCGGCAGGAACCGGCCAAGCGGCAGTCGTGTCAGGAACACCATCGCCAGCAGCAGCTGGTGCAGCCTATCCAATGCCGGCCTCGGCAAAGGTCGCCATGCCATTGTGACATTCCAGCGCCGCACGCAGCACCAGAAGTGCCACGGCCGCCCCCGACCCTTCGCCCAAACGCATCTCCAGCGACAGGACCGGCTGCATCGCCAGCCCGGCGATCAGGCGGCGATGACCCGGCTCGGCGCTTTCATGCCCGATCAGGCAGTGGGACAGCGCGGCAGGATCGTCCCGCGTCAGGACGGCGGCAGCGGCCGTGCAGATGAAGCCGTCCAGAACGACCGGAATCCGCAATGCGCGCGCCTGCAGGATCGCGCCGCAGATCGCAGCCTGTTCGCGCCCGCCAAAGGCCGCAAGCGTTTCGGCCGCCGTCGACGGGGCGTGACGCGCCAGACCCTCGGTCACGACGCGCGTCTTTGCGGCCAGCATCTCGCCCTGTGCGCCCGTGCCGGGACCGACCCAGTCCTCGGCGCGACCGCCCAGGGTTGCGGCGGCAAGGGCGGCAGAAACGGTGGAGTTGCCGATCCCCATCTCGCCCAGGATCAGGGCATCGGCGGTGGGATCGACCGCATCGGCTCCCTTGGTCATCGCCTCCCGTACCTCGGCAGGATCAAGAGCCGGGCCTTGGGTGAAATCGGCGGTCGGTCGGTCCAGATCCAGCGGCACCACGCGCAGATCCGCACCGGCCACGCGGCACAGTTGATTGATGGCGGCGCCACCCGCCTGGAAGTTCTGGACCATCGCGGCCGTGACCTCGGCCGGGAAGGGCGTAATACCCTGCGCGACCACGCCATGATTTCCGGCAAAGACCAGCGCCTGCACCCGGTCCAGGCGGGGCCGGTCGCGACCTTGCCACCCCGCCATGAAGATCGCCAGATCCTCCAGCCGGCCAAGCGACCCCGGCGGCTTTGTCAGCTGCGCCTGCCGTGCCTGCGCAGCCTGGGCTGCCTCCTCGTCAAAGACCGTCATCGATTGCCTCTCTTGAAGGTTTCAGCCGCAGGGGCTGCCCGCTGACGGCTATCCAAACCTCGTGTGCGACCCCAGCGACCGCCTGGTTCATCAGGCCGTGGTCATCGCGAAAACGGCGCGCCAGCGCGTTGTCGGGAACGATTCCCTGCCCCAGTTCATTGGTCACCAGAACAACAGGGCAGGATTGCTGACGTAACGTCATGACCAGCGCATCGAAATCCGCCGATCCCAGGCAGTTCGACAGCCACAGCGTGAGGCAATCAACCAACCTTACGCCCTGCCCGTCGGTGTGCCGCAGAACGCCGGCAAGGTCGCGGGGCTCTTCAAGCGTTTTCCAGCCTTCCCCGCGAGAAATTTGATGTTTCTGGATTCTTTCACTCATCTCGCCGTCCCGTGCTTCGGCGGTGGCGATGTAGACCCGCGGCATGGCGTGGCGCGCGACAAGTCGCTCGGCCAGTGCCGACTTGCCCGATCTTGCGCCCCCGGTGACCAGCGTGATGTGACCCGTGTTCGTCATGCGGGCATCTTTTCCACAGGGCGGGACAGTTGAAAAGCGGCAATCGCGGCTTGCCCATGGCGCTGCTTTGCGTAACGTCGCTGCATTCCGGTGCAGGAAGACGCCGACCCACAACTTGGAGGAGTTGGGATGACCAAGCTTTTCGCAACAACCGCCCTGATCGCCGCACTGGCGATGCCCGCCTATGCCGTGCAGCCCGCCGAGGGCGAGACGCTGGCCGAAAACCAGACCTACACCTACTGGCTGCTGGACGCGATCAAGTCGCTTGACCCGGCCAAGAATACTGATGTCGAAGGTTCAGACGCGCTGCGCTCGCTGTTCGAGGGTTTGATGATCGAGGACGCCCAGGGCAACATGATCCCCGGCGTCGCCGAAAGCTATGAGGTCAGCGATGACCAGCTGACCTATATCTTCAAGCTGCGCGACGCGAACTGGTCGAACGGCCAGCCCGTGACCGCCGACGACTTTGTCTTCGCTTGGCAGCGCGTGGTGACGCCGGCGACGGCCTCGGAATATGCCTGGTACATCGAGCTGATGAACGTCCAGAACGCGACGGCGATCATCGCGGGCGAAATGGAGCCCGATCAACTGGGCGTGCGCGCCGTGGACGAAAAGACCCTGGAAGTGACGCTGACCAAGCCCACGCCCTATTTCATCAGCACGCTGTCGCACACGACCGCCTATCCGGTCCCCCGCGCCGTGGTCGAGGAACATGGCGATGCCTGGATCCAGCCCGCGAACCTGGTGGGCAACGGCGCCTATACGCTGGCCAGCCACAATCTGGGCGTCGAGATCGTCTTCCAGAAGAACCCCGAATACTGGGACGCCGACAATGTCGTCATGGAGACCGTTCGCGGCGTCACCGTCAACGACAATAACGTCGCGCTGACGCGCTATCAGGCGGGCGAGCTGGACCGCGTGCAGATTCCGGCCGGCCAGTATCCGCGCCTGTCCGAACAGTTCCCCGACCAGGCCGTCTCGGTGCCCTATGGCTGCTCCTACGCCTATGTCTTCAACCTGTCCGAAAAGGGCCCAGAGGTTCTCAAGGACCAGCGCGTGCGCGAAGCCATGTCGCTGTCGCTGAACCGCGACGTGATCGTGGATCAGGTCCTGCAGGGTGGTCAGCGCCCGGCCTACAGCTGGACCCACTGGGCCATCAACGGCTTTGCCGCGCCCGAAGGCGGCATGGCCGAAATGAGCCAGGAGCAGCGGACCGAGCGTGCGCGCGAACTGCTGGCCGAGGCGGGATATGGCCCCGACAACCCCGTCCGCGTCCAGCTCCAGTACAACACCGACGACAGCCACCGCCTGCTGGCCATTGCCGCCCAGCAGTTCTGGCGCCCGCTGGGCATCGAGATCGAGCTGAACAACGTCGAGTGGGCCGTCCATACCGACCGCCTGCAGAACCAGGACTTCCAGGTTGCCCGCTATGCCTGGTGCGCCGACTACAACGAAGCTTCGACCTTCCTCGACTGGTTCCGCACCGACGGCTACAACAGCGGCAAGTGGTCGAACGAGGAATACGACCGCCTGCTGGCCGAGGCCGCCACGGCCGAGGACACGACGCCGCTGTACCAGCGCGCCGAGGAAATCCTGGCCGAGGAGGTCCCGGCCGTGTTCGTCTATCACTATGCCAAGGTCGACATGATCAACCCGGCCATCAAGGGCCTGCCGCGCGAGAACCTGCGCAACACCTGGTACGCCAAGGACATCTATCGCACCGCCGAGTGACGTCCCTGACGTTTTGGGATGGGCCGGGGCGGGACATTCCCGCCTCGGCCTTCGATTTTGAACCATTCCCAAGGAAAGGCCCCCCGCGATGTTCGCATTCATCCTGCGACGGCTGGCGGTGGCGATACCCACGCTGCTGCTGCTGATCGTCTTTTCCTTCGTCCTGATGCACTTGGCGCCTGGCGGACCCTTCACGGGCGAGCGTGCGCTGCCGCCCGCCGTTCTGGCCAATCTTGAACGGCAATACGGCCTGAACGACCCGCTGTGGCTGCAGATCTGGAACTATCTTTACAACATCGTGGTCCATTTCGATTTCGGCCCCAGCTTCGTTTACCCCGATCGCACGGTGAACCAGCTGATCGCGGCGGGTTTTCCGGTCACGCTGACCTATGGCGCGCTGTCCTTTCTGGCAGCTGTCATCTTCGGGGTGTCCCTGGGCGTGGTCGCGGCCATCTGGCACAATTCCTGGGTGGATTATCTTGCCGTGGGCATTTCGATCGGGGCGCAGGTGCTGCCGAATTTCGTCATGGCGCCGCTGTTGGTGCTGGTCTTTACCCTTTGGTACCGGCTGCTGCCCGGCGGGGGATGGAGCTTCAACGACCCCAGCTTCTGGATCATGCCGGTGATCGCGCTGGCGACCAGCTACATGGCCTCGATCGCGCGCATCACCCGCTCCTCGATGCTGGAGGTGCTGGGCTCGAACCATATCCGCACCGCGCGCGCCAAGGGCATGCCCGAGCATCGCGTCATCATCCGCCATGCGCTGAAACCTGCGATGCTGCCGGTCATCAGCTATCTGGGCCCGGTCTTCGTGTCGATGATCACCGGATCGGTCGTGATCGACATCTATTTCTCGACTGGCGGCATTGGAAAGGCCTTCGTGGACAGCGCGCTGAACCGCGACTATGCCGTGATGATGGGCGTCACCATCCTGATCGGGACGCTGACCATTCTCTTCAACCTCCTTGTCGACGTGCTTTATGCGTGGATCGACCCCAAGATCAGGTACTAGGTCATGGTCATCGATCAACAGAAGATGCAGTCCCTGTCCGACCGCCTTGTCCAGGACGAGGTCAAGGGCCGCAGCCCCTGGGCCGACGCCCGCAAGCGGTTCTGGCGCAACAAGGCCGCGATGTTCGGCCTGACCATCCTGGTGCTGGTGGCGCTGTTCGCGCTGGTCGGCGGCCGGTTCGCCGTCTGGTCCAACGAGGAACTGGACTTCAGCGTCATGGGCCAGGTCGCGCAGATGGGCCAGCCCTCGCTGGAGAACGGCCACTATTTCGGCACCGACAACCTCGGCCGTGACCTTTATGCGCGCGTGGTGCAGGGCACGCAGATCAGCCTGATGGTCGGGATCGTGGGCGCCGCCATCGCAGTGATCGTCGGCGCGCTCTACGGCGCGACGGCGGGCTATGTCGGCGGACGCACGGACCAGTTGATGATGCGGACGGTCGATATCCTGATGTCGATCCCCTACATGTTCGTGCTGATCCTGCTGCTGGTGATGTTCGGGCGGTCCATGTCAATGCTGTTCCTGGGCATCGGCCTGATCAGCTGGCTGGACATGTCCAGAATCGTTCGTGGTCAAACGCTTAGCCTCAAGAACCGAGAATTCATCGAGGCCGCCCGTGCCACGGGCGTCTCATCCTTCCGCATCATCCTGCGCCACATCGTGCCGAACCTCTTGGGGGTGGTCGCGGTCTATGCGACGTTGCTGGTGCCGCTGATGATCCTGACGGAAAGCTTCATCAGCTTTCTGGGCCTTGGCGTGCAGGAACCCCTGACCAGCTGGGGCGCCTTGATCTCCGAAGGGGCGGGCACGATGAACTATGGCACGCTGTGGCAGCTGGCCTTCCCGCTGTTCTTCTTTGTCATCACCCTGTTCGGCTTCTTCTTCGTGGGCGACGGCCTGCGAGACGCCCTTGACCCGAAGGAGCGCTGAGATGGCCCTTCTGACCCTTACGGACCTTTCGGTCCGCTTCCAGACCAACGACGCCGAGGTGCGTGCCGTCAACAACGTCAACCTGACGGTGGAACAGGGTGAAACCTTGGGCATTGTCGGCGAATCCGGCAGCGGCAAGTCGCAACTGTCCTTTGCCATCATGGGCCTTCTGGCGCGCAACGGACGCGCCACGGGCAGCGTCACCTTTGACGGGCAGGAAATCCTGAACGCGCCCAAGAAGGTCCTGAACAGCATCCGGGCGGAAAAGATCGCGATGATCTTCCAGGACCCGATGACCTCGCTGAACCCTTACATGCGCGTGGCCGACCAGATGGCCGAGGTTCTGGTGCTGCACAAGGGCCTGTCCAAGCGCGATGCCGTCACCGAGGCGGTCCGGATGCTGGACGCCGTCAAGATCCCCGATGCCAAGGGCCGGGTGCGCCTTTATCCGCACGAGTTTTCGGGCGGCATGCGCCAGCGCGTGATGATCGCCATGGCGCTCTTGTGCCGGCCCAAGCTGTTGATCGCGGACGAACCGACAACCGCGCTGGACGTGACCGTGCAGGCGCAGATCATGCAGCTGCTGTCGGACCTGCAGCGCGATTTCGGCATGGCAATGATGCTGATCACGCATGATCTGGGCGTCGTCGCAGGCGCGTGCGAGCGTGTGGCTGTCATGTATGGCGGCCGCATCCGGGAAACCGGGCCCGTCCGCCCGATCTTTGCCGAACCGACGCTACCCTACACGCAGGGCCTGCTGGACGCGATCCCGCGGGTGGACCAGAACGACGAGGAACTGCGCGCCATCCCCGGTCAGCCCCCGAACATGAGCCGCCCGCCATCAGGCTGCGCCTTCCAGCCGCGTTGCCCCTATGCGCGCGACGTCTGCGCCCGCATCGATCCGCCGTTGGAAACCTTTGCGTCCGGCCGGGCGCGCGCCTGCCACGCCCCCGTGGCCGAGGTTCTGGCGCGGCAGATGACGCGGCATCCCGACACGGACCAGACGGCCGCCCATCCGGGCGCCCTGCCCGGCCAGGCCATTCCGCACGGTGCCGTTGCCGGTGCCGGCGCGGCCGGAACTCCCAGCACCACGGAGGGACAATGAACGATCTTCTGTCCGTGCGCGACCTGCGCGTAACCTTCCAGATCCGCCGCGAGGGCGGCATGCCCTGGGCCCGGCCCCACCCCCTGCACGCCGTGGCCGGTGTGGATTTCACCCTGCGCCCGGGCGAAACCCTGGGCGTCGTGGGCGAATCGGGCTGCGGGAAATCCACGCTGGCGCGCGCGCTGATCGGGCTGGTCCCGGCGTCGGGTCAGGCGGAATGGATCGACGGCAAGGACCTGCTGGCGCTGTCGCCGCGCCAGATGATGGCCTATCGCAGCGACATCCAGATGGTGTTCCAGGACCCGCTGGCCAGCCTGAACCCGCGCATGACCGTGGGCCAGATCATCGCCGAGCCGCTGAAGACCCACCGCCCGAACCTCGGCCGTTCCGAGGTTAAGGAACGGGTCAAGGCGATGATGGAAAAGGTCGGCCTGCTGCCCAACCAGATCAACCGGTATCCGCATGAATTCAGCGGCGGCCAGTGCCAGCGCATCGGCATCGCCCGCGCCCTGATCGTCGAGCCGCGCCTGATCATCTGCGACGAGCCCGTGTCGGCGCTGGACGTCTCGATCCAGGCGCAGGTCATCAACCTGCTGATCCGTCTGCAAAAGGATCTGGGCCTTTCGCTGATCTTCATTGCACATGACCTGTCGGTGGTGAAACATATCAGCGACCGCGTGATGGTCCTGTATCTGGGCAAGGTGATGGAGATCGCGTCTTCCAAGGATCTGTATGGCGCCCCTCAGCACCCCTACACACAGGCGCTGCTCTCGGCGGTGCCGGTGCCTGACCCGACAATCGAAACCGCCAAGACGATCGTGCCGCTGGCGGGGGACCTGCCTTCGCCCATGAATCCGCCGTCTGGCTGCGTCTTCCGGACGCGCTGCCCCCGGGCGCAGGCGCGTTGCGCGGCCGAGGTGCCGGCGCTTCTGGGTGGCGATCACGGCGTGGCCTGCCACTTCCCCGGCCCCTTCACAGAGGGC
>VGDE01000139.1 GCA_016869875.1 Alphaproteobacteria bacterium
CGCCTGCGCCACACGGGCCCGGGCGGAAGGGCGGCCGCGAACCTGGTCCAGCGCCTCGGCGCGCCGCCCCTGGGCCCACAGCTCGACCGCCCGTCGCGAATGGCGGCCGCCCCAGACACCCAGCCGCCACAGCGACCAGATCTTCCACAGCACCACCGCCAGTGTGATGACGGACAGGGCCGCGATCAGCCACATCGTCCAGCCGCCGCCGCGGATCATCGCGAACAGCGGCAGCGCCGTCAGCGTCGTGCCAAGATCATTCATGAGGAGGCTCCTTTGGCGTGGCGGTCCAGTAGACCGCCAGGTGGGGGTCGGGGGCATGGGGCGCGGCGCCTGCGTCCAGCGCGGCCTTCAGCGGCGTCAGGGCGGAACGTTCGGTGGCCAGCCATACGGCCTGCGCCTTTGTCGGCGTCCGGACCAGGCGCGCGGCCAGCGCCGCTTCGCCCTGCGGCGCATGGATCACGCGGATGCCCGGATGGGCGGGAAAGGGATAGTCGGCGTCCTTGCCGAACAGGTGGCATTCTCCGACGGCCTTTTGGTCCTGCGCCGCGATGATGCGCGCCAGGGCAGGATAGGCCGTCTCGTCCCCACCGATCAGCAGGCGTGATGCCTGCGGGATGCCGCCGCCGCCGGGGCCGGTCAGGCCGATCGGCGCATTCGCAGGCGCCTGTCGCGCAAAGCGGGCCGCGCGGCCGCCGGGATGCAGGAACACGTCGGCTTCCATCCAGCCTTGGCCCGCATCAATGGCGCGCACGGTATAAACGGGGCGGTGCAGCGCGTCGGCACCCTTGGGCCAGATCACCTGGCCCCGCGCGCCGATCGCCGGCCAGACCGGGGCGCGTCGGGTGTTGGGCTGGATCACCAGGCGGAAGTGGATCAGCTGCCGGGCAAAGCGGTCAAGGTCGGGCCCTTCGATGCGCAGGCGCAGAAAGGCTCCGGCAAGACGGCTGACGCCAGCCAGACGCGCCAGGCTGAAGTTCGGTGGAGGCGCGCCCTCGCGATCAAGCCGCGACCAGTCCAGCGCAAGGCCGGGAAACTGCTGCGCCAGATCGGCGTCCCAGTCTGCGCGCAGGCGCTCAAGACCCGTGCGATCATCGCCGCGGACATAGATGATGCTGCCCAGGGGCCCCATGCGCGCCCCGAACTCTCCGCCTGCCAGCTTGCACCAGGACGAGCGGCCATGCCCCACATGCAGCTCCAGGCTCCGCGTCCGGGCCAGCCGGGCGATCAGCACGGCCAGTTGCGCATAGGGCAGGTCCGGTGCGGCGGCCTCGGCCTGAAAAGGGGGCAGCGGGTCCCGCCTCATGCGCGGTTTCCAAGACAGGCACCCGGCTCTGCAGGCCGTGGTCCCGGCACGGCGGGGTGGCGGCGCAGAGTGTGGAAGGGCGTTCGAGACAGCACGGCATGGACCGAAGGTTGTTGGCGGATCGCCTGCCGCAGCATGAGGCCCAAGGCAGGCACCTGTCGGGGTAAGGAGTCCGACAAAAGAAGTCAAGAATGCAGGGCATCGTTCTTCGGGTGGCCGCTGTCAGGGCTGTGGACTTGCGCACCGCGCCCGGCCAGACCATCATGGGACCATGAAACCACCCGCAATGATCCTGGCCGGAGGCCGTGCGACCCGGATGGGCGGCGCGGACAAGCCGTTGCTGATGCTGGACGATCGGCCGCTGCTGGCCATCATCCTGGCTCGCCTGACGCCTCAGGCGGGGCAGGTGGCTGTGAACGCAAACGGTGATCCCGCGCGATATGCGGAGTTCGGCCTGCCGGTCCGGGGCGACAGCCTGCCCGACCATCCGGGACCACTGGCTGGCGTTCTGGCGGCGCTGGATTGGGCGCTGTCCATCAGGGCGCCGCATGTGGTGACGGTGGCGGGCGACACGCCGTTCTTCCCGATCGACCTCGGGGCGCGTCTGCTGGCGGCAAGGGGTCCCACGGGGCTGGCGCTGGCGGCCAGCACATGCGGCAGCGGGCCTGCACGCGACCATCCGACCTTCGGCCTCTGGCCGGTGGCGCTGCGCGACGATCTGGCCGCCACTCTGGCCCGGGGCGAGGGCCGGGTGCGCAGCTTTGCCGCGCGCCACCAGCCGGGGCTTGCCGTTTGGGACAGCAGGCCCTTTGACCCCTTCACCAACATCAACACGCCGGACGATCTTGCGCGGGCCAAGGCCCTGCAGGCTGCCGCGCCCTGACCTGTTCACGGCGCACAGGCGGTGGTTCGGAGGATGATGCGCAAGTGCCTCGGCCGCCAATGCAGGCTGCACGGCCGGAACGGCGGGTCCGGCGCCCGCTGCCACCGGCCTATGACGGCACGATCCTGCGCTGCTGCCGCAAGACAGCCCAAAGGCGCTCTGGCCACAGGCCAGGGGCAGGTCCGGCCTGCCGGAGGTGGCGGGGGTCGACCCCGGTCCGCAGGCGCGGCATGATCCGCCGCACCATGTCGGCCCCTTGCCGCACCCCGCTCTGACAGGAACATGACATGTCCGACCGCACCCTTGCGCTTCTCGTGCTGCTGGCCGCGCTGGCCTTTGCCGCATCGCCCCTGATCTTTCCCGAATTTTCCGGCTATGACCCCGAGCTTTTCCCGATTCCGCAAGAAGACCCCCCGGTGCAGCCTGCCGGATGGGCCTTTTCGATCTGGGGGCTGATCTATGCCTGGCTGATCCTGGGCGCGGGCTTTGGCTTGTGGAAGCGCGCGGAGGACCACAGCTGGCGGCCGATGCGCCTTCCGCTGCTGGTCAGCCTGGGCATCGGCTTTGCCTGGATTCCTGTGGCCAACAGCCTGCCCGGGCTTGCCACGCTGATGATCTTGGCCATGCTGGCGACTGCGGTGGCGGCGATGCTGCGGGCGGGCCGGCGGGACCTGTGGCTTGGGTCGCATCCGGTGGCAGCCTATGCCGGGTGGTTGACGGCGGCATCGGGGGCCTCGGTGGGGATTTGGCTGGGCGGGCACGGCGTGCTGTCGCCCCAGGTGGCGGCGGTTCTGTGCCTGCTGGGGGTCGGCGCGGTGGCGCTGGTGGTCCAGTCGCGCCGCCCAGAGGAATGGGCCTATCCGGCTGCAGTGATCTGGGCCCTTGCCGGCGTGGTCGCCGCCAATGTGCCGGGTGGCAACTGGCCGGTGGTGGCGATCGCGGGCGTGGCGGCGGCTGCGCTCATCAGTCGCATCCGGGCAGGGGGATCGCGGGCGTAACCTGTTCCCGATCCTGCCGGAGGCCGCCCTGATGAAACGCCGCACCTTTCTGTCGCTTGCCACCGTGATCTCGACCCTGGGGCTGAAGGGCGCGCGTGCCCAGGCAGCCGCCCCCACCTTTACCTTTCCCTCGATCGACGGGGGCGACCATGACACGGGCGCCTGGCGCGGACGCCCGGTCCTGGTCGTGAACACAGCGTCGTTGTGCGGTTTCGCGGGCCAGCTGCGCGACATGCAGGCCCTGCACGAAGCCTACGAGGCGCGGGGCCTGGTCGTGCTGGCCGTCCCGTCCGACGACTTCAACCAGGAGCTGGAGACCGGCAAGAAGGTCAGCGAATACTGCCAGATGGAATACGGCATCACCCTGCCGATGACCGACATCCTGCCCGTTGCCAAGGGCGAGGTGCATCCCTTCTTTGCCTGGGTCCGGCAGCAGACCGGCTTTGTGCCGCGCTGGAATTTCAGCAAGGTCCTGTTGGGACCGGACGGACAGATCCTGGGCACCTGGGGGTCGTTCACCAAGCCCGGCGGGCGGCAGATCATGGCGCTGGTGGCGCCGCACCTGTCCGCCTGATGTCACCAGGGCACGCGGTTGCCCTTCCAGTCCCAGAAGCTGCCGCTATCCTGCGGTGTCAGGCCTTCGATCACCGCCAGCAGCGCCTCGGCGCTGCGGTCAGGGGTGATCGTGGGATAGCGGGCCGCATATTTCGCCGTCAGGGGGGTTTCGACCGTGCCGGGATGCAGGGCCACCAGGATGGCGTTGCGATTCCTGCGGCGATATTCGATGGCCGCCGTGCGGATGATCTGGTTCTGCGCCGCCTTGGCCGCGCGATAGGAGATCCAGCCGCCCAGATCGTTGTCCCCGATCGAGCCCACCCGCGCCGACAAGGACCCCATCACCGCCCGCCGGTCGCGCGCCAGAAGCGGCGCAAAGGCCTGAAAGGCCAGCGCTACCCCGGTGGCGTGCAGCGCGAACTGGGCGGCCATCGCCGCGGCATCCAGGGCGTCCAGCGACTTTTCCGGCGGATGTCCGTCGATCACCAGGGCGCCCGTCGTGTTCAGGATCAGGTCGAACGCCTGTCCCTGCAATCGTGCGGCGTGTCGCGCCACGCTGTCCGGCCGCGTCAGGTCCAGCCCGTCGCGGCTGCGCGACAAGCCTGTCACCAGCACGCCATCTTGGGTCAAGCGTGCCGCCAGCGCCCCGCCGATCCCGCCCGAGGTGCCCAGGATCAGCGCGCGGCGGAGTTGCGCCGTCACGACCGGAACCCGCGATAGGCCGCCAGTGCCCGATCCCGACCCTCGGCCAGGGTCAGGGACGGCGTGACCGGGCGCGCCAGGTCGATCCGCCAGGACCGGGGCGCCGCCTGCGCAAATGCCTGCGCCCCCGCGCCATCCTGTGCCATCCAGTGATCGCGATAGCGGCCCTTGGGATCGAACCTGTCGCCTTGGCCATCCGGGTTGAACACGCGGAAATAGGGCGAGGCATCCGGCCCGCAGCCCGCCACCCATTGCCAGTTCATCGCGTTCGAGGCCGCGTCCCAGTCGGTCAGGCAATAGGCGAACCAGTCCACCCCCACCTTCCAGTCGGTCAGCAGGTGCTTGCACAGATAGCTGGCAGTGATCATCCGAACACGGTTGTGCATCTGCCCGGTCGCGAACATCTCGCGCATGCCGGCATCGACCATGGCGACGCCTGTCTGGCCCCGCCGCCAGGCCTCGGCCTCGGGCGTGTCCGGACGCCATGGAAATTCCTGCCACTCGGGGCGCCAGCAGCTGTGGGGCAGGTCGGGAAAGGCGTATAGCAGGTCCCGGGCAAATTCGCGCCAGGCCAGTTCGGACAGGAAATGCTCGACCCCCGGTCTGCCGTCCCGCAGGGCAGGCTGGCAGCGCGCCCAGATGCGCCGCGCGCTGATCTCGCCCACGGCCAGCGCATCCGCCAGTCCCGAGGTCGCGCGGGGCCGCCAGGGATGGTCGCGGTGGACCTTGTAGTCGGGCAGGGGGCCGTCCAGGAACTCGTCCAGCCGGGCATGGGCCTGGTCTTCACCGGCACGGATGCAATGGGCCATCACCTCCCACCCCCGGTTTATTTCGGCCCGCGCCTCGGGCCAGTCCAGCCCGTCGCTGTCGGGCCAGGCGTCAGGGGCGGACAGGGCGGGGGCTGCAAGCGGCTCGGCCACCTGCGTCCGGCGCAGTGCCTTCCAGAAGGGCGAGAACACCTTGTAGACGCCGCCCGTCCCCGTCAGGACCGACGCCCGCGGCACCAGATCGGCCAGCGGATGCAGGTGCAGGGTCGCGCCGCCGCGCCGCGCCGCCTCTGCCAGCCCCGTATCGGCGGCAAAGGGGAAGCCCTCGGATGCATGGATGGCGGTGGCGCCGGTCTGGCGGGCGATCTCCTCCAGCACCTCGGCTGGCCTGCCGCGGCGCAGGATCAGGCGGCTGCCCCGCCGGCGCAGGGCCGCGTCCAGCAGGGGCAGGGACATGGCCTGCCGCTGCGCACTGGCGGGATGGCGGCGGGCCTCGTCCGGGTTCAGGATGACCAGCGGAACAACCGCGCCTTGGGCGGCGGCGGCGACCAGCGCCGGGTGATCGTCCAGCCGCAAGACACGCCGGAACCAGCAGATAACCGTCATCGCATTCTCCTTGATGCGCCGGGACAGGCGCCAGCACGGCCAAAGTTTCACCACGCAGACCCGCCCGGGCGGGATGCGCGGCATTGTCACACCCCGCCCGGGTGGTATAGCTGGAAGCCCGCCCGCTCCGAAGGCCCATGCCGCCCGTGTCCGATCCCGTATTCCCTCCTGGCTTTGTTTCGCTTGTCTCGGCCGGTCCGGGCGACCCCGAGCTGCTGACGCTCAAGGCCGCGCGCCGCCTGGCCAAGGCCGATGTGGTGCTGTTCGACGACCTGGCCTCGGGCCCGGTGCTGGATCACGCGGGCCCGCAGGCCGAACTCATCGCGGTCGGCAAGCGCGCCGGCCGCCCCTCGGCCCGGCAGGAGGCGGTGAACGAACTGCTGGTCGATCATGCCCGCGCCGGCCGTCGCGTCGTGCGGCTGAAATCGGGCGATGCGGGCATCTTTGGCCGGCTGGAGGAGGAGCTGGTCGCCCTGACCCAGGCCGGCATCCCGTTCGAGATCGTGCCCGGCGTCACCTCGGCCAGCGCGGCGGCGGCGGCCATGGGCATGCCGCTGACTCGGCGGCTGACGGCGCGGCGGGTGCAGTTCGTGACGGGCGCGGACGTGACGGGGCAGCTGCCCGGCGACATCAACTGGGCGGCGCTGGCCGATCCGGCCGTCACCACCGTCGTCTTCATGGGCCAGCGCAGCTTTCCGAAGCTGGCAGAAGGATTGGTGGCCCACGGACTGCCCGCCGACACGCCCGCCATGTTTGCCGAGGCCGTGGGCCATCCCACGCAGCGCCTGGTCCGGACCACCGTCGAGGGGCTGGCGCAGATGATGCGCCAAGGCCCCGCCAGCCAGCCGGGCCTGATCCTTTACGGCCCGCTGGCCTTTCCGCCCCACCGGGGCTGAGGCGCCGCCGGTCCGGCCAAGTTTGCATAAAATGCAGGTCAAGCAACGGCTGGTCAGACGCGTGCGTTAAGACCATCTTCACACTTGACCAGACCGCCAGCCCCGGCGGCCCGCAGCATCTGAAAACCCATGATCGTGTATCGCCACGTGACCACCTTTGGTGTCACGCAACAACGCTGGCTGTCCAAGATCACCGATCTCGAGATCGTCGAGGTCGGAGGGCAGACGATGCTGCTGGCGGCAACCCATCTGGGCGGAGGCATCAGCAGCTATGCCATCACCGATCCGGACCAGCCCCTGACGGCCCTGCGGACGCGGCCTTATCTGGACAACGCCACCTATCAGGAGCCGCCCCGAATCACGCGGGTCAGCATCGGCGGACGCGATCTGGTCCATGTGGCCCAATTGGGCCAGGCCGCGAACCTGGGGGCCGAGCTGCGTGGGCAGAACGGGGCGCTGGTGCCGTTCGCGCCCCTGTTCGGGACCGAACTGGGGACCCGGCTGACGGCGCTTGGTCAGGTGCAGACCAGCCAGGGGCAGATCCTTTATTCGGCGCAATACGGCGAACTGCAGTTGCAGACGCACCGGCTGTCCCCCGACGGGACCTTGATGCGGGTGGGGCAGGTGACGCTGCCGACCCCCCGGGGCAGCACGAATGCGGCGCTGGACAAGGTCCTTGACGTGACGGTCGAGGGGCAGCGCGTCCTTGTGGCAATCTCCGGGAACGGCAACTTCATCTCGACCCACCTCATGACCGACAGCGGCTGGCTGGGACCCGGCGCCATCCATGTCGCTGCCCGCGGCGTGGGCTATGACCTGCCCTCGGATGTCGAGACGGTGCAGTTCGACGGCCAGACCTTTGTGATCCTGGCGGCACGGGGTTCCAGCTCGCTGACGGTGTTTCGCCTGACCGCCACGGGGGGACTGACGGCGGTCGATCATGTCATCGACGAGGCGACGACGCGCTTTCAGTCCGCAACCGCGCTGGAGGCGGTGGTTCTGGATGGACGCGCCTTTGTCTTTGCAGGCGGGGCAGATGACGGCATCTCGGCCTTTGTCATGCTGCCCGACGGGCGGCTGGTTCATCTCGCGGTGATTGTGGACACGGCCGCCCTGACCCTTGCCAATGTCAGCGACATCGAGGCCATCGTCCGCGACGGACGCATCATTCTGTTCGTCAGCTCTTCCACGGAAACAGGGGTGACGCAGTTCGTCTTTGACCCGGGTCGGATCGGACTGACGGCCACGACCTCTTCGGCCATCGCACGGGGCGGAGGCGCCAGCGACATCCTGATCGCCGGTCCCACGACGACCCGCCTGGAAGGCGGAGCCGGGAGCGACATCCTGGTGGCGGGCACCCGGTCCGTCACGATGGTCGGCGGCGACGGCGCCGACATCTTCATGCCCACGCGCGTCAGGGGACGCATCAGCATCCTGGACTATGATCCCGCGGCGGACCGGCTGGATCTTTCGCTGCTGGGCAATGTCCGCAGCATCTGGCAGCTGCAGTTCATCCCGACCGCCAATGGCGTGATGATCATCTATGGCGACACGATCCTGGACATCACGACCCGCAACGGGCGTTCGCTGAGCATCGGTGATTTCTCGAACGCGCTGTTTCCCATCGCCCATTACCTGCTGCCCGAGGTCGACCCGATCCGCGTCACCCCCGATGACACGCCCTCGACCGAGGCAACCTGGATCTTCGGAACGCCCGGAGCGGACCGGCTGCTGGGGACGGCGCAACCCAACCTGATCATGGCGGGGGCGGGCGACGACACGGTGTCGGGGGGCGGGGGCAACGACACGCTGCGCGGCGAAGGGGGCAATGACGTGCTGCGCGGCGGGGAGGGCAACGACCAGCTGTTTGGCGGCCCCGGGCGCGACACCCTGTTCGGCGATGCCGGCCACGACCTGCTGTATGGCGAGGACGGGGACGACCTGCTGTACGGCGGCGCCGGAAACGACACCCTTTACGGAGGCCAGGGGAACAACCGCCTGTATGGCGGGCCAGGCAACGACCGGCTGTATGGCGGCGGGGGCAGCGACACGCTGGTCGGGGAGGATGGCCGCGACTGGCTGGAAGCGTTGCTGGGCAACAACCGCCTGTTGGGCGGGAGCGGCAATGACACGCTGATTGCGGGCGTCGGCTCGGACTACCTGAACGGGGGTGCTGGCAATGACCTGTTGCGGGGCGGGGCGGGCAACGACACGCTGCTGGGCGAGGACGGCAACGACACGCTGTGGGGGGACGACGGCAACGACCTTCTGGAGGGTAGGGCCGGCGACGACCTGCTCAAGGGAGGGGAGGGCAACGACACGCTGCACGGGGGTCTGGGCAACGATGTCCTGGAGGGCGGGGCCGG
>VGDE01000140.1 GCA_016869875.1 Alphaproteobacteria bacterium
CATTCCCGCGCCCAGGGCCGAGATCATCGCGCCCCAGGGCAGCACGGCCGCGACCGGATCTTCCAGGCGGTATCCCCAGTTCAGCCCCAGCACCGACAGGAGCATGACCGCCAGGATGAAGTGGGTCCAGCTGGCCGACCGGATGCGGATGCCCGGCACCATCAGCAGCTCGATCGTGCCGGTGACGCCTGCCAGCACTCCCATGCCAAAGGCAAAGCCCGCAGCCCAGAGGGCGACGCGCGGCCAGAATTCATCCCCGGTCAGCCAGTAGAAGGCATCCGCGCCGAAGACCGAGAAGGCCAAGGCGATGGGAAAGGCGACCATCATCGCGTGCAGCGGGTGACCGGCCAGGGCGATCTTGCTTTCGGTCTGGTCAAAGGCGACGTGCTCTTCGATCGGATCGGTCAGGCGGCGGCGCTGCTTCCACGAATATTTCTGTCGCATGGAGGGTTCCTTCTGGTTCGCACGTTCAGGTACAAGCCCGCGCCTTTGCTGGCGGTTCCGCTGCTGACGGCCTGCAACGGGCCGCTGAGCACACTCAATCCCTCGGGTCCCGTCGCGCTCGAGATCGCGCGGCTGTGGTGGGCCATGCTGATCGGAGCCGGGCTGATCACCGCCATGGTCATGGTCATGCTGATCCTGGCGATCCGGCGCGGACCGATGCTGACCGAAGGCAACACGTCCGAGCGGCGTTGGATCTATGGCTGGGGCCTGGGTTTCTCGCTCAGCGTGCTGACGGTCCTTCTGGCCTTTGCGCTGTGGGTGGGGGAACGGATGCTGGCCCGCGACGACGGCGCCGTGACGGTTCAGGCGCAGGCATCGCAATGGACCTGGCGCTTCGTGCAGCCGGGGCCAGGTGGTCAGCCCGTGATGACCGAAGGCGTTCTTTATGTCCCGGCAGGCCAACCCTTCGACGTGGCCATCACGTCGACCGACGTGATCCACAGCTTCTGGGTGCCGCAACTGGGCGGCAAGATGGACGCCATCCCCGGCCACCCGAACCTGCACCGGCTGATGGCCGATGAACCGGGCGTGTATGAGGGGCAGTGCGCCGAGTTCTGCGGTCGCGGTCATCCCTTCATGCGCTTCGAGGTGGTGGCCTATGATCCTGCCGGACCCTTGCCGGACTTTGCCAGCATCACCGGCCCGATGGTCGAACCGGCATTTCCGGAGGATGTTTCGGGATTCGAAGGCACCGGCCAAACCGAGATCCCTGCCCAGGAGTCGAGCGAATGACGGATGCCACCACGACACTGGAGCAGGACGATGCCAGGGCCCAGCCCTCGGTCAAGGCGGCTGACATCGCGGCCAACCCGCCGCAGCGCGCGCTGAGATTGCATCGGGAACTGGACGAGGTCTGGTCCGACCTGCCGGGTTGGCGGGGGTTCTTCACCTCGGTCAACCACGGCACGATCGGCCTGCGCTTCATGGCGACGGCCTTTGTCTTCTTTGCCATCGGCGGCGTGCTGGCCATGCTGATCCGCGCGCAGCTGGCGACACGGAACGGCGTGTTCCTGGACAACGACCTTTACAGCCAGATCTTCACGATGCACGGCAGCATCATGATGTTCCTGTTCGCCATCCCGCTGCTGGAGGGGCTGGCGCTGTGGCTTCTGCCCAAGATCCTGGGGGCGCGGGACATGGCATTCCCGCGCCTCAGCGCGCTGGGCTATTTCTGCTATCTGTTCGGCGGCACCGTGATCGTGCTGTCGCTGCTGTTCGGGGCCGCGCCGGATGGCGGCTGGTTCATGTATGTGCCGCTGACGGACAAGACCTATTCGCCCGGCGTCAATGCCGATGTCTGGCTGCTGGGCGTCACCTTTGTCGAGATTTCCGCCATGGCGGCGGCGGTCGAGATCACCGTCACCATCTTGCGCTGCCGCGCCGCCAACATGCCGCTGACCCGGATGCCGCTGATGGGCTGGTACCTTCTGGGCACGTCGGTGATGATGCTGGTGGGCTTTCCGCCGCTGATCCTGGGATCAATCCTGCTGGAGGTGCAGCGCGCCTTTGACTGGCCGTTCTTCGACGTGGGGCGGGGCGGCTCTCCGATGCTGTGGCAGCACCTGTTCTGGCTGTTCGGCCATCCGGAGGTTTACATCATCTTTCTTCCTGCTGCAGGCGCGCTGTCCACGATCATTCCGGTGCTCAGCCGGACAAAGATCCTGGGATACGGCGCGCTGGTCGCGGCGGTGATCGGGCTGGTGTTTCTCTCGTTCGGCCTTTGGGTGCACCACATGTTCACCGTGGGCATCCCGCACATGGCGCTGGCGTTCTTCTCAGCGGCATCGGCGCTGGTGGCGGTGCCGACGGCGGTGCAGATCTTTGCCTGGATCGGTACCATGTGGGAAGGACGTGTCCAGTTCCGCCTGCCGATGCTGTACATCATGGGGTTCTTCGCGACCTTCGTGATGGGGGGGCTGACGGGCGTGATGCTGGCCATGGTGCCCTTCAACTGGCAGGCGCATGACACGCATTTCGTGGTGGCGCACCTGCACTATGTTCTGATCGGGGGCTTTGTCTTTCCCATGCTGGCGGCGGTTGCCTATTGGATGCCGCTGATCTGCGGGCGCTGGCGCGTACGCGGCCTGGGCGAAGCCGCCTTCTGGCTTATCTTTATCGGCTTTCACGGCACCTTCTTCATCATGCACCTGACGGGCTTGGTGGGGATGCCGCGCCGCGTCGGCGTGTACCCGGACAATCCCGAATGGGAGTGGCTGAACCTGATCTCATCCATCTTCGGGATGATTCAGTCGGCCGGTTTCGCCCTGTTCGCCTTTGACGTCATCATGCAGTGGATGTTCGGGCGGCGCAGTTGGCGCAACCCGTGGCAGGCACCGACCCTGGAATGGGCCATGCCGCTGCCGGCGCCGTCCTACAACTTTGCGTCGCTGCCCGGACCCCGCCAGCCGGATGCCGGCAGCATCCTTCCCCTGGCGCGGGGCGAGGGGCTGCTGCCCGGCGCTCCGCGCGGCTGGCGCGAAACGGTGGTCGTGGAGCCCGGCACCGGGCGGCCGCAGCATGTCGCCGTGCTGGCGTCGAACACCGCGCTGCCGGTGGCGACATCGGCGGCGATCGGCAGCTTTTTTGCCATGATGCTGGCGGGCTTCTACTGGGTCGCGCCGCTGGGCATCCTCGCCACGCTGATCGTGGCGTGGAAATGGGGCGCGATCATGGGGACAGATCGGGATCACCCGCCCGCTGACGTTGCACCAGGTATCCGGTTGCCGCTGCACTGGCAGGTGCGCAACACGCTGGCCTATACAGGGGCGGTCGCGCTGCTGGTGGCCGATGCGACGCTGTTCGCCTCTCTGCTGTTCGGAGTGGGATTCCTGGCGGTCGTGGCACCGAACTGGCCCGCGCCTGAAAGCGGCATCGCGACCTGGCCGATGCTGGCCGTCTCGCTGGGCGCCTTGGCGGCGATGGCATTGGGCACCGTGGCCTCGCGCCTGGCCGAGCAGCGCAGGGCCGATCCCAGTTTGCGCGTCTGGACACGCCTCGGCCTGATCTCGACGGGGGCAGGGCTGGTGCTGCTGGGCGTGATCGGGGTCTGGCTGGACGATCCCACACGCCATGCCCGTGACGCGCTGCGGGGGGCGACTCTCGGCTTTGCGGTCGTGCATGGCGTGATCGCGCTGATGCTGGCGCTGCGCGCGGATCTGGATGCCCGCACCGGCCGCATCAGCGCAGAGCGGCGGGGCGCGGTTCCCGTCTGGCAGCTGTTCCAGCTGTTCTGGCTGGGCACGTCGGCCGTCTCGCTGGCGCTGATCCTAGTCCAGGAGGTGCTGTGATGGTTTGGCTCCTTCGCGCCCTGGCGGGGCCGGTCCTCTGGGCTGCGTTGTTCTCGCTGGTCTATGCCCTGCACGGCACCGGCTGCGGCCTGGGCTGGACCGACCGGCCGGTGCTGTTCACCGACCTTCACCACATCGCGATGTGGGTTGCCTGGCTGGCGGGTCTGGCGCTGCATGTGGTTCTGGTGCTGACCATGCCCGTCGGCAGCGGGCGTGCCCGCACCGTGACCGCCGCAGGCGCCTGGATCGGGCTTGTCGCCAGCGTCTTCACGCTGTTTCCCGTGGTCGTCACCTCGACCTGCTTCTGAGTTGAGCGTGCCGTCCGGGCCATGCTAGGCCAAGGGCGCAGCATGAAAGGTCCGACCATGTGCCTCAACCCGAACGGCGCCGGGGCAACCCGGTGACCCCCGCCGCCCGCATCGCCGCAGCCATCACCGTGCTGGACGAGATCCTGTCCGGGCTTCCGGCCGAACAGGCGCTGTTGCGCTGGTCGCGGGCCAGCCGCTTTGCTGGCTCGGGCGACCGGGCCGCCCTGCGCGATCTGGTTTTTGGCGCGTTGCGTCGTCGCGACAGCCTGGCGGCCATCGGTGGCGCACGGACGGGCAGGGGGCTGATGATCGGCCATGCCCGCGCCTCCGGTCTGGAGTTGGCGCGCATCTTTACGGGCCAAGGCCATGACCCTGCCGTGCTGACCGAGGCCGAGGCGGCCCACGGCGTCCCCGAACTCTTGACCGACAACCTGCCCGACGACCTGCCGGACTGGCTGCGGCCGGCGTGGCATGAATCGCTGGGGGACAAGGCGGATCCCGTGGCGCGTGCCCTGACAACGCGTGCACCTGTCTGGCTGCGGGTGAACCTGGCCAAGTCCGACCCTGCGGGGGCCATGGCCGCGCTGGCGGCTGACGGCATCGCGACCGAAGCGGCGGCCGCGCTGGAGTCGGCGCTCCGCGTGACTGCCAATGAACGCGCCGTCGCGCGGTCAGCCGCCTATCGCGAAGGGATTGTCGAACTGCAGGACTTGTCGCCACAATTGGCCTGCGCCGCCCTGCCTCTGGCAGAAGGTGACAGGGTTCTGGACTATTGCGCAGGCGGTGGAGGCAAGTCGCTGGCGCTTGCCTCGCGCGTGCCGCGGGCAAAGGTCCTCGCCCATGACGCCGCGCCCGCTCGCATGGCAGACCTGCCGGCGCGCGCCGACCGGGCGGGTGTGCATATCGCCATCGAAGGGCGCCCGCAGGGGCAGTTCGATCTGGTGATGGCCGATGTTCCCTGTTCCGGATCTGGGACCTGGCGGCGGACGCCCCATGCGAAGTGGCGCCTGACATCCGCGCAGCTTAGGGAGGTGATCGCGCTGCAGGCGCAGATCCTGGACGAGGTCGCGGCAAAGGTCCGGCCGGGCGGGCACCTGGCCTACATGACCTGCTCGGTTCTGAAGGGGGAGAATCAGGATCAGGTATCGGCATTCCTGCACCGCCAGCCGTCGTTCTCGTTGCTTCATCAACAGCTCTGGACGCCACTGGACGCCAGCGACGGTTTCTATCTTGCGGTGATGAAGGCTGACGCGCACCGTGCTTAACGCTATTTTAAATCGTCTTGCGGTATTGCGGCACATGTCGAGGGACAGAAGGACGACGGCGATGGTGAATCTTGATGAACGGGCAGGGATCCCACAAGCGGCACTGGCCGTGTTGCCAATCCTGCTGGCGCCGATGGTGCTGGGGTCCGCGATCCTGATCGTCGCCCCGGGCGCGGCAACCGGTCTGACGGCGGTGATCGCTGCGACCGTCGCCGTTGCCTGGTACCTGCTGGGGGGCGCCATCTCAATGGCGCACCTGGCACGCGCAATGTCGGCCCGGCGAGCCCTGCGCGCGATCCGGAACGAAGTCGCGGCCGCGCCCGAACCGATCTGGCTTTGCGACGCGCAAGGGCAGGTGCTTTACCAGAACTCGGCCGCCCTGGACGGGTTTGGCGATCTGGAGGGACAGCGCATCATTTCGCTGATGTCGCGCCTGCGGGCGGACGCACAGGGCCAGGTCGATGACCTGACCAGCCGCGCCCTGCGGCTCGGCCATGTCGAGATGGAACTGGTCAACGGCGACACTCTGACGCTCAGTTGCCTGCCGGATGCGCCGCTGCAGATCTGGGCCTATCAGCGCCCCGGCATGGCGCCTGATCCGCATGTGCTTGCCCTTTCCCTGGATGACGACGAGCCTGCCGACGATTTCGACGTCCTTCCCGTGGCCCTGCTGCGGCTGACGGCCGAGGGCTACATCTGCCGCGCGAATGCCAGCGCGCGCCAGTTGATGGAGGGCATGCTGCGGCCCGACGACAGCGGGCAGAACCTGGCCGAACTGCTGGAAGGACCTGGCCGGGCCATGGGCGACTGGCTGGCGGACATGTGCGCCGGCCGCGCCGTAAACCGGACCGAGATGCTGCGCCTGCGTCATCCCGACAGCCGCAACGGAGATCTTCGCGACCGCCACTTCCAGCTGACGGTGGCACCTGATCCCGCCGCGCCCGAACAGCTGATTGCCGTGCTGTCGGACGCCAGCGCGCTCAAGACCCTGGAGGCGCAGTTCGTCCAAAGCCAGAAGATGCAGGCCATCGGCCAACTGGCTGGCGGGGTGGCCCATGACTTCAACAACCTGCTGACCGCGATCAGCGGCCATTGCGACCTGCTGATGCTGCGCCGGGACAAGGGCGATCCCGATTTCGCAGATCTCGACCAGATCAGCCAGAACGCCAACCGGGCCGCCGCGCTGGTGGGTCAGCTGCTTGCCTTCTCACGAAAGCAGACCCTCAAGCTGGAAACGCTGGACCTGCGCGACACGCTGGCGGACCTGACGCATCTCTTGAACCGGCTGGTGGGCGAGCGCGTGGGCCTGACCATCACCTACGACCCGGCCCTTTGCGCCATTCGCGCTGACAAGCGCCAGCTGGAGCAGGTCATCATGAACCTTGTCGTGAACGCCCGCGATGCCATGCCCGAAGGTGGAAACATTCTGGTGCGCACCGAAAATGTCCAGCTGGATGCGCCTCTGCTGCGCGACCGGGTGTCACTGCCGGCCGGAAACTATGTGTGCATCAAGGTCACGGACCAAGGCTGCGGCATCGCGCCGGACCACCTCAACAAGATATTCGAGCCGTTCTTCACCACCAAGCGCACGGGCGAAGGAACGGGGCTGGGCCTGTCCACCGCCTATGGTATCGTCAAGCAGACCGGCGGCTTCATCTTTTGCGACAGCGAAGTCGGCAAGGGCACCTCGTTCTCGATGTACTTCCCGGCGCACGAGCGTCCTGCCGCGCATCTGGCACCGGCTGCCAGAACGATGCCGCGTGTCGTTCCGCAAGTGAAGGCGGGACCCAAGGCCAGCGTTCTGCTGGTCGAGGACGAGGCTCCGGTGAGGGCCTTTGCCTCGCGGGCGCTGAAGCTGAAGGGCTATGACGTGCTTGAGGCCGGCTCGGGCGAGGCCGCGCTCAAGCTTCTGGAAAGCCGCGACCGGCCGATCGACATCTTCGTGACCGACGTCGTCATGCCAGGCCTGGATGGTCCCAGCTGGGTGCGCGAGGCGCACAAGCACTTGCCCGGCGCCAAGGTGATCTTCATGTCCGGATATACCGAGGACATCTTTGTTGACGGCAAGGTGCCCGTGCCGGGGGCCATGTTCCTGGCCAAGCCCTTTACCCTGAACGAGCTGACCCAGATGGTCGAAACGCAGCTGGCCACTCCCGAAGGAGGCAGCCGCCTGCATTAGGCCAAGCCCCTTTACAGGTTCTGGTACAGGTCCAGGTCGTTCGCCATTGCCGCCCGCAGCTGCTGTTCGGCTGCGGGATCAAGGTGGACATCGACACTGGGGGGAACGTTGATGCGCGGCAGTTCGATCACGCAGTCCAGGCGCCCTTCCAGAAAGTCCACGAAGTCATCGATCCGCTCATAGCGGAAGATCTGGTCAACGCGCTCCGGCCCGTTTGTCAGAAAGTCGGATTGAGTGCCCACACCCAGCTTGCCCGGACCTTTGGCCGCACAATAGGCCGCGGTGAAGTCGGCAAACCCAAGGCCGTCCAGCGTGTCCCGGGAAAGGTCGCCATCATCGCGCAGCTTGAAGCGGTACCAGCTGCGCAGCCAGTCCACGGGCTCACGCATCAGGGCCACCGTGGTGAAGACCTCACCGGTCTGGGCAGCAAGCCAGGGACCAAGATGCCGGTTATAGGTGCCGATGTCGGTGTGCTTCAGGGTCGCGGGACGTTGCAGCGCGACGGAGGCAAGGGATTCCAGTGCCATCTCGATCGCGCTGGAGCCGGCCTTGGGGGTTGCCAGAAAAACCAGCCTTTGATCCCAGAATATCAACATCTTCGTTCCGGCCCCGCCTTGTCGCAAAAGACGAGGCGTGGATAGCGGCCCAACCGAAAGGTGTAAACGCTTTGTTAGCAAATCCAAGCTTTAAAAGGCGCTGACGGAATGAAGAATCAACCATGATGTCCTTGTAATCGACCTAGGGACACCGCATCTATACGCGAACAGGACGTGAACATCCGGTCGGTCGAAAAGATTGCCCCGCCCGGAAGGCTGTGAAATAACATGGGGAACCACATGGCACAGGCGAGCATCTTCGACATGACGGACAAACGCAGCGCGGACAAGCAGAAGGCCTTGGACAGCGCCCTGGCCCAGATCGAACGGCAGTTCGGCAAGGGCTCGATCATGAAGCTGGGCAAGGACAGCCCCGTGGCCGAGATCGAGTCGACCTCGACCGGATCCCTGGGCCTGGACATCGCGCTTGGCATCGGCGGCCTGCCCAAGGGCCGCATCATCGAGATCTTCGGCCCCGAAAGCTCGGGCAAGACGACGCTGACGCTGCATGTCGTGGCCGAGGAACAGAAGAAGGGCGGAGTCTGCGCCTTTGTGGACGCCGAACATGCGCTGGACCCGCAATACGCGAAAAAGCTGGGCGTGAACCTGGACGAACTGCTGATCAGCCAGCCCGACACCGGCGAGCAGGCGCTGGAGATCGTGGACACGCTGGTGCGTTCGGGCGCGGTCAGCCTTGTGGTGGTCGACTCGGTGGCGGCGCTGACGCCCAAGTCCGAGATCGAGGGCGACATGGGCGACATGCAGATGGGCAGCCAGGCTCGCCTGATGAGCCAGGCCATGCGCAAGCTGACGGCCAGCATCGGGCGCAGCAATTGCATGGTGATCTTCATCAACCAGATCCGCATGAAGATCGGCGTCATGTTCGGCAACCCGGAAACCACCACG
>VGDE01000141.1 GCA_016869875.1 Alphaproteobacteria bacterium
CGCGCGCTGGTCGATACGGCGCCCAATTGCGGAAATATGCTGTCTGCAGTCGGTCCCTTTGCCATCGAACAAGGGCTTGTCCCGGCCACTGATCCGGAAACGCGGCTGACGATCTTCAACGTAAACACCGGCAAGCGGATCGAGGCCATCGTTCAGACCCCAGGCGGCGGCGTCAATTACGACGGTGATACTGCAATTGCCGGTGTGCCGGGCACGGCAGCTCCTGTGCGAATGGCGTTCCTGGATGCTGCCGGATCCAAGACGGGCAAGCTGCTGCCGACAGATAGCGCACGCGATGTGATCGACGGGATCGAAGTCACCTTGTTCGACATGGCCGTTGCTGCTGTGCTGGTGGATGCGACGGATCTCGGCAAGACCGGGCAGGAGATGCCTGCCGATCTGGACAGAGACCAGATCTTCATGCAGCGGCTGGAGTCGCTGCGCATGGAGGCAGGTCAGCTGATGGGACTGGGAGACGTCTCACAGATGGTCATCCCGAAGCCCATCCTGTTGAGCTCCCCGACAGCCGGCGGCACGATCACTGCCCGATACTTCATGCCGCATTCATGTCACACAGCCGTGGCCATCACTGGGGCCGTCTGCATTGCCTCGGCCTGCTGCACACCGGGCACTGTGGCTCATCGGCTCGCTGAACTGCCCGCACCGGACGCCGACGGACGCCTGCGCCTGATCATCGAGCATCCTTCCGGGCAGACGCCTGTCGAAATCGAGCAGGACCCGCTAACCGGCATCGTTACTCGCGCCATGGTCATTCGGACCGCGCGGCGTCTGTTCGACGGCTTTGTTCACGTTCGCGATCAAGTGGCCTGAGAGCCTAGAGAACATCTCATCGAGGAGGAGACCCAGATGAAACTGTTGACCACCCCCATCCGAGCGGCACTGTTGAGTGCTGCCGCCATGCTTGCACTTCCCCACGCCCTGACGGCCCAGGACTTTTCAGGCGAAACGGTGGAATGGACCATTCCCTTCGGTGTCGGTGGCGGCACTGATGTCTGGGCACGGTTCTTTGCACCGCAGCTGTCACAGGCTCTGCCGGGACAGCCAAATGTCGTCGTCTTGAACGTACCAGGCGGCGGCTCGATCACCGGTGCCAACCAGTTTGCCACGCGCGCCAGCAGCGACGGGTTGTCCATTCTGGGTACATCCGCTTCGACACAGTATCCGGCGATCCTGGGGGACCCCCGGGTGCGCTATGACTATGCCGACTGGACGGCAATCCTCGCCTCGCCCACGGGCGGTGTCGTTTATGCCGACCCAAAGTATGGAGTTACCGGTCCCGAGGGTCTGGAGACCTTGAAGGCTGAAGAAATCAGGTTTGCCAGCCAGGGTGCGACCGCACTCGAAATGCCAGTGCTGCTGGCGCTGAAGATGATGGGCCTGAACATCCGTCCCGTCTTTGGCATGGAAAGCCGCGGCGCGGGACGTCTGGCCTTTGAGCGCGGCGAGGCGGGCATCGATTTCCAGACCAGCTCGGCCTATCTCAACAGCGTGGCGCCGCTGGTGGACAGTGGCAAGGCCGTGCCCCTGTTCTCGATGGGCGTGGTGGATGCCGAGGGCAATGTCAGCCGTGATCCCTCCTTCCCGGACCTGCCGACCTTCGTCGAGTTCTTCACGGAAGCCACGGGTGCAGCTCCTGAGGGTGAGGCATACGAGGCCTGGAAGGCGCTGATGATCGCGGGCTACTCTTTGCAGAAGATGGTCGTTCTGCCCAAGGACGCGCCTGCCGAGGTCATTGCCGCCTATACGGAAGCTGCGCGCGCGATCGTCAATGCGCCAGATTTCCGTGAACGGGCCGGCGAAGAGATCGGCGTCTATGACCAGCTGGTGGGCGACGAGGCCGATGCCGCCCTGCAGGCTGCGCTGACCGTCGATCCGGCAATTCGCGAATTCCTGACGACCTGGCTGTCCGAGGACTACGGCGTCCGCTTCTGAAACATCGGCGGGGCCTTGCGGCCCCGCACCATCACGTGTGGGGGAGGAAACCACGATGTTCGATATCGCGCTTTCGGCGCTCGGTCAGGTCATGTCTGTCGGGCATCTGACCTTTCTTGTCCTCGGCGTCCTGGTCGGGCTGATCGTGGGCATACTGCCCGGGTTGGGCGGCATCGCCGGGATGTCAATCCTGCTGCCCTTCCTGTATGGAATGGAACCCGCGGCAGCCTTGGGCATGCTGATCGGCATGGTCGCCGTGATCCCGACGGGGGACACATTCACTTCGGTGATGATGGGCATACCCGGATCCAGCGCCAGTCAGGCAACGGTGCTCGACGGCTTTCCCCTGGCCAAGCGGGGCGAGGCCGCACGTGCCTTGTCGGCGGCGTTCACCAGTTCGCTGATCGGAGGGTTGATCGGCGCTCTGGTTCTGTCAGTGGCCATTGTGATGGCCCGCCCGCTGGTTCTCTCCTTCTCGTCGGCTGAATTGTTCATGCTGACGCTGTTCGGCCTGTCAATGGTCGCAGTTCTGTCTGGACGCAGCCTGACCAAGGGCATCGCGGCTGCCGGACTGGGCCTGGTGATCGGCACGATCGGCACCGCGCCCGCCACCGGCGAGGCCCGAATGACCTTTGGCATTGACTACCTTTATGACGGCGTGCCGCTGGTCGTGGTCGCCATGGGTCTGTTCGCGATCCCCGAAATCATCGACCTGCTGAAGCGCGGCACCGCCATCTCGAACAGCACGCCCCTTGGCGGTGGCTGGATGCGGGGCGTGCGCGACGTGCTTTCTCATCCGTGGCTTGTGGCACGCTGCGCCAGCCTCGGTTGTGTGATCGGGGCTCTGCCGGGGTTGGGCGGAGCCGTCGTAGACTGGATCGCCTACAGCCATGTGGTCCAGACCAGCAAGGACCGCAGCCAGTTCGGCAAGGGCGATGTTCGGGGCGTCATTGCCCCCGAGTCCGCCAACAATGCGTGCCAAGGCGGTGCCCTGATCCCGACCCTGTTGTTCGGCGTGCCCGGATCAGGGTCGATGGCCGTCTTTCTGGGCGGCATGGTTCTGCTGGGCATCCAGCCCGGCGTCACCATGGTCGAGACACGGCTTGACCTGACCTATACCATCATCTGGTCGCTGGCCCTTGCCAACGTCGTTGGTGCGGGCTTGTGCGTCCTGATGGCGCGGCAGGTCGCGCGTCTGACGCAAGTTCCCTTCGTTTTCCTTGCGCCGTTCATGGTGATGATCGCCATGTTCGCCGCCTTCCAGGCCTCGCGCTCGATGGCCGATCTCGTTGCCCTGATCATCATGGGCGCCGTGGGCATCTACATCCGCCGGTTCGGTTGGCCGCGTCCGGCACTGCTGATCGGATTTGTTCTGGCCCCGGGGGCTGAAGGCTATCTGTATCAGGCTGTGCAATTCTACGGCATGGACTGGTTGATGCGCCCGGGCGTCATCATCATCGGTCTGATCACGGTGGTGTCGGTCTTCCTGGGCCTGCGCTATGGCGCCGAGGTGTCCAGCGAGGGGGCAAGTGATGTGGCAGACCAGCAGACGCGGGGCCGTCAGATGGCTTTTGCCAGCGTCCTGATCGCCGCCGCCGCATTCTGCCTCTGGGAGAGCATTGGGCTCAGCTTCCTGGGTATGGTCTTCCCACTGACCATCGGCATCTTGGCGCTGGCGGGAGCCTTGGGGGTTGCCTTCTGCATCCGCCGGGGCCGGGTGGCAGAGATCCACGACGACGATGCCAGCGGTGCAGTGTCAGGGACTTGGTCCGGCCGCGAAATGTACCTGGCTGTGTTTGCCGCTCTGGTCGGACTGGTCTGGCTGATCGGCTTTGTGCCTGCAATGGCGCTGTTCTTTCCGGCTTTCCTGATCGTTGCCGGCAAGGCCCGTCCGCTGCAGGCGGCACTTCTGACGATTGGCGCCGTGGGGTTCATCAGTGGCATCACTTGGGCAATGACCTTGCGCTTGCCCAGTGGGATCATCCCGCCCCTGCTGTTCTAGCCTCCAAGTTCGAGAATGCATATGGCGGCCATTCCTGATGGCCGCCTTTGTTCGTCGGTGTCTTTCTTATCTTATCTTAAACCACGTCACGACTATCGAAAGCGAGACTTCGCCGCGGAGTGTTAGAGCGGCAGGGATTGTACCGCGTCCTCCTGTCATCATTTGCCTGCAATTTGGGCAACCAGGCTTGTAGTGCCTGCTTGAAAGGCTATGAATGCTCCGGATTTATCAGCGGAGAGCAAAGATGGGGCAGATCGACGACAAGCTGGAGGACGTCTTCTCGGATGTGATGCGGCGCAATGCTGGAGAAGATGAGTTCCTGCAGGCTGTCCGGGAAGTGCTTGAAAGCCTCGGACGCGTTGTGGCCAAACGTCCTGAGTATCTCGACAACGCATTGATCTCGCGCATCTGCGAACCAGAGCGCCAGATCATCTTCCGCGTGCCCTGGATGGATGACAACAACCAGGTGCACATCAATCGCGGCTTCCGCGTGCAGTTCAATTCGGCGATGGGACCTTACAAGGGCGGCTTGCGCTTCCATCCCTCCGTCAACGTCGGGATCATCAAGTTCCTCGGCTTCGAGCAGACCTTCAAGAACGCACTGACAGGGCTGCCCATCGGGGGCGGCAAAGGTGGGTCTGATTTTGATCCGAAAGGTCGCTCTGACGCCGAGGTCATGCGCTTCTGCCAGAGCTTCATGACGGAGCTCTATCGTCATCTGGGGGAATATACCGACGTCCCGGCTGGCGACATGGGCGTCGGCGCCCGCGAGATCGGCTACATGTTCGGGCAGTACAAGCGGCTGACCAACCGATATGAAGCTGGCGTGCTGACCGGGAAGGGGCTGTTCTATGGCGGCTCGCTGGCCCGCAAGGAGGCGACGGGCTACGGCAACACCTACTTCACTCGCGCGATGCTGCAGACAGCTGGTGACGACTTCGACGGCAAGACCGTGGTTGTTTCTGGCGCTGGCAATGTCGCGATCTACACCATCGAAAAGGTGCAGGAGTTCGGCGGCAAGGTGGTCGCCTGCTCCGACAGCAGCGGCTACGTTGTTGACTCCAACGGCCTCGACCTGGCGCTGCTGAAAGAGATCAAGGAGGTCCGTCGCGGCCGCTTGTCGGAATATGCGCGCATCAAGGGCGGAGACTCTGGTGTCTACTTCGTCAAGTCGAGCGACGGGTCCATCTGGAACGTTCCCTGCCAGATTGCGATGCCGTCAGCGACGCAAAACGAACTGACGGGTAAGGACGCGAAGCAGCTGATCCAGAACGGCGTCATCGCGGTCGGCGAAGGGGCGAACATGCCGTGTACGCCCGAAGCCGTCCGTCTGTTCCAGCAGGCCGGCGTCAAGTTCGGTCCCGGCAAGGCGGCCAACGCCGGAGGCGTTGCCACCTCGGCTCTGGAAATGCAGCAGAACGCGTCGCGCGATCGATGGACGTTCGAGAAGACCGAAGCGAAGCTGGCCGAGATCATGCGCGACATCCACGACACCTGCTTTGAGACGGCCGAGGAATACGGCGTTCCGGGAGACTACGTGACAGGCGCCAACATCGCAGGGTTCATCCGTGTGGCAGAGCCAATGCTGGCCTTTGGGGTGATCTGAGGCCCACAGCTTCCGCTCTGACCCAACGAGTTGCGACTGACAAGCCGACGTCCCGGGCCGCTCGATAAACGGACCTGCAGGCGGCCCAAGCGGGCTGTCTGCTCGTGAAGCGAACCACGTGCTGATGCTCGTGTATCTGCGGCCCACTGCTCTTTCGTCGGATCGCAGAAGGGGACAAAGCTGCCGCTCCGGTGCTAATGACTTGAGATGCTCCGACAGCCCGGGTGAGACACAAGATGACGATCACGCACCACGACGAACTGGAGGGCCTGAAAAGGATTGGCCGGATCGTCGCAAACACCTTGCACTCGATGGCTGCGGCCATGGAGCCCGGCATGACGACGCGCGAGCTCGACCGCATCGGCCATGAGCTGCTGGAGCGGGAGGGCGCCGTGTCTGCGCCTCAGGCCACCTATGATTTCCCCGGCACGACCTGCATCAGCGTCAACGAGGAGATCGCCCACGGCATCCCCGGCGAGCGCAGGCTTGTCGCAGGCGATCTGGTCAACATCGACGTGTCCGCGTCTCGGAGCGGCTACTTTGCCGACACCGGGGCAAGCTTTTGCCTCGGGTCGGTTCAGCCGCCCCTTGACCAGCTCTGCCGCGACGGGAAGCGCGCGATGGAGATCGGCATCGCGCAGGTGGGGCACAACAAGCCGCTGGCCGGGATCGGCAACGCCATCGGGGCCTTCGCGGCGAAGCGCGGCTACACGCTGATCCGGAACCTGGCCAGCCATGGGGTGGGCCGGGCTCTGCATGAGGCTCCCGAAGAGGTGCCGACCTGGCCCACCAGAGGCGACAAGCGGCGGATGCACAACGGGCTGGTGCTCACAGTCGAGCCGTTCCTGTCGCGCGGCGGGAGGTGGGCCACGTCAGGCGCCGAGGATGATTGGACCCTCTACAGCGAGCCAGCCGCGCCGGTCGTGCAGTACGAGCATACGGTGGTGGCGACCCGTCGCGGCGCCATCGTCGTCACGTTGCCAAGCTGACGCGCGACCCACAGGAGCTGCTCCATGCAACCACTCCACCAGCCCTCTCCCAAGGAGCGCATCGGCGTCATCTCCGACACCCACGGTCTGCTCCGCCCCGAGGCGCAGGAGGCTCTCGAAGGCGTCCACCGCATCCTGCACGCGGGCGATATCGGCGATCCCACTCATCTTGACGCGCTGACGCGCATCGCCCCGGTGACGGCCATCCGCGGCAACATCGACCGCGGCCACTGGGCTGAAGCCCTGCCCAAAGCGATAAGCCTCACGATCGGAGGCCTGCGGATCCACATGATCCATGACCGCAAGGCTCTGCAGGCCGACCCGGGAGCCGAGGGGTGGGACGTCGTGATCTCGGGCCACTCCCACAAGCCCGGTATCGAGGAAAACGGCAGCACCCTTTGGCTGAACCCTGGCGCCGCCGGCCCCCGCCGCTTCCGCCTGCCGATCACGCTGGCCTTCCTCTGGGAAGAGGCCGGCCGCCCCCGCGCCATGATCCACCCCTTGCCTGTCTGACCGGCGTCCGCCGGAATGGATCACCTGAACCGCCCTGGGTCTGCGGGAGGCTGGCTGCCGTCGGAGGCAGGATCCTCATCAGCCTGCGACGAATCAATGCCGGCTGCGCAGCACGAATTCTGAGGTCAATGACCGCTTTGGGCTTAGCCTGTGTAAAAACTCTCCGCACCGGGAGCGGGTGGTTCTTCGGACCGGGGCAGGACTTCGCGAGCGCGGCCAAAAGAGCAGAGCTTTCCGTCCTTTCAGGCCTGGATCGCGGCCATCAAGTTTCGGATGCCAATCAAGGCCACCATCCGCTTGATGTTGTAGGCCAGCACGTTCAGCGCCATTTCCGTTTTTACATTGGGCAGCCGCCTGGTCAGGAAATGGGTCGCCCCCATCCACGCCTTGATCGTGCCGAACGGATGCTCGACAGTTGAACGGCGAGCCGTCATCGGCTCTGACGGGCCCCGCAACCTGATCTGCGCCTCTTCAATCAGATGCTCATGCTCCCATCGCGTTATCCGGCGCTCCTTGCCGGTGGTGCAGCGTGACCTGATCAGGCAGGTGGCGCAGTCACCAGTCCAGTAGCGCCGCAACTGGAGGCCATCTTCCTCGGTGGTGTAGCGATAGCTCAGCGCCTCGCCGGCCGGACAGCGATAAACATCCGCGCCGGTTTCGTAAGCGAAGTCGGCCTTCACATACATGCCCTTGCCACGGTTGCCCGAGGTCTCAGGGCGCGGCACGGTTGCGGTGATGCCTGCGTCAAAGCAGGTCAGGATCTCGCGGCTGCTGAAATAGCCCTTGTCGGCCAGAACATGCAGGTCGTCGCGCGCCAATACCTTCTTCGCCGCTGTCGCCATTGGCGCCAACAGGTCCCGGTCATGCACCTGGTTGGTGACGTCATGCGTCACAATGAGATGAGTTTCAGCGTCCACCGCCGTCTGCACATTGTAGCCGACCATTCCGCTGTTGCGGGCACTGGTGGCCATGGCGCGGGCATCAGGATCAGTCAGCGAGATCTGCCCGTCAGGTGCGTCGGCCAGGGCTTTGTCCATCGCCTTCAGCCGCAGGGTCTCCTGCTTGATGCGTCCGTATCGGCGGCCGAGGTGGGCGATCTTGTCAGCCCGTGTCTCGCCTTCTTCCTGGCGGTCGGTCCGGACCATGTCCTGAATGTAGCGCTCGACGTCGGCTTCCAGATGCGCGATGCGGCTGGCGATCTTGCCCTTGGTGAAGTTGCGGTCGCGGTTGTTGACCGCTCTGAACTTGCTCCCGTCAATGGCCACGCAATCGCCCGTGAGGGTGCCGATGCGGCGGCAGAGCTCGACGAATTGTGCGCAGACCCGGCGAATGGCGGGGCCGTTGTCGCGGCGGAAGTCGGCAATGGTCTTGTGGTCAGGCACGAGGCGGCCGGTCAGCCACATCAGCTCGACGTTCCGGCCAGCTTCGCGTTCCAGCCTGCGGCTGGACGGGATCCGGTTCAGATAGCCATAGATGAACAGCTTGAGCAGAACCGCAGGATGGTAGCCGGGCCGACCGGTCCGCGCTGGTGCCGAACGCGCAAAGCCGAGGACCGGCAGATCCAGTTCGTCAACAAACAGATCAACGACACGAACCAGGTGATCCTCGTCAATCCAATCGTCAAGTCGATCTGGAAACAGGACCGTCTGCCCACGATCAATGCCCTCGATAAAACCTGACATGCCGATCCCCCGCAGCTAGCCGCCCGCTTGGACGGAGCGTTCAGGTCATTACACTTCCATTCGAAGCGGCGATACCCAAGGCCGAAGACATGATCTGCGAACAGGAAAAGTGCTTCGGTCGCCATTCGAGTTCGTTGCAGGGCTGCGCCCCACATGATGTGACCGACCTCAACCACGCCGTTCGCCGTATCGACCCGCATCAGGGCCTGTCGCCCCTCGACCCTTCCGCTCGCCTTGTTCATGACCGCAAAGAACAGCGGATCGGT
>VGDE01000142.1 GCA_016869875.1 Alphaproteobacteria bacterium
GTAGCATTCGAACTCGAAGCGGGTGCCGTTCGCGCCGAGGGTCGTCACGATATGCTCGATATCGGCGAAGGTGTTTCGGAACAGGATGCCCTTGTCCGACAGGTAGGTCCGCTCCCATTCGTGCTGCAGCTTGTCGTCGAAACGCTTCAGCATCGGGAACAGGCCGAAGTTCATCGATCCCATGTTCAGCGAGGCAAGTTCTGGCTTCCAAGCCTCAGCCGGCCGGACGCGCTCGGCGATGGACATGGTGGGGGCGCCGCCGGTGGTGATGTTCGCCACGCAGTCCGAGCGCTGCTTGATCACCCGCAGGAACGGCTCGAATGCCTCTGGCGTCTGGTCGGGGCGGCCGTCCTTGGGATCGCGGGCGTGCAGGTGGACGACGGCCGCGCCGGCCTCGGCGGCGCCGATGGCGGCATTGGCGATCTCGCTGGCGCTGACCGGCAGGTGCGGCGACATCGAGGGCGTGTGGATCGCGCCGGTCACGGCGCACGTGATGATGACCTTGCGGGCTGCGGGCATCCTAGTCCTCCTGTTCAGATGCAAGATGGCGGGCCAGCGCGGCCAGCCGCCTGTCGCGGGCGAGGCTGGCCGTCTGCACCTCGTCCGGGCCGGGCATCGTCTCGGCGAGGATTTCGGCGGCTCGCTGCGTGAAGGCCTCGCCCCGGGCGGCGCTGTCCGCCAGCCGCGCAAACATCGAGCCGTAGCGCGTCATGAAATCGGTCACACCGCCCGCCGCGTTGAGGTTGATCGTCGCGATCGGCCCCATCAGCGTCCAGCGTCGGCCAAGGCCATGCGCCATCGTGTCATCAAGGCCCTGCGGCGTGACGATCCCCTGCTCGATCAGCGACAGCGCCTCGGCCAGAACGACCGCTTGCAGCCGGTTCAGAACGAAACCGTCGATCTCGCGCGACAGACGGACGGGCACCTGCCCGAGCTCGCGCATGAAGGCCTCGGCCGTGTCCATGACCTCGGGTGCCGTATCGGGCGAGGGGCAGAGTTCGACGACAGGGACCACGTGTGGTGGATTGACGGGGTGGACGATGATAATGCGTCCGCGGCTGGCCAGCCCCTCCGCGAAGCGGGATGCGACGAGGGCCGAACTGGACGATGCAAGGATCGCGCCGTCCTCTGCCATCGCGTCGAGTTGAGCGTAGAGAGCCTGCTTGACCTCGAGCCGTTCGGGGCCGTTCTCCTGCACCCACTCGGCGCCAACGAGGGCGTCCTGAAGCGTATCGCAAACGGTCACGTGCGCCAGTGCTGCCGGATCGTCTCGGCTGACTTCGGCAGTTGCCTCCAGCAGCCCCGGCAGGGCATCCCGAACCTCGGGCACCGGGTCCCAAAGTCGCACATCGCAGCCTGCACGAGCAAAAACGATGGCCCAAGCCCGGCCGATCAGGCCGCAGCCGATGACGGCTATGGTGCGGGTCATGGTGTTCTCCCCTTTGTCGGGTCGAGCCCGCAAGGGGCGACCCGACGGCAAAGTTGCCAGCTGCGCCATTGTTGTCGCGGATGATGGCGGGGCACAAGACCATGTTGCTCCTGCGCCAGGCACGCTGCCGATACCCGGCGTGGCGTTCAGGCCAGCACAGAGGGCGCGCAGTTCTTCGACAGGCTGTTCGGTCGATGTTGCGGAATAGCCAGCGTCGCAATCGCTTATTGGTAAGCGGCGGTTGCGCCCCACACGCTTTCAGCTTGTAGGCTCGAAGTTCCAGGGCAGCAGATCGTCAATCTTTGCCTTCGGATGACCGGCGGCCACGGCCTCCAAACTTGTCTTGAGATACGCGAAGGGCTCGATCCCGTTGACCTTGGCAGTAGCGATCAGAGATGCGATGCGGGCCCAGGATCGACCGCCTTCGTCATGGCCGGCGAAGAGCGCGTTCTTGCGGGTCAGCGCGATCGGGCGGATCAGGTTCTCGACGTTGTTGGAGTCGATGTCGACGCGGCCGTCGCGCAGGAAGGTCTGCAACCCGTCCCAGTGGCGGTGGATATAGGCCAGCTTCTCCCCGAGGCGGGACTTTATTGATACCCGCCGACACTGCAGCTGCAGCCATTCGCCGAATGCAGCGACGAGCGGCACACTGCGCGCTTGGCGTGCCGACAGCCGCTGGCCCGAGCCCATGCCACGGATCTCGGCCTCGATCCGGTAAAGCTCGGCGATCCGGCGCAGGCCCTCGGCCGCGATCTCGGAACCGCCGCGATCAAAGATCTCCTTCAGCTTGCGCCGGGCATGCGCCCAGCAATGCGCGACGGTGATCGGCGCGCCGCCTGTCCGGGACGGGCGCGTCAGGCGGTTGTAGCCGGTATAGCCATCCAGCTGCAGGATGCCGTCAAAGCCCTGCAGGATGCGCTCTGCGTTCTCGCCCGCACGGTCGGGCGCATAGGTGAAGACCACACCGGGGGGATCACCCCCGCCCCATGAGCGGTCATCGCGCGCCAAGGCCCAGAGATAGCCCGCCTTCGTCCGCCCCCTGCCAGGATCAAGCACGGGTGCCGTCGTCTCGTCCATGAACAGCTTGGTCGACGTCTTCAGGTGCTCGGCCAATCGATCAACCACGGGACCGAGGTGGAAGGCGGCGGTGCCGACCCAATCAGCCAGCGTGCTGCGGTGAAGTTCGATGCCCGCGCGGGCAAGGATTTGGCTCTGACGATACAACGGCAGATGGTCCGCGTATTTGCTGACCAGCACATGCGCGAGGGCGCCCTCGGTGGGCAGGCCGCCCTCGATCAGGTGTGCGGGTGCCGGTGCCTGGGTCACGCCCTCGGCACACCTGCGGCACGCATACTTCGGGCGCACGGTCACGATGACCCGCAGTTGCGCGGGCACGATGTCCAGCCGCTCGGTCCGGTCTTCGCCTATGCGGTGCATCTCACCACAGCCACATGCACCGAGCAGGCTGTCCGGCTCGATGACCTGCTCGAAGCGCGGCAGGCTTGTTGGAAGATGTCCGCGATTGCGGCGTGCGGCTCTACGCGAAGGCGTGCGGAAACCAACCTCCGCATCCTGCCGGGTCTCGACCTCAGCCACGGCAGCTTCGAGATCCTCGAAAGCCAGCTGGCGCTCGTCGTCGTTCAGCTTTTCCGAGCGTTTGCCATGCACGACCTGGTTCAGTTCGGCGATGAGATGCTCCAGCCGCCGGTTGCTTTCCCGCAACGCATCCCGTTCGCGCAGCACCGCCAGCACAGCAGCGCGCTGGCTTTCAGAGATGACGGACAGATCGATGGACAGGACTGTGGACATGTCGCGATCATAGCTCGGTCAACCTGATATTGCTCGCCTTTTCTGTCGTTTAAGTCATTCTACAACGGCCGGCTTCGGGGTCTCCAGAGGCCGGACCCGGCGCCAGTCGAGGCCGGCAAAAAGCGCCTCGAATTGCGTTCGACTCAAGGTCAGGGCGCCGTCCCGGACAGCGGGCCAGGTGAAGCTGTCGGCTTCGAGGCGCTTGTAAGCCATCACCAGGCCGCTGCCGTCCCAGAACAGGATCTTCAGCCGGTCGGCGCGCTTCGAGCGGAACACAAAGATCGTGCCGGTGAAGGGGTCTTCCGCCAGCATCGACTGCGCCAGCGCCGCCAACCCGTCATGCCCCTTCCTGAAGTCCACCGGCTTGGTCGCCACCAGGATTCGCATGCCCTGCGACGGCATCAGCACGGCGCGGCTCCGAGCGCCCGGACGATCTCGGCCAACCGAACGGCAGGCGTGTCCGCCGCCAGTTCGAGCCTCACCTCACCGATCACGATCCGGATCTGCTCTTCAGCTGGCCGCCTGTCGCAGGAAGGGGGTGCTGGCGCCGGATCGTAAACCACAAGCGGGGCAAAAACCGGCTCATCGGTCGGTGCAGATGGCAGCACCAGCTTGCTCTGCTTGGCCAACCGCCGCCACGCCGACAGCTGGTTCGGCTGCACGCCATAGCGATCCGCCACCGCGTTCACCGTGGCACCCGGCTCCAGTGTGTCGGCGACTACTAGGGTCAGGATGCATTGATTTTCGATGTGCTGCGTGATTCACGGCTCGGAAAACGGAGCGGTGACATGAGCAACCTTTTCTGGCTGACCGACGCGCAGATGGCCAAGCTTTCCCCTTTCTTCCCGAAGTCGCACGGCAAGCCGCGGGTGGACGACAGACGGGTGATGAGTGGGATTATCTTCATCAATCGCAATGGGTTGCGCTGGCGCGACGCTCCGGTAGCCTACGGTCCACACAAGACACTTTACAGCAGGTGGAAGCGCTGGAGCGAGAAGGGTATCTTCGCTCGGATCATGGTCGGCCTGGCCGCCGAGCATGGCGAGGAGACGACCGTGATGATCGACGCGACATACCTGAAGGCACACCGAACGGCGACCAGCATGGCCGTCAAAAAGGGGGGCGTGGTCGCCTGATCGGTCGCACCAAGGGCGGCATGAACACCAAGCTGCACGCCGTCTGCGACAGCCTGAGGCGACCAATCGATCTGTTCGTCTCGGCCGGACAGGTAAGCGATTATACCGGCGCGCGAGCGATGCTGAGTAGCCTGCCCAATGTCAAATGGCTTCTCGGCGATCGCGGCTATGACGCCGACTGGTTCAGGGAAGCATTGCCAGACAAGGGGATACGTGCCTGCATCCCCGGCAGAAAGCAGCGGAAGACCCCGGTCAAACACGACAAGCGACGCTACAAGCGGCGAAACCGCATCGAGATCATGTTCGGCAGGCTTAAGGACTGGAGGCGCGTGGCGACCCGCTACGACCGATGCCCAAAGGTCTTCCTATCCGCAATCGCCCTCGCAGCTGTCGTCATCTATTGGTTATGAATCCTGACCCTAGCAGGCCGCTGAATTAGTCGAGGCGCTGGAACGGTTTCCCGTTGTTCAGAACGGGAGGCGTGGGTGTTCTAGTCAGCCTCCACACGTGAGACACGCTCCTGGAGCCCGCTATCGGGCTCATGCTGCCAGCAATCGGGGCAGTCGGGCGAGGTTGTTGGCGGCCATTGTCAGGATGAAGCGGGAACGCACCCGCTCTAGGCCGCGATAGACGGTCTGGGCCATGCCGCCGACAGTCTTGGCCCAACCGAAAGCTTCTTCAATCCGCTTGCGGCGCTTTATGGAAAGCGCATAGCCGCCGTGCCGGGTGGTTCGTCTATCGATCGCTGAGTGCCGCGATTTCTGCGCGACATGCGGGGTCACGCAGGCCTGCCGCAGATCAGCGACGAACTCGGCCGCGTCAAATCCCTTGTCTGCCCCGAGGGTCAGCCTGCGGGTCGATCCGGGAGAATGGCGATGGATCATGTCCAGCGCCGCCTTGCGCTCTGCATGGCCGTCGGCCTGGGTCAGGTCGCCCTGAACAATCAATCCGTGCCGGTTTTCCATCAAGGCATGGCCTATGAAGCACAGCATCGCGCCAGTGCTGGGAGAGTTCTTGTAGAGCCGGGCCTCCGGGTCGGTGGTGGAGACATGAGTGGCGTTCGAGCGCTTCTTGCCCCGGAAGTCGACCTCAGAGTTGCGGTTCAGGCGGGTGGGGAGGGACATCAGGCCGGTCTCGGCTTGGGGCTGTTCAGGCTGGTCGGCGGCGTTCGTGTCTGGCGAAGGCGGGTCGCCCGGTCCCTCGTCATCAGGCGGTGCAACGTCAGGCTTCGGCTGAAAGCTCTTCATCGAGGCCCAAGCCTTGACCAGCGTGCCGTCAACCGAGAAATGCTCGTCCGACAAGAGCGGCACGACCTCCCGGTGTGCCAGGATCGCCGCCATCACCTTGCGTGACATCTCGGTCGTCAGCAGCCGGTCGCGGTTCGTCGTGAACACCGTCGGGACCCAGACTTCGTCGTCGATGCCCAGCCCCACGAACCACCGGAACAGCAGGTTATACTGCATCTGCTCCATCAACTGCCGCTCGGAGCGGACTGAGAACAGGATCTGGAGCAGGCTGGCCCGGAGGAGGCGTTCCGGCGCAATCGAAGGGCGGCCAAAATTGGTATAGAGCGCCTCGAACTCGGCATCCAAGCTGGCCAGCGCGTCGTTCACCACCTGCCGGATCTTGCGCGAGCCAGGTGCTGAGCCGGAATGCGCTCCTTAAAATCGACATAGCTGAACAGCGACCCGCTTACCTTGTCCGCCCCGCGCATCATCACCCTCGCCCTTGTCGTGCCAAGGGGCGTTGTTGCGCTAATTGGCTGCGGGCTGAGATGACCCTATCGGGCTGAGATGACCCTATCGCGCTTTGCGTTCAGCCAACGGCTTTGATCTCGGCCCTGCCGAGTGCGTTGTATCTGTTCATGATGGCGATGCGGATCTGGATTTCTGCAGTCTGTCGATCCGGGTCGCGTGAGGCGATGCGTTCGCCGAAGGCCTTGAGGCAATTCATCCGCGCCTCGACCCGACTTTGGACGTGGTAGCCGACCGAACGCTTCCAGTTGGCTCGTCCGAGGTGTCGTGTCTGGTGCAGGATGTCGTTGCGGACGCGTGCGGCCGGGCAATCCTTTTTCCAGGCGCGACCGTTCCGGCGGATGGGGATGCGCGCTTCGGCCCCTCGATCAACGATCGCGCCATGGCATTGTCTGGTGTCATAGGCGCCGTCAGCCGTGACCGAGCCAATTTCTTCATCCTCGGGGATCTGCGCAAGCAGGTCCGGCAGCAGCGGGCTGTCGCCCTGTCGGCTCGACGTGAATTCGACGGCCCGGACGTCGCCAGTCTGAGCATCCATGCCGATATGGACTTTGCGCCATTGCCTGCGTCGAGACGCACCATGCTTGCGCGCCTGCCACTCGCCATCGCCACGGAACTTGATACCGGTGCTGTCGATCAGCAGGGTCACGGGACCGTCCGGGCGGCGGTAGGGGATCTGCACAGCAAGCCGTGCCTGACGTCGGCAGAGCGTGGAATGATCCGGAACCGGCCAGTCCAATCCCGCCATCTCGATCAGGCTGGCGACCAGCCCGACCGTTTGCCGCAGCGGCAGGCCGAACAGCACTTTCAGCGTCAGGCAGGTCTGGATCGCGCTCTCGGAGAAGGTCTCCGGATGACCACGCTTGCCGGTCTTCGTAGCATGCCAGGCCATCGTCGGGTCGAACCAGATCGACAGCGAACCGCGGCGGCGCAGGGCGGCGTTATAGTCAGGCCAGTTCGTCGTGCGGTAGCGGGGAGAAGAAGGCTTCGGCATGTCCCGAAGCTAGCATGCAGGATTCACAACGTGAATCCACCTCACCGATAAGTGCAACAACGCCGATACGGTGGAAGAAGAGCTGATTGGACTGCTGTTGAGCGCGTTGCATGACGCGGATTGCGCCAGTGCTTGCTTTGGAAAAGCAAGGCTCATGAGAACAATGAGCATTGCCACCAGTGCTACATAAGAAGCGGCTTGATAATTGCTCTTTGCATCGGGAAGAATCTTCATTTTGTCCCAGTCCTTTCACCTCAGATGCAGATCATCTGAGGTACGCAAGGAGGAAGCAGGCGACTTGAACGACAGACGTGCCGCGCTAACCCGATGCAGGTAGAAATTCTACCGTTGCCAGATGAACCACAGGATCGTCGTTACTTTTAAAACGTTTCGAAAAGATTAAGTTGCAATACTCTATAGTCTATCCCTATAAACATGAGATCCGGAATATGACGATGGCGTTGAGGAAGATGTCTCCGCATCTTTCATGCCGCGCCAGTCTTTCAGGCGGCCGAATGCATTCTCGGTGAGAGCGTCTTCGCTACTGTTCGGCACCGGACCGTCCGAACCAAGGGCGCGCTCTCGCAGAAGACGGCGAAGCTCATGGTTTTCAAGCTCGTTCAGGCTGCCGCCAAGACGTGGCGCCGCCTGAAGGGGGCGAACCAGTTGCCTTTGGTCATCGAAGGCGTCACATTCACCGACGGTGTCGCCGCGCGCCACACCGAAAACCGCGCCGCTTGATTAGGCCGCGTCACCCAAACTCCCGCATAGCTCCATCTACTTGCGGAAAAAGCCTAATTATAAATCGCCCTCCTGTTATAGAGCTCCCGAATGCCAAACGACAACTTTCCTGACTACCGCTTCATGCTTGGCTCCGTAAAGACATATGCTACCGCCACCCGCATGATGCAGGACGCTTGGCTCAAGGTTCATGGTGAGCCGTTAGAACTGAAGAAGACTCAGCCACGCTCGCGCTTTGAGGAAATCGTAGGCATATTCTCCATGGCCATGGACAAGGCCGGTGGAGCTCCTTTGAAGGCTGCTTTTGAAAAAGAAGCCGCCGGTAACCCGGAAGTATCGGGAATGATCGGGGAGATGGACAAAATTGCTCCGCAGGACCGCGCTTCGTTCTTGTTGCAGGACATGGAGCATGTCAGCCCGCACCTCGCCAAGACCGCAATCATCGAGTCCGTACAGCAATTGACAATCTATGACGAAGGCAAGCGTAAGGTCGATCTGCTTCTCGCAGATCTTCTGCGCGAGGCAATGAGACGTATCGCTGACAGTATGGGTTGGTCTTACGCTCTGCGAGTGGGCAATAACCGGCACTTCCCACGTATCTGGCAGTGGGTGGGGGAGGTTTGTAACGATTCTTGGACGGAAAAAGGTCACGCAATTCGAGTAATTGCGGAAAAAGGGCCGGTCCCAGGCATGCCATCTGGTCCCGGCGATCTCCGTGTTCGTATAGACCTTAGGCTCCTCTAGGGTCGATGCCTCGCCAGTCCTTCAGACGACCGAAGGCATTCTCAATGCGGTGGCGTTTGCGATAAAGCCGCTTGTTGTATCTGGCTGGCTTCCTGCGTTTCTTTCCGGGCGGGATGCAGGAACGGATGCCACAATCCGGGAGCTCTTCTCGCAGCCAGGCGGCATTATAAGCCTTGTCACCCCCGAAGTGCCTGGCTGGCGGCAGATGACGCAGCAGCACAAGCGCACCCCGACTGTCGGCCATCTGTAACCGTCCGGTGAAGCCGCTCAGGTGGTTCTCGGCTTCGGCACATTCCATTCTGGAATGCATCACTCGATAGTTTCCTGAAGCTATTCAGGAGCATGTGATGAGCCGCCCTTTCACCAACCTGACGCTGGACGAACGACGT
>VGDE01000143.1 GCA_016869875.1 Alphaproteobacteria bacterium
GGTTCATGCCCTCGGTGCGGCCCTGCCAGATCACGCCCTTGGTGTCGCACATGAGGCAGTTGTCATGCCGCGCGCCCATCGACTTCAGCAGCTCAAGACAGGCGATGCCCGCCGCGCCCGCGCCGTTCAGGACGATCTTCACGTCCTCGATCTTCTTGCCGGACAGTTCCAGCGCGTTCAGCAGGCCCGCCGCGCAGATCACGGCCGTGCCGTGCTGATCGTCATGGAAGACCGGGATGTCCATCAGTTCCTTCAGGCGCTGCTCGATGATGAAGCATTCGGGCGCCTTGATGTCCTCCAGGTTGATGCCGCCAAAGGTCGGGCCCATCAGACGGACGGCGTTGATGAACTCGTCCGCGTCCTCGGTGTCCAGTTCCAGGTCGATGGCGTTCACATCGGCAAAGCGCTTGAAGAGGACGGCCTTGCCCTCCATCACCGGCTTGGAGGCCAGCGCCCCCAGGTTGCCCATCCCAAGGATCGCCGTGCCGTTCGAGATGACGGCGACCATGTTGCCCTTGGTCGTGTAGTCATAGGCCGTCTCGGGGCGGTCGGCGATGGCCTGGACGGGCACCGCAACGCCCGGCGAATAGGCCAGCGACAGGTCGCGCTGCGTGGTCATGGGCGTCGAGGCAACGATATCGTATTTTCCCGGACGGGGCTCCATGTGATAGGCCAGCGCCTCCTCGGGCGTGATGCGGGTGCGGCTGGTCTTGTCGGTCATGGGATGTCCTCAGGCTGTGTCCTGCCTGATTAACGCAGCGTCAGTCCTGCTTCAACGCGCATGCGCGGCTAGCTGACTCTGCCTGCCCCTTCTTGCGGGTTGCCGCGAGGATATTTCCGCACAAGGGATGCGACAGTCAGATGGAAACCTTGACAAAGCTGTCCCGCAAGGCGGCGGACCAGGCTGCGCTCATGTCCATGAAGTCGGTGTCGCCCTCAAGGATGCGGCGGCGGGACGTCACCGCGCAGGAGCCCCGCTCGATGACCGCAAGGTCCAGCGGCATTCCCACCGACAGGTTCGAGCGCAGCGTGCTGTCCATCGACAGAAGTACTGCCTTTTGCGCATCCGCAAGGCCGGTGGCGGGGGTCACGACACGGTCGAGGATCGGCTTGCCGTATTTATGCTCGCCGATCTGCAGAAAGGGCGTGTCGTCGGTGGCCTCGATGAAGTTGCCTTCGGGATAGATCAGGAACAGGCGGGTGTCGCCGCCCTGGCGCTGGCCCGCGACGATCAGGCTGGCCGAGGCCTGCTGGCGCAGGTCGCGGCATTGTTCGGCGATTTCGCGGCGGGTGCGGCTGAGGGTGTCGCCGATGATCGTGGCGACGCGAAGCATCGTCGGCGCCTTGAGGATCGAGGTCGTCTCGTCCGCAAATTCGTCCGCGATCGCCTCCTCTAGGCGGGCGATGGTGGTCTGGGTCACCGAAAGCGAACCTGCGGTCATGATCGCGATGATGCGTTCGCCCGGATTCTCGAAGAAGAACATCTTGCGATAGCACGAGATGTTGTCCAATCCGGCATTCGTGCGCGTGTCGGACAAGAGCACGAGCCCGGCGTTCAGTTTCAATCCGACGCAATAGGTCATCGGCAGGGTCTTTCCGTTCAGGTCTTGCCGGCAGACTAAGTGCCTGTCGCAGGCGCCGCAATCACTGGTTTCGTGCGGTGGCGGAAATGCCTGCCAGAGTGGCGGCACGCCCTGCCGCCTGTCATGAAACTGTTGACGGCATCTGGCAGGAACGCTGCAGATGATGCAAGATTCGAGACGATGACCAAGGGATGACGACCATGACCACGACCTTTGCCCTGACCCGACGCGGGTTCCTGTCCACGGGTGTTGCGGGCCTGACGCTGGCGGTGCTGCACCCGTTCTCGGCACGGGCCGAGGCCGGGCAGGCGCATCTGCGGATCATGGAAACGACGGACCTGCATGTCCACGTCTGGCCGTACGACTATTACGCGGACAAGCCGGTGGACACGGTGGGCCTGTCGCGCACGGCCGCACTGGTCCAGGCCGTGCGGTCCGAGGCGACAAATGCGCTGCTGCTGGACAACGGCGATTTCCTGCAGGGCAACCCGATGGGCGACTATATCGCTTATGAACGCGGCATGGCCGAAGGCCAGACGCATCCCGTCATCCAGGCCATGAACGAGCTGGGTTTCGATTCGGGCACCTTGGGCAATCACGAGTTCAACTATGGGCTGGAGTTCCTGGAGCGCAGCCTGGCCGGAGCGGGCTATCCCGTCGTCTGCGCCAATGTCGTCACACAGGAGGGCGCCAGCGCCGCCGAGGATCGCACCCTGGTCCCGCCCTATGCCGTGCTGGAGCGGGAGCTGGTCGATGGCGCGGGACAGGCGCACCCGATCCGCATCGGCATCATCGGCTTTGTCCCGCCACAGATCATGCAATGGGACCGCGCGCATCTGGAAGGAAAGGTGACTGCCCGTGACATCGTCGAGGCGGCCGAGGCCTGGGTGCCGAAGCTGCGCGACGAAGGGGTGGACCTGGTGATCGCGCTGGCCCATTCCGGGATCGGCGCCGCGCGGGCCGAGCCGGGGATGGAAAACGCGGCCATCCCTCTGGCCGGGGTCGAGGGCATCGACGTGGTGCTGACAGGCCATTCGCACCTGGTCTTTCCCGGCCCCGATTTCGAGGGTTTCGCAGGCGTCGACGTGGAGGCCGGCACCATCGGCGGCAAGCCGGGCGTGATGGCGGGGTTCTGGGGTTCTCACATGGGGCTGGTGGACCTGTTGCTGCAGCGACAGGGCGATGCCTGGGTCGTCGTCAGCCACGAGGTCGAGGCGCGCCCGATCTATGAGCGCGACGCCGAGAACCAGATCGTCCCGCTGGTCGAAAGCGTCGCCGCCGTCGAGGAGGCCACCGCAGCCGAGCATCAGCAGACGCTGGATTATGTCCGCCGCCCGGTGGGCCAGACCACCGCGCCGCTTTACAGCTATTTCGCGATGGTGGCGGACGATCCTTCGGTGCAGATCGTGTCGAATGCCCAATCGTGGTACATCGCCCGGATGCTGGAAGGGACCGAGCATGCGGGCCTGCCGATCCTGTCGGCGGCCGCGCCCTTCAAGGCGGGCGGCCGGGGCGGGCCGGATTATTTCACCGATGTGCCGGCGGGCGACATCGCCATCCGCAACGTGGCCGACCTGTACCTGTACCCCAACACGATCCGCGCCGTTCGGGTGACGGGGCAGCAGGTCAAGGACTGGCTGGAACGCAGCGCCGGAGCCTTCAACCGGATCACGCCGGGCGAGGCAGACCAGATGCTGCTGAATGATGAATTCCCCTCCTACAACTTCGACGTCATCGACGGCGTGACCTACAGGATCGACCTGTCGCAGCCCGCGCGCTACGGCCGCGAGGGCGACGTCGTGGACGCGGAGGCGAACCGGATCGTGGATCTGGCCTTCGACGGCCGGCCCATCGACCCGGAGGCCGAGTTCATCATCGCGACGAACAACTATCGCGCCTCGGGCGGGGGGTCCTTTCCAGGGGCCGATGGGTCCACCATCGTCTTCGAGGGGCCGGACACGAACCGGGACGTGATCGTGCGCTATATCGTGGATCAGGGCAGCATTGATCCAGCCGCCGACGGCAACTGGTCCTTTGCGCCGCTGGAGGGCGCGACGGTGCTGTTCGACACCGGCCCCGGCGCGGCGAACTATCTGGAGGATGTGACGACGCTGGCAATCGAGGCGGCGGGCGAGGCGCCCGACGGCTTCGCCCGCTATCGCATCACGCTGTGAGAGAAAAGGTCCGGGAGGTTTGCACCCCCCGGACCCTGAAAGGACATCCGCTTCTGGTAAACGGGCGGACAGGCGTTACTGGGCCATCTCCTCGACCCGGACGCTCACGTCCAGTTCCTCGCTGCCGCTGCCCATGGCAACGCCTCGGATCGGGGCGGCATCGGCCGCGTCAAGGCCCGAACCCAGCCGGACATAGCGGTCGTCCGGGCAGCAGCGGTTGGCGGCATCGAATCCCACCCAGCCCAAGCCCTCGACCCGGATCTCGGCCCAGGCATGGGCAGCATCATGGGCCTGCCCGTCCACGGTCGAGTGCAGGTAACCCGAAACATAGCGTGCGGGCAGCTGGCGCAGCCGCGCTGCGGCGATCAGGGCATGGGTGTGGTCCTGGCACACGCCCTCGCCTTGGGCCAGGGCCTCGGCGGCGGTTGTGCCGGTTCCCGTGACCCCCGGGCGATAGGCGATGCGGTCGCTGATCAGGGCCGACAGCCTGTGCGCCAGGTCCAGTTCGTCCGCATGCCCGGTGACCGAGCCGGCCAGGTCGCGCAGCGCGTCGTCAGGTTGCGTGGACGAGGTGTCGCGCAGATAGGTCAGGGGATGGATCATCTCGCGGTGGCCCCGCAGGACGCCGGCCATGTCGCGGGTGTCGATGCGCCCGTAGATTCGGACGGTGACCTGATCGACAGGACCGCGCACCGTCCAGCCTTCGATCCAGTCGCCCGCGCCATCGCGAAAGCCGGGCCCCCTGATGCCGCCGGACACGTCGATCTGCCAGGCATGGGTCTTTTGTCCCTCGAAGACCGATGGCGTCAGCCGCAGGCTTTGCACCAGGTTCCGGATCGGGCGGCCATAGCGATACATCGTTTCATGGCTGATTTGCAGCTTCATGGCTCAGACGCCTCCCAGCAGATAGTCCTGGTGGACCAGGTTCGAGACCGTGGACAACTCGTTGATGAACCAACTGAGAAACTCGTGCAGGCCCTCGTCGAAGATCATGTCGATCTGACGTCCCTGAAGGGCCGTCAGCACCTCGCGCGCCTTGTCGCGGGCCGAGGTGGGCACCCCGTCGCCATAGCGGCGCACCAACCCGTCCAGGTGCCAGACCGCCTCGTAGAGCGAGGTGATCAGCGACCGGGGGCTTTCCCCGTTCAGAATCAGGAAGTCGGCCACCTGACCCGCAGTGATGTCGCCGCCATAGGCCCAGTGATAGGCCCGGTGCGCCGACAGTGCCCGCAGGATCACCTGCCACTGGTAGGTGTCGAGACCCGAGCCCACGAACTCGATCCGGGGCAGCAGCACGAAGTACTTGACGTCCAGCAGGCGGGCGGTGGCATCGGCGCGTTCAAGCCCATAGCCCAGGTTCATGAAGTGCCAGCCGTCGTTGCGCAGCTGGGTGGCGTTGATCGCGCCGCGCACGGTGGAGGTGTGGCTGGTGGTGAAGTCCGTCAGCGACGCCGTGTCCAGCTTGGAGCGCGGCATCCTCTCGATCTTGCGCAGTTCCTGATAGGACACGTTCAGCGCGTCCCAGACCTGGCTGGTCAGGGCGGTGCGTACGATGCGTCCGCCTTCGCGGGCCTTTTCCAGGCAACTGGCGACCGAGGACGGGTTGTCGCGGTCGAAGAAGATGAACTCCTCGATGTTCTCCTGGCTGATCTCGCCGTATTTCTGCGCAAACAGGGCCGATGTTCCGGACGCCTGCAGCAGCGAGTTCCACTCGTTCTGGTAACCGGCCTCGGTGTTGGGCAAGAGCGTGATCCGCTGCCCCACGTCCAGAAGGCGCGCGGCGGTTTCGGCGCGTTCCAGGTTGCGGCCCATCCAGAACAGGTTCGATGCGGTGCGGCTGAGCATGGTCGATCTCCCCTTTTATTCCGACAGGACCCAGGTGTCCTTGACGCCCCCGCCCTGCGACGAGTTCACGACAAGGCTGCCTTCGCGCAGCGCGACACGGGTCAGCCCGCCGGGCACCAGCTCGATCCGGTCGCCGCACAGGCAAAAGGGCCGCAGGTCCACATGACGCGGCGCGATGCCGTCCTCGACAAAGGTCGGGCAGGTGGACAATGCCAGTGTGGGCTGGGCAATGTAGTTCGACGGATTGGCCATGATCTTGGCGCGAAACGCCTCGACTTCCTCTTTGGTCGATTTCGGCCCGACCAGCATTCCGTAGCCGCCCGATCCATGGACCTCCTTCACGACCAGTTCGGGCAGATGCTCCATGACATAGCGGTAATCGTCGTCCTTCCACAGCGTCCAGGTCTGGACGTTGTTCAGGATCGGCTCTTCCCCCAGATAGAAACGCACCATGTCCGGCACAAAGGTATAGATCGCCTTGTCGTCCGCCACGCCCGCCCCCGGGGCCGAGCAGATCGATACCCCGCCGGAACGATACACATCCATCAGCCCGGGTACGCCCAGCATCGAATCCGGCCGGAAGCACAGCGGGTCCAGGAAAAGATCGTCGATCCTGCGATAGATCACGTCCACCCGGCGCGGCCCGGTCGTGGTCCGCATGTAGCAGAACTCTCCGTCCACGAAGAGGTCCTGTCCTTCGACCAGTTCGACCCCCATCAGGTTCGCCAGGAAACTGTGTTCGTAATACGCGCTGTTGTAATGGCCCGGGGTCAGGATCACGCAGGTCGGGCGTTCGCTGCACTTGGCGGGCGCGACGGATTCCAGCGTGCGGCGCAGCAGTTCGGGATACTGGTCCACCGGCTCGATCCGGTTGCCGCGGAACAGCTGCGGGAACATGCGCATCATGATCTCGCGGTTTTCCAGCATGTAGCTGACACCCGAGGGCGTGCGGCAGTTGTCCTCGAGCACATAGAACTCGTTCTTGGCGGTGCGGACCAGGTCGATGCCGATGATGTGCGAATAAACGCCGCGCGGAGGCACGAAACCCACCACCGCCTTTTCATAGGCCGCGTTCTGGTAAACCAGCCGGGCCGGGATCCGGCCGGCGCGGATGATCTCTCCGCGGCCATAAACATCGCGAAGGAAGGCGTTCAGGGCGCGGGCGCGTTGCTTGATGCCGCGTTCCAGCCTGCGCCATTCGGCCTGTTCAAAGACGCGGGGCATCATGTCAAAGGGGATCAGCCGGTCCGGGTCGCCGCCCTCGCCATAAACGGCGAAGGTGATGCCGATGCGGCGGAACAGCGCCTCGGCCTCGGCCTGCTTCATCTGGCGGAAGTCGTCGGGCATGGTCTCGACCCATTCCCGCAGCCGGGCATAGGGCTCACGGACGCGGTCGCCCTCGAACATCTCGTTATAACACGTCATCATCCCCCCACTGCTTGGCGCATTCTTGTTCGGGCCTTCCGTCAGTGATGATCCGGGACCGCCGACATGAAGTCCACAGAAGAACCGGAACCAATGCCCGTTCGTTCCGCAGAATCGGGAGGAGCAGGGGACCGGTCTGCCCAATCCGCAAGCCTCCTGCCTGATTTCAGGCCAGCTCGACCGCCAGTGCCGTCCCTTCGCCGCCGCCGATGCAGATGGCCGCCACCCCGCGCCTCAGCCCGCGCGCCTGCAGCGCATGGATCAGCGTGACGATGATGCGCGCCCCCGACGCCCCGATCGGGTGGCCCAGCGCACAGGCGCCGCCGTTGACATTGACCTTGTCATGACCCAGCCCCATGCGCGCCATGAAGGCCATGGGAACAACGGCAAAGGCCTCGTTCACCTCCCACAGGTCGACATCCGCCGTGGTCCAGCCGATGCGCGACAACAGCTTTTCGGCGGCGGGCACGGGGGCGGTTGGAAAGGCGCCGGGCGCCTGGGCGTGGCTGGCATAGCCGACGATCCGGCCCAGGGCGCCCTGGGCCTGCGTGCCGACGACCAGCGCCGCCGCCCCGTCCGAGATGCTGGAGCTGTTGGCCGCCGTCACCGTGCCGTCCTTGCGGAAGGCGGGCTTCAGGTGCGGGATCTTGTCCGGCCGTGCCAGCCCCGGCTGCTCATCGCGGTCCACGACCGTGTCCCCCCCGCGGGCCGGCACGGTGACGGGCACGATTTCGGCCGCAAAGCCTCCGCCGCCGATGGCCTCCTGCGCCCGCGTGAGGCTGGCCAGGGCATAATCGTCCTGGGCCTGACGCGAAAAGGCGAACTCGGCCGCGCAATCCTCGGCAAAGGTTCCCATCAGGCGGCCCTTGTCATAGGCATCCTCCAGCCCGTCCAGGAACATGTGGTCCAGGACCTGTCCGTGGCCAAGCCGTGCGCCGCCGCGCATCTTGGGCAAAAGATAGGGGGCGTTCGACATGCTCTCCATGCCGCCCGCCACGATCAGGTCGGCGCTGCCTGCGCGGATGGCGTCCCCGGCCATCATCACCGCCTGCATCCCCGAGCCGCACATCTTGTTCAGAGTGGTCGCCGGCACCTCTTGCGGCAGGCCGGCCGCGAAACCGGCCTGGCGCGCGGGGGCCTGGCCCTGTCCCGCCGGCAGGACGCAGCCCATGAACAGGGCTTCGGGCGCATCGGGCGCCAAGCCCGCGCGCGACAGCGCCGCCGCAATGGCCGCCCCGCCCAGCTGCGGTGCCGACAGGCCCGACAGCGCCCCTTGCAGCCCGCCCATCGGCGTCCGCGCGGCGCCCCGGACATAGATCTCTCGACTTGTCATGAATTTCCCCCCTCCATGCCTGGCCCCTGACTTACCGGATCGTAACCATTTGCGTCTAGTCAGGTCGCCAGAGTGCAGGAAAGGGCCGATCATGCAGTTCATCGTCGAAGATGCAGAAACTCATCTGAACATCCGGATCACGGAAAGCCGCATCGACGCCGCCATCGCCACCCTGTTCAAGGACAAGCTGCGAGAGATCGTGGCCAAGAACCGCAAGCCCGTGCACCTGGACATGGCTTCGGTCGACTTCATGGACAGCTCGGGCCTGGGCGCCATGATCGCCGTCCGCAAGAGCCTGCCCGAAAATCTGGCCCTGGTGCTGTGCGCCCTGACCCCGAACGTCGAACGGGTCTTTCGGCTGACGCGCATGGACAGCGTCTTCGACATCCGCCCCCATTCCCGCTCAGAAGGAGCTTCTTGAATGACCCCAACCGAACGGACGGCCCCGGGCGTGGGCAATCGCGCCTCCACGCAGACCCAGCCCCTGTTTCACCGCGTGCTCAGGGCGCATCCGGTGACCGTCCGGGACACGCTGCACGCTGTGCGCCAGCGCT